>JBDGPQ010000233.1:0-5413 GCA_042219595.1 Haloarculaceae archaeon
ACACTGTATATGTTCGACCGAGATGAACGAGGTGCGGAGATGAGCGCGTGTACGACATCGGGGTGTCTGAATGCGTGGCCGCCGCTGACTACCGATCTGTCTCCCACCGTCGGTGACGTCTCCGCACCGGTATCGACCTTTGAACGGGAGGACGGTGGTACCCAAATCGCGGTGAATGGCTGGCCGCTATACTACTACAGCGGTGATGACGAGCCAGGCGATGCAATGGGGCAGGGTAGTGCGGGGATTTGGTGGGTTCTCGGCCCGGACGGCACACCGATTCGTGAGGAACAGACGACCTCAACAGCAACTCCAACGCCAACGCCGACGGATGATGACGGCGTGAGTTATTGAGGGGTGGGCGGTTAGGCCATCCGGGACGGAATTTAAAGATACCCGGATTGCTGGGCATAACCCGGACCCGCGCTGCTGCCATCCCTCAAAGTGGATCGAGAATGTTCGAAACGGATCATACAGACACCATCGCACCGCGGAATCACTCATCCAGCTCCGCCTCCGGCTCCATGCTCCAGGCACCGGTGCTTGAGGCTGCGCTGCCCGATGAAGTCGCAACAAACCTCGGTCGACTCCTGGGGAGAGCACCCGTGGCAACGCTTGGAGACTGGGTCGACGCCGTCCGGCAGCATACGGATGGAGAGGTGGTCGCAATCGAGGAGTTATGCCATGCAGACGAGGAGACACCCCATTGGGGCGTGCTCAACGGTGAGACGTATCACTTCCAATGCTTTTACGATGCAATCGTGCTCGCAGCCGCCGTAGCTGAACCCGTCGATGTACGCACTGAGAGTCCTACCGGTGAAGCGATTTCAGCCAGGGCCGTCGGCAGCTCTGGCGTTACTGTCGACCCGCCATCAGCTGTGTTCTCGTTCGGCATCGATTCGGAGGTCGATCCGCCGGGCGACTCAGGCCCCTCCAATGAGGACGTCTACGCGGCAGTATGTCCATGGGTCCGGGCTTTTCCTGAGCCATCTGCATACCGAAATTGGGCTGACTCCGTGCCAGCAACGACGGTCGCGCTGCCATTCACCGAGGCGACGACCATCGCGGAGGCATTAGTCACATGAATGTCCAATCCAGCCATCCAGGCGGCGATCGGCCAATGGAAGTCTCGGAGATCCGGGCGGCCTATGCCGACCAGGCCGCCTGGTTTCATCGACTCGAGCCGATCGAGCGGCTCCTCACCGGCCGGTACCGACGGCGGCTCTTCGGTGGTCTCGATGGAGAAATTCTCGACGTCGCGTGCGGGACCGGATCGAATTTCCCATATTTGGCCGACGCGGCATCGGTGATTGGCGTCGATATCAGTCCGGAGATGCTCGAACGCGCTGAAGATCGTCTCGAGCAATCCGGTCTCTCGGGTCACGTCATGGAAATGGATGCCCAGTCGCTCGCCTTTCCGAGCGATCGCTTCGAGACAGTGATTTCCAGCCTCTCCACCTGCACCTTTCCGGATCCAGTGGTGGCGCTTCAGGAGATGGAACGGGTGGCAAAACCCGGCGGTCGCATTCTCCTTCTGGAGCACGGCCGGAGTGATGTGCGACCGGTTGCCCGGTTCCAAGAGTGGCGCGCTGACGCCCACTACGAATCCCTCGGTTGCCGGTGGACCCAGGAGCCCCTCGAGGTCGTGGAAGCCGCTGGGCTCGACATCGAATATGCAGATAGCGCAGTCCTCGGAATGCTCACAAGCATCGCCGCGCGCGCCTGACAGAGAGCTGGGCCCAGTATGCTGGGCACAACCGATTTTTGTTGACCGGTCAAACAAGTGGCTATGCGAGAGGCACGGATTTCAATGGATGCCGCCGATTTCGAGGCACTTGGAATCGAGAGGCTCGTCGAACTCTGTTATGATGCTGGTATTACGACCTTCGAAGAGCTGGTTTGTCATGGAACCGGGAGTGTCGTACAGGTCGGTGTCGAGGAATCACTGGACACTGAGCAGCTCGACTCCCTGGAGTATGTGACCGATTGGGACCGTATCACGGGCAGTGAAGAGGATTACCTCTATCTCGTCGCGTTCGAGGCACCTGCGCTCTCCGATGAGATCACCGAGCCGATGACTGAACTGATGGGCACGTGTGAACCGGAGGTTCACGATGACGAGGCAACACTGTCGCTCGTCGGCGATCAAGATGTTATCGCTGAGACGATCGACAATTATGAAGCCGACGGTGTTCGGCCTGATCTTCGCAAACTGGGGCGGTATGATGGTCCAGAGCGGCCGCTCGAGAATCTCACGGACCGACAACGCGAAGTGATTCAGACAGCCTGGGATTCGGGCTATTTCGAGGTCCCTCGATCCATTACGACAGCCGAACTCGCTGAGGAACTCGATCTGGATGACTCGACAGTGGCCGAACACCTCCAACGTGCAGAGCGGAACCTTCTCGAGATTCATTTGGGCGAAACCTAATCTCCGTACTACATATCGAGGACGATGCGGGGTTTGCTGAGTTGGTCGCGGAGTTTCTCCCACAAACAGGCGACGACCTCACGGTCACGACTGTGACAGACCCGGAGGATGGCCTTGCCCGCTTCCGCGAGACTCCCGCGGCGTACGACTGCATCGTCAGCGATTATGATATGCCGAAAATGGAGGGTTTAGAGGTTCTGAAGACCATACGAAAAGAGTGGCCTGACATGCCGTTTATCCTGTTCACTGGGAAGGGGAACGAGGAGATTGCGGCCAGAGCGATTTCAGCCGGGGTGACCGACTACCTTCAGAAAAGTGCTGGGAGTGACACCTACGAGATGCTGGCCCACCGCATTCGGAACGCTGTCGAGAGGCATCAGGCCCAGAAAGAGGCAGCCCGCACGCGGCGGTTCTTGGAGAAGGTGGTTGAATGAGCCACTGATATGATCGCCGTCGTGGATGCGAACCACGATATTGTGTTCGTGTCCGGGTCGGTCAAGTCCATCCTTGGATATACCCCGGAGGAAGTGAGAGCTATGGGCCCATTCGGCCCCGTCCACCCAGATGACCGTGACCGGATTAAAGACCATTTCCGCGAGCGGTTGAGAGACCCCGCCAAACCGACCGGGATCAAGTATCGTGTCCGCCACAATGGTGGCCACTTCGTAGAAGCCACCGCCCGAGCGTACAACCTCACCGATGACCCCGACATCGAAGGCGTTCTTATCTACTCACGAGAGCGTGACGAGGCGGCAGAACCCTAATTGAAGCCCATCGCGCTCCCGCTTTCCATACCTCATAACACAGACGCGCAGTGTATCTCACACAGTGGAACTGACTGTGTTTTTAGCTAGTACGCGAGCAAATGAGTAGTGCCGTCTGGGTTAAAATACGGAACGACGCGTTAGAGTGTCCAACGAATTTAACACCTCCTCGGGACTTATACAGAATCATGTCACGACAGCAGCCCACGGATACCGACCCGGCAGCACTCCGGGACGAGTATCCGAGTGGCTGGCGCGTCCTCACCCAACACGAGACCGTCGGCTACATGATTGACGCCCTGATGGACGCCCCGGACTACAACTTCAGCAAATCGAAGCTCGCCGAGCATGCCGGCGTGAGTCGACAGTCCGTCCACACGCACCTCCCGCTGCTCCGACGCCTCGGCATCGTTACCGTGGTCGAGGGAACCTCACCGGTGAAATACACGCTCAATTCGGACGATGAACTCGTCACTGAACTCCACCGGCTAAACGGTCTGGTCAATCAGAAACTCTGCGATGGGTGAGGATGGACGCGAAAGCCCGCATCGTCTGGAAGCTTTCTCGAAACCATACATGGGGCTCTCCGATCGAGACTGATGCGCTCATTCGACTCGTTGCTCTCGACGAAGATTACGACGAGATGCGAAAACATCTCGACTCCGTCCTGGACCTCCCGTTCGTCGTCCAGTGACCTGATGGCGTCTTCATCCCCAACGGGCAGGACGCCCACATCCAGGCCGCGAACTGGCTTCGTGAACACACAGATCGGAACGAATTCGTCATCGCGAGCACACTCTCGCGGTTACCACCCGACTGGCCAGCCGACGAAGCCAGCAGTGGCTAACCATCTGGGTCACGCCCTTGCACCTCCATTAACCACCTCAACACTTCTCCGGTCGTCACCAGCGCTGGGAATCGAGGGGAGGGTCGCACGGGGTGCGACCCGTTATGACCGGTTCGGTCTGCGGTGAAATGCCGAGCGAAGCGAGGCATTTGCGCTGTGTATTCACCAGAGGCGCTGAAACCTATCAGCCGTACGGGTTTCAACGAGGCCTAAACATCCAAAGTGCTCTCTTCACGAGGTGCACCACGATCTGAGAGGTGGGAAAATGCGATTTCCGGTGGTTTACCCACTGCGATCAAGCGCACGGTTTACGGATTACTGAATTTGATCCGCTCGAATTTTGAGGATTACACGTTCCGTTTCGATCGGATTCTGGTAATCGGTGCCGACGTATCGCTGTGAAAGTTCGTCAATGTGGTCGCGGGCTCCTGTCGTAGTGATCTCGTCGACCTCGCCGAGTACGGAAAGGTACCGATAGGGATCCTCGGGATCACACATACTCACTCCGACAGCAGGGTTCTCTCTGACGTTTCGCTCCTTTCGGCGGCCCCGCTCGGTATTAACGATGAGGCGCTCGGCATCGACGTCATATCCGATCCAGACAGGCGTCACATGGGGACGACCGTCCGGAAGGAGCGTCGCGATGTGGGCGAAGGTGGACTTCTGGAAGAGATCATGGTACTCCGCGGGGATGGCAACCATGGCTGGCTGTTCAATCGGAAGATGTTGAGTCTGGCGACATAGTCTGATCTCCAGGGGAAAAGCGAGTACAAATACTAGACATTGATGGGCTCAATCAAACTCGTTACGTTGTGGAACGCTCGCTGGGCCGCTCTACCCCATTCCTGCCGTGCTCCGTGAACTGACGCTCGGCCGCCTCGCTCGACAGGACCCTTATGCTATCAGTCGTGTTCGGCGAGGGCATCATCGACCGACTGGCTATGCGGAGGCGCCGTCACTGGTTGCCCTTTCCCCCTGTTGAAGGAAGTTACCGATCGGTTTGTCAGCCATGTGTCTACTATCTTAAGTGTTTGTCTTTCGTCCACTGGACTACTCAAGCGGAGCCCCGACGAGAACCAGCGTTGCCCGCTCGTCGCCGCGATTATGGATCTGGCGTGTCTCGTTAGGGTCGAGGCGGATGGCTTGCTCCTGGTCGAGTGGGATTGTTTCGCCGTCGAGATCGATCTCGACGGACCCCTCGACGACGTAGTACACTTCCTCCTGTCCCCCCTCGTGATCGTGCTCCTTGCCTTTGCCGCCGGGCTCAAGCTCGAGGATAGTAAACCCCAGGTGGTCGGTATCGAGTGCGTCTTTCAGAAACCACATACCACCCCATTCCTCGGGAATGATCGACTCGACGTCCGTCTTCGA
>JBDGPQ010000060.1:0-725 GCA_042219595.1 Haloarculaceae archaeon
GAGCACCTCCGTGGGGCCCGGCTGGGACCCGTGGAGGTCTACGCGACGGCCGGGCTCTCGAATCCCGCAGCCCTGCCGATGGCGGCCGCGGAGAGCGATGGGCGGGACGAATCGACGGGCGCCTCGAATGACAGAGGCCCCGGCACCGTCAATCTCATCGTGGGGACCGATCGGGCCCTCGACGACGGCGCGTTGGCTTCGCTGGTCGCGGTGGCCGTCGAAGCGAAGGCCGCGACGCTGCTCGCGCAAACCGGCTTCCCCGGGACCACGACCGACGCCGTCATCGCCGGCACCGATCCGGGGGGCGACCCGGCGGCGTTCGCCGGGAGCGCGACGGCCGTCGGTGGGGCCGCGCGCGCCTGTGTCCGGGAGGCCGTCACGGCGAGTTTGCAGTCACGCTACGCCGAGGAGCCGATGCCGGAAACTGTCGCAGAGGCGAGCTACGGCCTCAGCACGGACCAGCGGGCCGAGGTGTTCAGGCCGTAGGGGGCGCGCCCAGGCGAGCGACGTCCGCCGGCGGATCCCCATACAGGTCCGGGTGGAGGATCGCCGCCAGCCGCTCGGCCCCGTCCACGAGCCGCGGGCTCCACCGGGTCAGATAACTCGAGCCGTCGATCGCATACACCCGACCGCTTCGAACGGCCGGCAGCGACCGCCAGCCGTCCCGGGTCGCGAGTTCGTCAAGGCGGTCCCGCGTCCGGTCCACGGGATAGCTACAGGGTGCC
>JBDGPQ010000060.1:762-5096 GCA_042219595.1 Haloarculaceae archaeon
GAACCGGGTCCATCCACTCGATGACGGTGACGCTTGGCGTGGTTTCCCGGCTCTCCACCCGGTCCTCGATTGCACCCAGCCGGGCTCGCAAATCCGACACGAGCGTCCGAGCCTGGGCCTCGTGACCCGTCGCCCGACCGACAGTCTCGATGCAGTCGAAGAGGTCCTCGAGTCGGTTGGCGTCCAAGGCCAGCACCTCGGGGTCGCTCTGTAGATCCGATAACACGTGGTCGACCGCCGTCGTATCGACCGCACATACGCCACAAACTTCCTGCGTGATGATCAGATCGGGGTCGGCGGCGCGCAATCGCTCGGCGTGCACGGAATACACATGCCCGTCTGCGGCGGCCGCTTCCGTCTGGGCGTGGCGCTCGCCGCTCGACTCGCCGCCGATCTGCGAGGTGTCGATCACCGGTTTGTCATCGACCTCCGGTGGATAGTCGCAGGCGTGTGAAACGGCGACCGGTTCAACCCCGATCGCGTAGAGGATCTCGGTGGCCGACGGCGAGGTCGATACGACGTTCACGGCAAATGGTTCTCTCCCGTTACTCTTGAGGGTTTGTGCTATGACCGGCGCCTCGAGAGTGCCAGGAGGGTTGTCAGTACGGCCATCAGGGCCGCCAGCGGTCCGAAGCCGGGCTGGCCGGGACTCGCCGTGTCCGTGATGGTTTCGGGCGGCGTGGGGGAGGCGGTCTCCGCCATAGCGGTGGTCGGTATCGGCGAGGGGGTCGGCGTCGCGTTTGCCGCGGCATACGCGTCCGGATGGAAGTGCTTCGCGAGCTTCGTGATCGCGTATACGATCCGCGGAGCGGGTTGGTTGAGGTGTTCGATCTGCACCACCAAGACCTGGCCCTCTTTTACGGCCGTCGTTTGGTTATACGCATCAGATTCAGGCAGGGCGGGATCGTTCGAGTTCAGGATGATCCAGTCGGGGTCCTGCTCGACAACGACCTCGGAACTGATTTGCTGATAGGATTCAATGCCGACTTCCGCGGCGAGGTTGTTCGCCCCGGCGGTCTCGATGATCTCGTTGATGAAGGTCCCGGAGCCGGCGGTATATCCGAAGAAGACATAGAGCGCGTTAGGCCGTTCCTGACCCTCGACGGCCTCCTGGACCACGCCGATCCGTTCCTGCATCCAGCCGACCGTGTCCTCGGCGCCATCGCACGCCCCCACCAGCTGACCGATCGTCAGAACCTTTTCGTAGACATCCTTGATGTTCTTTTCGCGGGGGAAGTGATACACCGTGATGCCTGCTTCGCGGAGCTTCTCGATGGTCTCAGCGGAGGTCGCGTTGGGGGCCAGGACGATATCCGGGTCGAGGTCCACGACTTTCTCGAAGACCACGATCTGCTCCTCCCCGGAGATGACGGTCCGGTTCTCCGATCCGTTCAGATAGGACGCGTACTTCGAGAGGCCCACGACCTTCTCACGAGCGCCGATCTCCCACATGATCTGGGCGGCGCTTGGATTCAGAGTCACGACCCGATCAGCGCTCTCCTCGAGAGTGACCTGGGTGCCCGTCGCATCGGTCAGGGTAATCGGGTACGTACAGCCGTGTGACGGCGAGGCAGTCGCTATCGCCGCCGTTCCCGGCACGAGCGCTACGACCAACATCAGCGTGAGGACGGCAGCACGTAGCTGCATGGATCCAGCGCGCGGACCCCAATACAATAAAAATTTACATAGTGAAATTAGATTTGTATAGCATGCGCCAGCCGTGCGCGGTTCGGAGAAACGACCTGCGGGGGCGTGCCGAGTGAGCGACGGGACCGAAGGCGGGGCACTATCGGATCACGACCGACCGCATGATACCCACGTGTATGCGCTCGGTATCGGGCCCGGTGATCCTGATTTTCTGCCCACGAAAGCCCGCCGAATCCTGGCCGCGAGCGAGGTCGTCGTCGGCTTCGACAGCGTGATCGAACACATCGTATCCGTGACCGAGGCCGACTTCCTCCGGTGTACGTATGATGACGAAGCCGTCCAGCTCGAGCGGTTCGCCGATCGGGTGACCGCGGGCGAGACGGGCACCGCAGTCCTGATGGGCGATCCGAACGTCTCAGGCTACCAGTTCCTCGAGAAGATCGAGACCGCGGTCGATCGCCCGGTGTCAGTGCTCCCGGGGATCTCGTCGATTCAGATCGCCGCCAGCAGGGCGCGAACTCCGCTCGAGGACTCGACGATCGTGTCGCTCCACAAACGGGGGCCGCTCGAGGATGATATCGAGCGGCTGCGGCGAGATGCCGGAGAACGGCACCTCCTCGTGCTTCCGCGACCGTACGATTGGATGCCCGGGGACATCGCCGACACACTGATTGAAGCCGGGGCGCCGAAAGGGCTAGAGGCGATCGTCTGCGAACAGCTGACCATGGACGGAGAAACGGTTCACCGAACCACGCTTGCCGATCTCACTGATTACGCCGGCGGGCAGGACCCCGGCGACAGCCCCTATTCGGATCTGTCGGTCCTGGTGATCAGGAGGGCGCAGTGAACGGCGTCGTCCTGGCCGGGACGGCATCGGGGGTCGGCAAGACGGTCACGACCCTCGCCGTCAGCCGGGCCCTCAGAGCCGAGGGTTACGATGTCCAGCCCGCGAAGGCCGGCCCGGATTTCATCGACCCGACCCACCACCAGCAGGTAGCCGACAAACCCGCTCGAACCCTCGATGTCTGGCTCGAGGGCGTCGACGGCACGCGTCGGAACTACCACCGGGGCATCGGAGACATCTGTGTCGTCGAGGGCGTGATGGGGCTCTACGACGGCGAGAAATCGAGCACCGCCATGGTCGCCGAAGCGCTCGAGCTCCCTGTCGTCCTCGTTGTCGATGCGGCGGCCGGCATGGAAAGCGTCGGCGCCACCGCCCTGGGGTTCCGTGAGTATGCCGATAGCATCGGAGTCGATGTCGATGTCGCGGGCGTCATTGCCAACCGCGCCCACGGTGGTCGGCACGAACGCGGGATCCGTGACGCGCTGCCGGATGGTCTCACCTATTACGGCCGGATCCCGCCCGATGACGACTTGGAGATCCCGGAGCGGCACCTCGGGCTCGAGATGGGGGACGAGGTAACCTATGACGGCCAAGCCCTGGACGCGGCCGCGGAACACGTCAGGACGGCGGCGCTGATCGAAACAGCTCGAGAACCGCCCGAACCAGCGACGGGCAAGGAGCCCAACCCCACCGGAAAGCGGGTCGCGGTCGCGACCGACGCCGCGTTCGCGTTCCGATACCCGGCGACCGAGGAACGGCTCCGCCGACGAGCCGAGGTGGTCTCGTTCGCGCCGACGGCCGGCGATGCCCTGCCCGACGCCGACGGCGTCTATCTGCCCGGCGGCTACCCCGAACTCCACGCCGAGGTGCTATCGGAAAGCCCGGCGATCCGGGGCCTGCGGGAGGCTGCGGCCGCCGGCACGGCGATCCTGGGGGAGTGTGGCGGGTTTATGGTTCTCGCGGAGGCGCTTACGACGGCGGATGGCGAGACCCACGAGATGGCCGGAGTACTCCCGGCGACCGTCCGGATGCACGACCGCTACCAGGCGCTCGACCACGTCGAACTCGCCGCCAGGACCGACTCGCCGATCGCGGAGACCGGCCGGCGGCTCCGCGGTCACGAGTTCCACTACTCGAGCGCCGACCTCGGCAGGGACGCCCGGTTCGCCTTCGATATGGAGCGGGGCGAAGGCATGAACGGTCAGCGGGACGGCCTCCAGGAGTACCGGACCCTCGGCACCTACTGTCACTTCCACGCGGAGAGCGGCGCCTTCGACACCTTCATCGACGCACTATGACCCGCGAACCAGACTCCACGGACCGTGACGAGCTGCTCGAACAGACCCCCGGCAAAGGCGTGAAACCCGAAGCCAAGCCGATCACGCCACGGGCGCCCGACGAGTTCGGGCTCGTCCAAGCGTGGTGGGGCGACGGCAAGGGGAAAACCACGGCCGCGCTCGGCATGGGGTTCCGGGCGGCCGGCCAGGGGTACCGCGTGCACATGCTGCAGTTCATGAAGGGCGGGGCGTCGAGCGTCGAGGCCGAGCGGGGCGAGTACAACGCGATCGCCGCCATGCCGGGCATGAGCTACGAGAACCTCGGCCACTACGGCTGGCACGGGCTGCTCGATGGCTCCGACGACGAGGCCCACGAGGCCGAGGCCCAGGCCGGCTTCGACCGGGCTCGGGAACTGATCGACGCCGCCGATTCAGCCGACCTCACGGCTCCGTTCGAACCGGACAGCCCACCGGATGCTGGCATGCACATGTTGATCTTGGACGAGGTCCTGTACGCGGCGAACCGCGACCTGATCGAGGTAGATGCCCTCCTCGAGCTGGTCGCT
>JBDGPQ010000060.1:5106-5359 GCA_042219595.1 Haloarculaceae archaeon
GTCCTGACCGGGGGCCACGAGAAGCCGGAGTACCTCTACGACGCGGCCGACCTGGTCAGCCACGTCAGCAAGGAGAAGCACCCGATCGATGCGGGTCAGCGCGCCCGCCGGGGCACGGAGTATTGACCCCGGCGCGGACGCGGCCAGTGTTGCATCCACGCACGCCAACGGCCGCCGCGGGAGCCGGGAGCCGCGGCCGATGACCCGAACCGTCCTCGTCCTGGGGACGGCCAGCCACGTGGGCAAGAGCACC
>JBDGPQ010000009.1:0-5336 GCA_042219595.1 Haloarculaceae archaeon
GGCCAGGACCGGATCCTCGCTGTCGTGAGGGACGTTAGCGACCGCAAACAGCAGGAAGAACGGCTCGAAGCCGCGGTGGAGCGGATGGAATTCACCCTTGATGCGACCGATTCAGTTGTCTACGATGTCGATCTAGAAACACGTAGGGAGGTTAACCACGGTCCCTATGAGCGTCTGTACGGTGTGGATATTGGTGCGCTGGAAACGTCCGATCACGTCCTCGAAGAAATCGTCCATCCCGACGATCTCGATCGGGTAAAGGAGCTTCAGCGCCTTGAAACGCTAGAGGCCAACGATTGGCAGATCGAATACGACTATCGCGCACATCCGGAGCGAGGTGAGGCCGCCTGGATCAGATCGGAGGCCTACGTCGCGTTCGATGAGGATGGGATGCCCGATCGACTCGTTGGACTCGCGACCGATATCTCTGATCGAAAGGCCCAGGAACGCAAGCGTGAGACCATCATCGACCGTGTGACGGATGGAATCGTGGAAGTGGATTCGGAGTGGTCGATTACGCTCATCAACGAGCAGGCAAGATCACTTACGGAGAAGACCGAATCGCCCCTCCTGGGGACGGACCTCCGATCAGTATTTGCCGAGTCAGACGAACAGGTTACGAACCGCTGTGCGGAGGTTATGGAGACGCGAGAGCCTGATTCACTTGTCGGGTACTCGGCCTCACTCGACGGCTGGTTTGATGTGCAAATCTATCCCGAGCCCGGCGGTGGTCTGGCAATTTATTTCCAGGATATAACCGATAGAGTCGAGCGACGACAAGAGATCGAGCAGATGCGCGAATTATTGGAGCATACTGAGGAGATTGCTGATGTCGGCGGGTGGGAGATCGATACAGAAACAGAGGACGTGTTTTGGACAGATCACCTTTTCGAGATGCTGGGAATTGAGGGCGATGAGGAGCCACCACTTGCTGAGGCGCTCGACGTATACATTGAGGAAGACCGACCGAAGGTCGAGAGGGCGGTCGAGGCAGCGCTGACAAATGGCGAGGTATTCGATGTCGATGCCCGGTATGAACGAACTGATGGCAAACTGCGGTGGTTTCAGATTCGGGGTGAGCCGACGATTGAGAATGGTGAGGTGGTCACTCTTCGGGGCGCCGTCCAGGATATTACCGCCCGGAAAGAACGGCAACAGCGACTTGAACGGACGGAGGCTCGGTTTCAAGCGCTAGCGGAAAATTTCCCCAACGGCGGTGTCCATTACTTTGATGAAGACTTCAGATACGAATACGTAGCCGGGGCGGGATTTGAAGCGATCGAGACAACTCCTGCGGACCTTGAGGGACAGACGATCTACGAGGTCACTCCCTATTCCGAGGCGATCGTCTCAACGCTCGAATCTCTGATGGAACAGACGCTAGCTGGCTCGGAAGTCTCCCTGGAAGTCGACTACGAGGGTCGGATGTATGAGCTTCGCTCCGCACCGATACGCGACAGTGAGGGTGAAATTATAGGTGGCTTCTTTATCACCCAGGATATCACCGAACGTCGCCAGCGTGAAACTACCCTTGAAGCGCAGAACGAGAGGTTGGAGCGATTTACGAAGGCTGTTTCCCATGATTTGCGAAGTCCGCTGGCCGTCGCTCAGGGTGGAGTTGAATTGGCCATCGAGGAGTGTGATAGCGAGCACCTGGAAACAGCTGCATCCGCACTCGACCGGAGCGAGCAACTGATCGAGGACCTTCTCGATGTTGCCCGGGAGGGGAGTCAGGTTGATGAGCTAAATCCGGTTGAGCTCGAGACTGTAGCTCGAGACAGCTGGGCGCACGTGGAGACGGCGGATGCAACACTCGATGTTGCCGCGGACCAGACAATTCTGGCTGACGGCAGTCGTCTGGGGCAAATGCTCGAAAATTTGTATCGCAATGCGGTTGAGCACGGCGGGCCAGATGTCGCGGTGACCGTCGGTGAAGTCCAGGACGGATTTTATGTCGAGGATGACGGCCCGGGCATTCCTGAAAACCGCCGCGAGTCGGTTTTCGAATTCGGTCAGTCGACAGAAGACGGGCGATCCGGATTTGGCCTGGCAATTGTCGAACAGATCGCCGTGGGCCACGGGTGGACGGTCCAGGCGACGACGGGATCGGAAGGAGGTGCCCGCATCGAGGTGCGAGGCGTGAAGACGGCTTCAAGTGAGGCGTAACCGGCTCCCGTTTGATGGATCCCCAGTGGCAGTTGAGAGCTAATGGACAGGGCTGGGCTTCGTCCAACAACTGAATACGGGGTACCAGGCTGCATTGGACTGTGTGGGGGCGGTCAGTCTTGTTAATTCCGTAGCCTATTGCGCATCAGCTTCAACTGTGACCTTTTCCAATCGAACTGCGAATACCGCCCCACGAGGTTCGTTGTCCTCGACCCAGACCGTGCCGCCGTACTGATCGACGAGCGTCTGGACCAAGTACAGGCCAATACCAGTGCCGGCACTCTCGAGCCCCTTCTCGCCCTTACCAAATATCGATTCCTTCTGTTCGTCCGGAATGCCCGGCCCATTGTCGGCGATTCTCACCACTACGTGGTCAGCCTGCTTCTCGCAGCTGACTTCGACGATGGGATCGGTGGCATCATTGTGCTGAATTGCATTATTAAGCAGATTCTTGAAGACGGAGCTGAGCATCTCATTGGCCCGGACCTCAACATCAGGGATCTCTCCAGTCACAGTGATCCCAACCTCTGGCGTAGACTCTCGATGTAGATCGATTTCTGTCTCGAGAATCGATCGTAGCGGTGTAGGCCTCACTTCGATTGCGTCGTCTGTGGTTAGTGCTTCGACATAATCGCGAACGATCTCCGTCAACTCGAGGACGTGGTCCGCACTGGCCTGGAGTTTTAGGAGGTACTCATGCCCGGCCTCGTCGACATGCTCTTCTAGGATTTCTGCCCATCCGAGAATAACGCTCACATCATTCCGTATGTCGTGGCGAACTAGCCTATTGAGTGCCTCGAGTTCAGTCGTCGTCGATTCGAGTTGCTCCTCGTAACGGTGCCGGTCCGTCGTATCCCGAAGCACCGTTAGCACGGCTGGTCTACCCTCGTACTGGATCACCGCCGCACTAATCTCGATCACGCGCTCCTCGCCGCCCTTCGTTTGAATGCTGACCTCATATCGCGGTGGCGGAGTCTCTTCGTCCGGATCAATGCGGCGATTGTGTCGATCGCGCACGATTTCGCGGTCACCAGGGACGACGAATTCCGCAAACGGCCTGCCAACCATTTCCGATTCGTGGTAGCCGGAAATTTGGAGCCAACGCTCGTTCGTGAACACGATATCTTCGTCCTGAACGATGACAATGGCGTCGTGACTCTGTTCGATAAGTGTCTCGTACTTGTCCCGTTCCTGGGCGAGGGCTCGCTCACGTTCGACACGATCAAGCCCGGCTTCGATATTGGCCGCGAGGACCATGGCGAGCGCCTCATCCGCCGGCTCGAAATCCCCCGGTTCCATTGAGGCAGCGATCAATACGCCATGATCACCTAATGGGAGATGGAGTTCGCTTCTGAAGCTGGTGTCCTCGTTGAGTACTCCATCCGTCTCACGCACATCCGCATAGATCTCCGGCTCTCCGGTTTCGAAGGCTCGCCACGCCAGTCCTTCCTCGGCCGGAATGGACGGTGGCGCGCCATCGAAGACGGCGTCGGACTCCGTCGACCACGCAACAGGAACGAGTGCGTTCTCCGATGGCTCGTAGAGGTGCAGCCCGTTGAGCGGCAACTGCAGGACATCTTCAGCGGTATCAGATGCGATCTTCGCGATTTCCTCCTTCGAGGTAGCGGCCATGAGGTCACGAGTCGCTTCGTGTAGCCGCTCGAGAACTTCTTGCCGTCGATCCACCTCACTGATGTCTCTGAAGAACCAAACTCGGCCGTAATATGTTCCATCCTCGCCCTCGACAGGGGCTGTATATCGATCGAAGACACGGCCGTCCGTCAATTGGATCCGGTCCCGACTCCGTTCATTTGGATGCTCGTATAGGTATTCGACCTGCTCGATGAATTCGTCTGAGTTTTCGACCTTGTCAAGTGCCCATTCCAGGCCCAGTTCCTCGGGTTTATCTCGGATTAGCTCCTCCGGCACGCCCCACATGTCGAGGAACTGCTGATTCCATCTGACGTAGTTGCGTTCCTCGTCGACGAGGAGAATACCGTCGAGACTAGTCTCGATAACCGACTCGAGCAGAGACCGTTGGTGAGCCAGTTCGTCCTCCTGTTCCGTCCGTTCCGTTATGTCGATATACCATGCATAGTAGCCTGCCCTCCCGCCCTCTGGTTCGCCGTATGGAATCGCCTGTAAGAGGAATGTTCGGGGTCCATTGACAGTGATTCGGCTGACTTCCATTTCGATCGGTTTGCCACGAGCCATCCCCTCCCGGATTGCGAAATGCTGATCCAGGCCCTCTTCCGGTACGATCGTCTCTGCAGGATCACTTCCAATGATCTCCTCGCGCTCGAATCCAAAAGTCTCCACGAATGCCTCATTGACGGCGGTAATACGGTGTTCTCCATCTTGGATCTCTCCGGCCAGCATCGGGGCCGGAGCATTCTCAAAGATGGCAGACCGGCGATCCCGTTCTCGGCGAAGCCGCTCTCGGATTTCAAACGAGTGAATTGCAGTTGCGATATCGTCCCCGAGCTGGCTCAATAACGCCTTTTCATCCTCGTCGAACGCCGCGGGCCGCTCTGCGTAGACGACCAAAATGCCATAGAGAATATCCTCGTATTCTAAGGGGATGGCGGCGACGGCTTGGTAGCCTCGTTGGAGAGCCTCGTCGCGCCATGGCTCGAATTCCGGATCCCGCTGGACGTTTTGGGAGATGGCGATTCGGCGTTCACGGATTGCCGTGCCGCCAGGGCCCTGGCCGGTTGGGCTGTCATCGGCCGAAACGACGATCTCATCGAGGTATCCGTCCTCGACACCTGCCCAGGCACGTGGAACGACGCGATCCGTATCTGGGTCGACTTCCCCAATCCAAGCAAACCGGTACGGATCGGATGCGCTGATAATCTCACAGACTCGCTCTTCGGCCTCACTACGGGAGGAGGCCCGCACCAGGGCCTGATTGACGTCGCTCGCGAGCGTCCGAATCCGGTCAAGTTCGGCTGCCCGTTCGGTCGCACGGTACTTCTCGACGGCATTTACGATGCGGTTCGCGAGGAGTTCGTATTGATCGGTACCGCTACCCTTTTGGAGGTAGTCTGTCGCTCCCGCGGTGATCGCGTCACTAGCAACTTCCTCGCTGCCCTGACCGGTGAAGAGAATGAAGGGAAGCTCGGGATGCTCATCGCGGACCGTCTCGAGGAACTCGAGACCGTCCATTC
>JBDGPQ010000064.1:0-5249 GCA_042219595.1 Haloarculaceae archaeon
CGACCGGTGTCGCCACGCACGCGCTGCATGCGCGACTCGCGGCGCCAGAGTCGACAGTTCTGTCATTCGGGACACGCCATGTTCATCCATCGATTGCGGCGATGGTTGAGCGTAGCGCATTGCTTGCGGGGCTAGACGGAGTCTCGAACGTTGCCGGCGCTGAGGAAATCGGCCGCGAAGCCGGCGGAACGATGCCCCATGCGTTGATCATCTGCTTTGGCCGCGGCGAGCAGGAGGTCGCCTGGCAGGCCTTCGATGAGGCGGTCGGGCCGGACGTCCCGCGCGTGGCATTGTGTGATACCTACGACGACGAAGTCGAGGAGAGTCTCCGGGCGGCAAAGGCTATCGATGGCCTCGACAGCGTCCGGTTGGATACGACATCGTCGCGGCGGGGGGACTTCGTCCAGATCTGCCGGGAAGTCCGCGAAAAACTCGATCTGCGTGGATTCGACGATGTCGGCATCTTTGCCTCGGGCGGTATCACTCCAGAGGCACAGCGCCGTCTTCGTGATATCGTCGAGGGATTCGGCGTCGGCAGCTATGTCAGCAATGCCGACCCCCTCGACTTCGCCCTCGATATCACGGCGCTAGAGGGCGAGCCCGCAGCCAAGCGTGGCAAACTGGACGGCCCGCGAGCAGTGTATCGGACGGGCGATGGGCAGCATCTGAGTTTGCCGGAGAGCGAACAACCCCCCGATCACGCGACCGCACTGTTAGAACCGCTCGTCCGAGACGGCGAGATCGTCAGAGAATTCGATATTGATGCAGCCGCCGAACGCGCACTCGGGGATGCTGAGGACGTCGGCCTGGCAACCGCCGTGTATAACGGCACCCAGGATCCGTGAACGCCCCCACCGGGCTGGCGCCGGCAGTATCCGTGTCGGGCTTGTTGTGAATTCTTACCGACGTCGGTACGAATACTGGCCTAGCCGAGTCCGACGAAGGTCAAATCGAGCAACCGGCAATTGATTCGAGTGTGCGGCCGTACGACGACTACCCGGCTGTGTTCTTGCGGCCGCCGCTCGGAGGGTGGGATTTCGCATGCGATATCTCGGTCGATCAGACCGCCGCAGTCGGGCGCTCGCGCCGAACGATAACGGTTATAGGCTGGGCCTTCCGACCGACGGCCATGCAACGACGAGCCGCGGCGGTCTATTTCATGCTTTTCGTCGTGGTCGGGGCAGGCGCGTACGCGTTTCTTGGGGTGATGAGCGAGCCGGCAGGGCAGCTTGACGGGCCAACCTACGAGGCTGGCGATACCTTTTCCGCAGGCGGGGTGACCTTTACCGTCAATTCCTCCTCGGCGGGTGAAGGTGTGGTGAGTTATCGAAACGGGACATCTGGGGCGGTCGAAACCGTTGAGCTCGGCGAAGGTGAAAACGTGACACTCGGCGGGGTTCAGCACTTCACCCACTATACTGACGGCGGTGTCCAGGTGCTACCCACCGATCAATACTGGGACGCGTATCAAGGAGAGTTGGCTGTCCAAGACACCTATCACGAGCGGCGTGCGGGGGTCTGGGCGGTTGTGATACTCAGCTTCCTCGCAGGGGCGTTCCTTCTCGCGACGGCCTACATGCCCGTGCGGGGCTAACTTACGCGCCGCGAGCGAGCCAGATCAGGACAACCCCAAGACCGATGGTTAATAAGCTGCCCAAGACCTGCAGCGCAACGGCCGCCAAATCCGGATTGGTTTGCCACGGTTGCCCGGCGATCGATCCGATAGCGCCAATGACGAGAATGACACCAACGACGAGACCGATCGTTTCGAGCCGGTCCCCAACAACGCGAAGCTCCATGCCGCCAACTGCAGGGCTTGATAACCTAAATCCCGCGGTTCGGCGGGAAACAACACTTACTAAACCCGTTCATTCGTACGCCGTCGCATGAAGCGGGACGCCGTTATCGTCGGGGCTGCCCTGGTGCTCTGGGTTGGCTTCATCGTGTTCTGGTGGGGCGATCTCATCCAGCTTACCTCGATCGGCATCCTTGCGGGGGCAGCACTGACGATCGCGGCAGTTGCGCTCCACTACTCGTCGGGCACCGGCTGGGAGCCGAAAGCGGACATTTCGGGCGAAGTCCTCGAGCGCCGTGCGCAGTCGGTTCCTGAAACCGAATTCCCCGAGCCGATGAATCGTTCAATCGGTGGCGGAGGGGGAGCCGTCGCGATCGAGGGCGGCGCCGAGGGCGAGCTTGCCGAAGGTGAAGAAGAAGCCGAGGAAGAGGGCTTTGACCCGTCAGCAATCCCCGAGGACGAGGTGGAGTACTTCGAGGTCGAATACGCGAAGGAGGGCGAGACGATCGAAGTGGCGAGTAACGAACACCTCCTCGAGGCTGGTGAAGATGAGGGCTGGGATCTACCATACGCCTGCCGCGAGGGGCAGTGCCTGTCCTGCGGTGGTCACGTCGCTGAGGGCGATGCCCGGGACTACATTCGCCACAGCAATAACGAAATGTTGGACGATGCCGAGTTGAGCGAGGGGTACTGCTTGACGTGCGTGGCCTACCCCATCGCAGATCTCACCATCGAGACGAACGAGACTCCGTAAACGCGCCGACGCAGTTCGCTGGCGGTTCTCGACCCAGATGCGGAATTGGAGTGTTCACAACGGTTAAGAGTCACAGCGAGGTAGGACCAGTTGCGGGCGGCTAGTTCAGCGGACAGAACGCCTGGTTCCGGACCAGATGGTCGGGGGTTCAAATCCCTCGCCGCCCGCTCAGGTCGAGCGAATTGAGAAGAGAGGGCTGAGAGGGTCGTCGAGAAAAATCCGGACTCGGTCTCGCTGTACAACGTGAGCTATCGGACGGGAGAGTCGGCCGTGGCGAACCCCAGTTCACATCTCGACGAACTTTTAGCAGATCGATGGCGAATGCTGGTGCATGCATCCCCGTGCGGAGGCCTTCGCTGATTGTGCCGCAGAAAAGCACGGTCTCGATATCGAGGTTCATGAGTTCGAGGAGGGGACGAAAACCGCCGAAGATGCAGCCGAACGGGTCGGCTGTGCGGTTGAACAGATCGCCAGCGGCCTCGTCTTCGAGGCAGATGGGCAGCCAGTAATGGTAATCACAAGCGGGGCGAACAGGGTGAATGAGACCGCCCTGGCGGCCTATCTCGATGCAGACAGCGTGGCAATGGCGGACCCTGAACTGGTTCGCGAGACCACGGGGTTTGGGATCGGTGGTGTCCCGCCGTTCTGCCACGAGAGGCACCTCCGGGTGCTGATCGATCCAACGCTCACACAGCAGGACGTCGTGTGGGCGGCTGCAGGGACGCCGGAAGCAATCTTTCCGATCAAGCCGGAGACACTGGTCGATGTCGCCGAGGCGACGCCTGCCGATGTGACCGAGTAATGCCCGTCGGTTCGGCCCCAAGAAAGCCCGTAGAGCCGGCGGAGAAGCGGTAATTTATCGAGTGGTTTTAAAAGGGCCGCGCAGCAAGTTGGAAAAGGTATGACACACACGATCGATCGGCGAACGGTGCTCAGAAGCATCGGCGCTGCGGGTGCAGCGAGTCTCGCCGGGTGCGGAGGCGGCGGTGGTGGCCGCGAAATCATGCTTGGGATGGTCATGGGCGTGACAGGCGGACTCGAAGAACTTGGGCCACCGATCCGTGACGCCGCGCAGCTGGTGCCCGACCAAATCAATGACGCCGATACTGGATTCTCGGTGGATGTCCAGTTCGAAGATAGCGCAACTGACCCGACCCAAGGTGTCAGTGGCGCGGAGGCCCTCGTGAACGGTGGCTATCCGATGATTTGTGGGGCCCTCAGTTCGGAAGTGACGATTCAGGTTGCGACGAACGTCGCGATTCCGAATGAGGTCGTCATGTGCTCGCCAGCGAGCACGTCACCGGACATCACTGATCTCGATGACAATGATTTCATCTTCCGGACGGCCGCGACTGACGCCCTCCAGGGTCGGGTGCTCGCGGGAATCGCCGCCAATCAGATCGGCGCCTCGTCGGCATCGACCTTCTACTTGAATAATGCCTACGGGAGCGGACTCTCGCAGGGCTTTGCCAATGCGTTCGAAAACGAGTACGATGGCACGATCACAGCACAGGTCTCCTACTCGCCGGGTGAAAGTTCGTACGTGTCCCGGCTCGAGGAGGCGCTCGCGGACGATCCTGATACGATGCTGATCGTGGGATATCCCGACAGTGGCGTCCGGATCCTCCGTGACTTCTACAACAACTTCGACGCCGACATGCCGCTGCTCGTCCCGGATGGATTGCAGTCCGCGGACCTGCCCGGCAATGTTGGCCGATCCCTCTCGAACGTCCAAGGGACCGCTCCGACGGGCGAGGGCCCCGGTCTCGAATTCTTCAATACGCAGTATCAGGAGGCCTACGACGCCGATCCGTCGGGCCAACCGTTCATTCGCCAAGCCTACGATGCCGCGGCTGCCTTGGTACTGGCCAATGCTGCCGCCGGCGAGAACGACGGGCCCTCGGTCCGCGACCAGATGCGGTCGGTGACGGGTGGCGATGGCGAAGAGATCACCCCTGAAAGCCTCGTTGACGGCCTCGAAATGGCCGCCAATGGCGACGCGATCAACTATCAGGGTGTCGCAGGACCGGTCGGCTTCGACGACAATGGCGACCTTGGTGCGGCGGAATACGAACACTTCCGCTTCACTGAGGACGGCATCGAAGTGATCGACACGATCCAACCCTAATCAGCCACCGACGAATTCCTCGCGGACTTCCGGATCCGCGAGAAGCGCATCGCCGGTGTCGACGTGGCGGTTTTGGCCCTGAACGAGCACGTAGCCGCGGTCACAGCGCTCCAATGCCTCGCGGGCGTTCTGTTCAACCATCAGGACGGCAGTCCCGGCGGCATTGATTTCGTCGACTCGATCGAGCGTCTCCTGAACGAGATCCGGCGCGAGTCCGGCACTTGGTTCGTCGAGCATGAGCAACGCTGGGTCCAACATGAGGGCCCGTCCCATCGCCAGCATCTGCTGTTCGCCACCGGAGAGAGCGGCGGCCTTCTGGTCCCGGCGTTCTTGGAGGACGGGGAATCGATCATAGACCGCTTGGAGCCGATCCTCAGGCACTTCATCGAGAATATACGCGCCCATCTCCAGGTTTTCCTCGACGGTCAGGCCGGAGAACACATTGTCCGACTGTGGAACGTAGCTGAGGCCCCGGCCGATGATCTCCTCGCTCGGTAGGCCCGTAATATCCTCGTCATCAAACCGAATCGAACCGCCGAAGTGAGTCGCGAGGCCATATACCGCTCGCATGA
>JBDGPQ010000223.1:0-5217 GCA_042219595.1 Haloarculaceae archaeon
CTATCGCCCTCATCGCGTCCGTCGGCCAGCAAGACCAGCTCGACCCGACCGGAGTGAATCTCGGTCGACGGCCTCGATATACGTCGCCAGCCGCTCTCGATGCCACCAGTTCCCGGACTCAAGACGGTCCTCGGGGGAGGTGTATCGATACTCATACCGCGAAACCCGCACCACCGCCGGCGGCTCGCCGTCGAACGGGTCATTTCGGACAAGCGCAAGGGTGTCAGGATCCGATTCGAGAAGCCGCTCAAGAAAGGTGAGTAACCAGCGCTGCCTGGGCCCCGGCCGCGGCTGCATTGCCGCGAACCAGAGCTGCCAGTCTAATCGGAGATGGTACGGTGCGATCTGCGGGGGGCGCTCATCGACAGCCACTGGTTGGCCATAGAACGCATATTTCTGCCACTCGTCCGGGTCGGGGTTTGTCGACGCCGCGCCCTCGACAACGAGCTGGTACCGGGGACGCGTGATCGAGCCAAAAGCCCCGTAGGTATTGACCAGGTGAAGCGGATCGAATGAGGTGTTCATCACCTGACGCGGCGAGAGCATGTTGGCGGCCGGGCGAATACTCAGCACGATCACGACTGCCCCGACGGCGGCGGAAAGTGCGATCAGTGGGAGCGGTGTCGGTGTCGGTACGGGGGCCGTGATCGGTATCAGCGGAGCGATGACGCCGTCGGAGAGGGTTGCAATAGCCTGAACTATGGTAAGCGCATTCAGCCAGGCAAAGTTGCCGGTGAGCATTAGCCAGCCCTGGAATCCGATCGTCGCGAGACCACCCATAGCGGCGAAGGGCTGTGGAGCAAAGTAGAGAAATGGCACCACAAGCTCGACAATGTGGTTCCCGAGGACCTCCACGCGGTGGAAACGGTTCGGGAGGTGATGCGCAAACCAGCTCAGCGGATTCGGTATCGGCTGCGTCTCGTAGTGGTAATCGAGACAACTCAGGTCCCGCCAGCAGTCGTCCCCTCTGATTTTGATTAGTCCGGCTCCGAACATGTTCCGAAAGAGAAGCCATTTCAATAGCCAGAGTATCACGATGGGCGGCGCGCTCGAACCAGCGCCGAGAAAGATGGCCAAGAAACCTGTCTCCAGGAGCATTGATTCCCACCCATATCCGTAGAACAACTGCCCGGCATTGACAAAATTCTGATAGAGGGCCCAGAGCGCGGCCCAGAGCAACATCGACGCGGGGACAGGCCAGGGTTCGGGTAGCCAGTATGGCCCCGCGAGCAGGGCGACGGCGGAGAGCGCCACGCCCGCCCACGCGAGTGCGCCGGCAAGACGATCACTCGGGTAGAAGTACAGGAGGCTTGGCCGCTCCCTGAACGATGCGCCGGCGACGTACCGCTCGAGCGGGAGCAGGCCATTCTCCCCGGCAAGGGGTCGAAACTGTCGTGCCGCTACGATGAAGGCGAGGAGGTAGATCAGCGCCAGACCGCGCTGGAAAACGAGTCTGACCAGCCAAGCCCCCTCCGCGGGCATGTACTGAGCGCTCGGCAGCCGGCCCTCAAAACGTTACGGTCACTCCAGGGCGCGGTTCGTCGCGACTGTAACTGGCGCCGAGGTGCGCACTGCAATCATACAAATAATACCACCAACACCAACCAGAATGGCGGTTCCGAGAATCGACAACTGGAGTGCCTGTCGAAAGCCAAGTGTTGCCGTCCCCGCAGCAATGGCGGTCCCAAGAATGACCGGTGCAAGCGTCGCGGCAAGCCATCCACCCGCCTCAGTCAAACTCACGAGTCCACCACGCAGATCCTGCGGTGCGAGGTCCGTCATGATCGAGCGATAAAGCGAGAGTGTGATCCCGTTCCCAATACCGAGTATCGCCACGCCAAGCGCGACGACGCTCACGCTTGGCGCCAGCGCGAGTAACCCAGTACCGACTCCGAGACAAATATTCCCGCCAATGAGTGGATAAAATCGGCTATCGAAGGCGGCGGTCACCCGGCCCGCCTGGCTGGCTACGAGAGCGAACACGAGGCTTGCAACCGACGTCATGAGACCGGCGACTGCCGGTGTGCTGCCGAGAAGGCGGACGATCACAATGGAATTGTATGTGATGAACGCGAACCAAGCGATCGGCGGAAGGACTCGCGCGATAGCCATCGCCCGAACGCGATTGTGGCGGAACAATCCAGCCAGCTCACGACGGTACGCCCTGCGTGATCCGCCGTCGGTGGTCGTCTCTACGTCGGTTGGCTCGTCCATCCAGGCGAAAACCATCGCCGCGACCGGGAAGGCGAGAGCATAGAGCAAAAACGGTAGTTGCCACCCAATCGCGACGATTACGCCGGCCGCAAGCGGGAGAACCGCACCACTCAGACCGGAAGCGGCAAAACGCAATCCCTGGCCCGTTTCCTCGCGGTTGCCAGCATAGAGGTCGCCAATGGCGATAATGATGACTGGATTCAATCCTGCGCCGCCGACACCTTGCAGCAGTCGGAGGGCGAGCGCAAGCTCAAAGTTCGTCGTCAGTGGCATGGCGACGCCCCCTATGCCAAAAACCACGAGACCAGCGACGAGGAGTGGTTTTCTGCCATACCGGTCGGTGAGGACACCGACGAGAGGAATTGCGAACACATGTGGAATGGAGTACGCCGAGATGAGCAGTCCTATATCGGCAGCGGAAGTTGCGTACGGGCCAGTAAGCGTATCGAGTACCGGGGACAACAACGATGTACCGAGAATGGGGAGGACGGTCGCAGCTATGAGCAACTGGTAGTTCGTCTCACGGAGGATGACGGCGTGTTCGCCGAACAGTGAGCGCAGGGTGACCACGTGGGTACCCCGAGTGGGACCGTCGCTGTGAAAAACGTTCTCGGTTCGGAGGCCGACCGCTGGACGTCGGCCGAATTCACAAATTGTGGATATGAAACGAAGGGGTCGGCAAACCGTCGGGCTGAAAACCGATAGACGGCAACCGGCTGCCCCCTTCGTTTCACCTCCACTTCGCTAGCTAAACTTCTTAACGGATGGGTCAGTTACCCGGTTGTATCCTGATGGCCCGCGCCGAGAACACGCAGCTGGTCGAGCGATTCCAAACCTTCTATCGAGAGTACTACAAGGACGCGATTGGCGAACTGGCGCGACAGTATCCTACCGGACGCAAGTCGCTCTACATCGAGTGGCAGGATCTCTACCAGTTCGATCCCGACCTCGCGGACGATGTGCGTGCTCAGCCTGGCCAGCTTCGAGAGTATGCCGAGGAGGCACTGCGCCTCTATGATCTTCCGGCGGATGTCTCGCTCAGTGACGCCCATGTCCGTATCAAGGGGCTTCCCGAGACGACGGAAATCCGAGAGATCCGCGCAGATCATCGCGGCCGCCTGCTTGCCGTGCGGGGTATCGTCCGAAAGGCGACGGACGTCCGTCCGAAGATCACCGAGGCCGCATTCGAATGCCAACGTTGTGGGACACTTACTAGAATCCCGCAGACCGGTGGGGAATTTCAAGAGCCACACGAATGCCAGGGTTGTGAGCGGCAGGGGCCGTTTCGGATTAATTTCGACCAATCGGCATTTATCGACGCTCAGAAGATTCGCGTTCAGGAATCTCCCGAGGGCCTCAGGGGCGGGGAAACACCACAATCGATCGACATCAGCATAGAAGACGACGTCACCGGCAAGGTGACTGCCGGCGATAACGTCACGGTCACGGGCATTCTTCGGCTCGACCAGCAGGGTAACGAGCGCGAGCAGTCGCCGATGTTCGATGTCTTCATGGATGGAATGACGGTCGAGGTGGAGGATGAACAGTTCGAGGAGATGGATATCGCGGATGAAGAGAAATCCCGGATTGTTGAGTTGGCAAACGATCCGGACATCTACGAGAAAATGGTCGGTGCAATCGCCCCGTCGATCTACGGCTACGACGACCAGAAGCTGGCGATGGTGCTGCAGCTCTTCTCCGGCGTGACGAAGCACCTGCCCGACGGCTCCCGGATCCGCGGCGACCTTCACATGCTCCTCATTGGCGATCCCGGAACTGGCAAGTGCCTGAGTGGTGAGACGAACGTCCGTCTCGCCGACGGCCGACAGCGGCAGATTCGGGATGTGGTGGAGGAACACCTCGACGATCCGGTCCCCGTCGACGACGGCGTCTACGACACCGTGGATATTCCACTCCCCTCGCTGAGTGACGACGGTCTCATCACTGAACGGCGGGCGACCAAGGTCTGGAAGCGGGAGGCACCGGCGCAAATGTACCGTATTCGGACCGCGAGTGGTCGCCAACTCGACGTAACGCCCTCCCACCCTTTGTACGTCCAGGATGGCGGCGCCATGGCTCCAATCCAGGCGGAATGTCTCGAGAAGGGGGACTTCATCGCGACGGCCAATGTGGAGCCGAACGAGACGACCGACATCGACGTATCATACCCGCGGCCGGGGGAGTCACCTGCGGCCACGCTGGATCTGCCAAACACGTGGAGGCCGTGGTTGGCCCGCCTCGTGGGATACATCACTGCCGAAGATTCCCCAACGCTGGTCGATAGCCATTCCGAGACGATCAGGATCAGGAATACGGACGAAGCGATCATAGAGGACGCCTGCGATACGTTCGACCGGCTTGGCGTGGCTTATACCGTCGCAGAGGGGCAGCCTGCAAGGAGTGAGAGCGAAGTCAGGTGTACGGCGAGTGAAGTCATCGGCTTTCTCGAGCATCTCGAACCCACCATCCTCGACAGCTCCGCCCAGCAGCGCGTGCCGGATGACATTCGACGGGCCGGAACGCCGATTCATCGAGCGTTTCTCCGCGCGTTCGTCGCGGCCCAGGGACACGTCTCGACGAACCAGCAAGAACTGACGGTCGCTTCGAGGAGTCATGGCCTGCTCAAGGAGATTCGCTCGTTGTTGCTCTCGATGGATATCTGCGCCACGCTCGATCGCCGCCCACGTGACAGCTATCGCCTCTGTATCGATGGGTCGGATTTCGAGCGGTACGTCCGAGAAGTGGGTTTCGTGAGCGATCGAAAGACGGAGGCCGCGTTCGGCAACGATGACAGGCCACGCGATACCGACAGAGACGTCATTCCGGTCGTCGGTGACACCCTCAAGCAGGTCCGAACTGCGCTGGGGCTGACCCAGCACGACTGTGGTGTGCCTCGCACCACGTACCGACAATACGAATCCGGAAATCGGAATCCAAGTCGAGAACCACTCAACGCAGTGATCGACGCCTTTGAAGAGCGACTTGAGTGGCTCCACGAGCAAC
>JBDGPQ010000041.1:0-5199 GCA_042219595.1 Haloarculaceae archaeon
CGCTTCCCGCTTCACTTCCTAGTTTGTTCGACAAGTAGCAACTTTTGCTAGTTCTGTGTTAGTTCACAGAGAACGTCTCTACCGGCCTATATCACGCGTCTAAACACGCCCGCGCAGGTGTTGTTTTTCCACCACTCCGGATCGTCTTCGATAGCATCGGTGAGTTCCTCCATTCGCTTCGGAGGCGTTTTACCGGCGTCTTCGAAGAGCGATGGATTCCAGGCGTGATTATCAAGTGTGTGCCCTCCACCGTTAATTAGCCCAGTAATGTCGGATTTGGCTCGATTTGCGAAGTTGTCCTCCTCAGGACTTGCGTACCCCTCGAGGAGATTTGCGGTATACAACTGCCGCATCGCGATGGGATCATAGGTGAAGATGGTATCGGGGTTGATCTGTCCCCGAGACGCCTCTGTGGTGAAACGTGAGAACACCTCGGCTGTCCCAAGGGTTGTAATATTTGGTTCTATGAAATCGATAGTTTCCTGAAATTTTCCAACTACTTGTTCGATAAATGCTCCAAAGTACGCCGTATAGATCCCCAATGACCCTTCGTCCATTGCGCCATCGACAACTCTCCAGTATTCGTCAGGATAATAATCTGGCAATTCATCAATATAGGCCTGAACTTCCTCCGGGGGACCCATTTCTGTGGGCGTTTCACCACCGCCACCCGTACCGCCGTCGCCATCTCCAGTATCACCCCCATTAGTTCCTGTATCTCCCCCTGTATCGCCATCATCGCCACCACCGCACCCAGCCAAACCTATGGTAGCCGCCACTCCCGTTGTTTTCAATATATTCCGCCTGTGGACCCTTCCCCTCGACCTTTCATGGGCCATGATGACTATGAACAAAGCCAGGATATTTTTCTCTGATATGAAATTGACATATCCGCCTCATTTCCTATGAGTCGTCACCTGTGGGGCTAACGTTCGAGATCTTCGTGACCGAATCAACAAGTGCCGGAGATGAGGTACGGCAGCGTGGGCTAGACGGATTTGTTCGAATATCACGCCCGGATCCAACCCATATCGCTCGAGCAATCGCTCGACGAAACCACCGACTGGACCGGCGATCAATCTGAGAAACGGCCGGGTCCAACGACGGAATCCTCCGATACTGTTGGGTGTGAGGTCCTCAATTGCCTCGATTCGCAGGCCGGTCATCTCGATCAATCGCTCGTACTCCATCCGAGTAGCCGGCATCGACATATCCCACGCGTCAGCGAAGGCGGCAACAGTGTCGCGTTCCGCTTTACTGCAGTCCTCCGCAAGCACGAGATCCGAGAGGATCAATGGGGCACCGGGCTCAAGGATTCGAGAGATTTCCCCGATGACAGCAGCACGATCCGATAAATACACGAGCGCATCGATTGCTGTCGCCGCGCCATGGCTGCCGGTGGCAACAGGCAGTGCCGTCGCGTCTCCGACAACGAAATCGGCGTTGGACTCGCTGCATTTGGCGTTCTCGATCGCCCGTGCGATATTATGCTGCACCAAATCGACACCAAGGACCTCGAAACCAAATTTTTCTGAGAGGTGGATCGCCGGTCCGCCTCGGCCGCAGCCAACATCGAGGAGCCGGGGTGGGGGTGTATGTGTATCGACAGCGGCCGTGAGGCGCTGGCCCACCAGGGTCGCGAGCCGGCGCTGGCTCGATGGCAGCGCATGCGGCTGGTACCAGCGGGAAAATCCAAGATTCAGGTACTGGTCGGTGTCAAGGAAAAGATCGAACGCGTGCCAGATGTCTGCTCTGGTTCCTCGCCCGGAGAACTGCTCAGCAACCCCCTCGCGAATACCCATCTCACTCCAACCGTGAAACCTCAGAAAAGCAGTACGCCGACTCCTCACAGTAGGGCAATTCCGAGCAGCTACGGGGCCGAACGTACTCGATATTCTTGTGGCGTCGAAGGTACGTCACGTAGCCATCATCGACCCGGTCAAGGACATCGTGACAGAGCCACTTCTGACCAAATCGATCCGCCGCTAGGTTGCGATACGGGCAGAGGAAGATCGTTCGTTCGATCGCGTCAACGCGCGGCGTCTCAACGATCTTGACGCCAACGAGTCGGTACGCCATCCGTAGTCGGTTGACGACAGCTGCCGGCGTATTTGCGCCCGCAAACAGCACGGGCGCGATGAGGTAGCCGATGCTGTGGAGAAGCCGGCGGAGCATGATTAGGGGTAGACTGATGGTGCCAAAAAGGTTGAGCCGTCGTGTCCCCGAATCGTCGACACGCAGCGCTTATCTTCGCGCCAACGCTGTCCGCGGCATGATCAGATCATACGACGGGATAGAACCCGATATCGCGGACTCGGCATATGTAGATCGGATGGCAACAGTGATCGGCGACGTCACGCTCGGACCAAAGGCAAGCGTCTGGCCGGGGGTCGTTCTTCGCGGAGACCACGGGTCAATCATCCTCGAGGAAGGTGTGAATATCCAAGACAACGCAACGCTCCACGAGGGTGTCAGAATGGCGCCATATTCGACCGTCGGTCACAACGCGATCGTCCACGCTGCCGAGGTCGGATCGCGAGCGATGGTCGGCATGGGAGCAATCGTACTTGATGGCTCCACAGTCGGGGAAAAAAGCCTCGTCGGCGCGAATAGCGTCGTTACCAATGATACCGATATTCCGGCGTCGGTCATGGTCGCAGGAGCGCCGGCGGAGGTCGTTCGCGAAGTCGACGAGTCGCCGTGGCACACAGCGAGCGACCGATACGTCCAACTCTCCCGTGAACATGCAGCAACCAGTGAAGTCATCGCTGAAGAACACCGGCCGGAATAGGGCCCGCCCTATCGCGGGTGATCAGCGCCGCTTTGCAGTGGATCTGCTAGCTCGCGATCTGGAGGTTCTGTTGCATGCCACCCGGAGACATCGCTGCGGGTGCTACCTCCAATCATCGGATCTCGGGATGGTACCCACCTCGGGGGCTCTCCCGATGCCACGTAGTCAGTCGGGGTCGAACAAGACACCTGGATTCATGACACCGGCAGGATCGAGGACACCTTTGACGGCGCGTAGGACGTCGGCAAATTGTTCCGGCGGTTGTTGAGCGTACCATTCGACATGGTCTCGGCCGACGGCGTGGTGGTGGGTTGGAGAGAGGTCGTGCTTCATGACGACATCAAGTGCGGCCCGCTTCACCGCATGCCACTGTTCCATCCGCCTATCGGGATCCGGGTCACCGGGCGCGAGAAAGTGATAGTATGGCGCTGGCCCATCTGGATACACGTGCGTGAACCGTGTTGAGACATGGCCCATGCCACAGTGCTCCTCGAGAGCCGCCTCCACGGTGGAGACGTAATCGTCGTGGAAGTCGGGGAAATCACTCCAGGTGACAGCTGTTTCGACCGTTCCGGCAACGAGGGCCAATGCGGCGTCCGTTCCACCGGTCGCGCTCATTTGGAAGGCCTCGCCCCATCTCGTCACATCGCTGTCCTCCGGTCGTTCGGCGTCATACCCGGAGCCGAAGTGGTCCGGGCCATCGGGACACTCTCCGCCGTGCGCTCGGCATAGTTCGAGTGCGCGCTCCATCTCCTCGTCGGTCGGGAATTCTGTGGACTCGAATCCAAGGACGACGAGTTCTTGATTCAGATCTCCAAGTCCATACATCGAGGTCTCGACGCGGTCGTGCAGTCGGCAGTTTGCTGGGGTAAGATCCGCCTGGACGACCGACCGAATGCCATCGGCAGCCGCTTGAATACCGTCGAAGTAGACGGCAGCGGCCGACCGATATGCTGGCCGTGGTTCGACTTGCATCCACGCTTCCGTGACCACCCCGAGGGTGCCTTCAGAGCCGCAGACGAACCGGTTCGCATCCGGACCGGCGCCATGTGAGGGCAGCTTTTGTGTCTCAAACCGACCGGCCGGGCAGACCATCGTGAGACTCTCCACGAGTTCGTCGATGTGGGTATATCGGGTCGCGTAGTGACCGCCCGACCGGGTGGCGATCCAGCCTCCAAGCCCCGAAAGGCGATAGGACTGCGGGTAGTGGCGCAGGTGAAGTCCGTGTTCGCGAAGCTGATCATTGATATCTGGCCCAAGCGCGCCTCCTTCGATACGGGCAGTACGAGCAGTCTCATCGACCTCCAGAACCTGATCCAACTCACGAAGGTTCAGGGCCAAGGTCCCAGCGTAGCGTTCACGGTGTGCGCCTTCGGGCGGACCACTCCCGGAGACGACCCCTGTTCCGCCGGTGACCGGCGTGACAGCCACGTTTGTCTCGCTCGCCCATGCGAGTGTTTCGGCGACCTCCGCCTCTGTCTTGGGTCGAGCGACGAGGTCCGGAGCCGGAGCGAAGTCTCCGTGGAATGCACGAATCGTCTCCGGTCGCGCCATCCCGTACGTGTGCCGAGCCCGATCGGCACGCTCGGCCGTGCAAAAGTCCGCAATGGCATCCGGAATCCCGATCGCTGGTTCGGGGATGGTTGCCTCGTCCAGTGGGACCGGCTCCAGGATCGGGAGCTCGGGGAAGTCGAGTTTGGATTCAAGGAACTCCTTCCGCGCCTCGATTTCCTCCTTGCCTGGCTCCTCGCCCGCGACCCCCCAGCCCCACCGTCGGCGAGGTGCGTTCGGATCCATCATGCACCACCGGCGCCAGCGCGAAGAATTCGTGTCATGCCGGTCCCAGGCACGGTCGCCGATCACTTAAGGGGAAGCCATTTGATGGCGGGGACCCCAGCCAGTGCGCATGCGACGCGCCCTGCTTGGGTTCGCCATTGCCGGTGGAACACTCGTCGCCTTTCTTCTCCTGCTTGACCCGGCAGCCATCTGGGGTGTGCTGCGTCAAGCGTCGATTGCATATTTCGCCGCCGGCCTCATCGCTGTCTTCCTGGCTGTGGCATGCTGGGCGGAGTCGATGCGCAGGGTGCTCCTTGCTGCCGGCGGAACACTCGGCCCGCTTCAGGGCTTCGCCGCATATACCACAGGCATGTTTGCCAAGCAAGTTCTCCCGATGGGCAACGCTGGCGGCATCGCAATAATGGCCTACGCGATCGACCTAGAGGCAGATCTGGATTTCGAGCGAAGCCTCGCCGTCGTCACTATCGGTGATTTTCTCGGATTGTTATCGACGGTGTTTCTCGCCTTCGTTGGTATCCTCTACGTTGTCCTTACGCTCCCGCCCTCGAACCTCGTCCAGGCGGCAACGATCGGTGTTATCGTCGTTGGAGCGTCTTTCGCCACGATTGGCA
>JBDGPQ010000221.1:0-5174 GCA_042219595.1 Haloarculaceae archaeon
GGCTCGGTCGCACCACCGTGCTTGTCGTGGCGATCCTCGGGTTTGGGGCAACAGGTATGTCGATCTCGCTGATCTCCATCTTTCCAGTTGCACTCGCCCTCCGGTTTCTTCAAGGCGCCTGCGCTGCGGGGATGAATCCCGTTGTCATTACGCTGATCGGTGATCTCTATACCGGTGATCGGGAGGCGACCGGACAGGGACTCCGTTTCGCAGCCTCGGGGGCGAGTGGGACGGTCCTGCCGCTCATTGCGGGGGCTATTGTCGCACTCGGTTGGCAGTATCCCTTTTTGCTGTATGGCCTCGCCGTTCCCATTGCACTGGCCGTCGTCAAGATGCTCGATGAACCCGCCCCGACGAACAGCGACGATGGTGGGGGCTCTTTCACGTATATCCGGAGACTCGCTGGCTTATTTCGGTATCCGCGGGTCGCGGCGATGGTCGTCGCCCGTGGTTTGCCCTCCACTGTTTGGTTTGGATTCTTAACGTTCAACTCGATCGTCGTGATCCGCCTCCTCGACAGCTCGCCGGCGGTGGCTGGATTGATGACTTCACTCGGTAGCCTCGCCTTTGCGCTGCCAGCTACGCAAGCCGGCCGGATCACGGAGCGGTTTGAGAGCCGTTTTTCACCACTCGTGGCTGCAAATGCCCTCTTAGCCATCGGACTCAGTATGTTCGCACTCGCGCCGTCGCTGCCTTGGGCAGTGGTGGGCGTGCTTCTTCTCGGCATTGGCGAAGGGGTGACAATGTCGATTTACCGGAGCATCATCGCCTCACTGCCGCCGCAAGCGCTGAGGGGTGGTCTCGTTAGTCTGGCGGAATCTTTCGGATGGATTACATCGACTGCTGCACCCGTCGCAATAGGCGCGACCATCGCCGCCGGATCCACGGCGCTTGGCTTTCGCACCGCGGTGGCTGTGGCCCTTGTTGGCACAGGACTCATCGCTGGCCTTGGCGGCATCGTATGCATGATCGTCGTCCGCGCTTCGGGGCCGGTCCGGGTCGGCTGAAGGTTTAACTCCTCCCCGGGGAAATCCGGAGGAACATGGTTTACGAGAACCGAATTCGAGAGCCTCTCGCTGCTGGCGAGACCGTTTATGGTGCCAAAGTTACCACGATGTCCCCCGTCATGATCGAAGTGTTTGCTGACGAGGGCATTGATTACGTCTGGCTCGACCACGAGCACATCGGTGCACCAGCCTCCGACTCGACCACACTCGAGCGCGTCCGCCGGACGGCATCGGCCGCCGGTATTGAACCGGTGGTGCGAATCGAATCCGGACACGCACACGAAATCCGGAAGGTCCTCGATACAGGCATACGGTCCTTCGTCGTGCCACGGATCGAGACCGCACGGGACGTCCGCAAGGCTGTCTCCGCCGCTCGGTTCGAGTTCGAAGGTGAACCGGGTGAACGTGGGGTCGGGACCGGGCTCGCAAACACCTGGGGAGCGCGGCCGGATGACTACATCGAGCACGAGGATCGGGAGGTCCTTCCTGGCGTGATGTTAGAGAACGCGTCGGCGCTCGAGAACATCGACGATATCCTCTCCGTGCCGGGCTTGGGCTTCTGCCAGATCGGGCCGTCGGATCTCTCGGTCTCTCTCGGTCATCCGCTCGAGCAGGATCATCCTGAGGTGCGAGCGGCGATGGAGACGTTTTTCGATGCCGGTGAGGAACACGGCGTCCCCATCGGTGTTAGTCGGGGGTACGTCGGCAGCGTCGAAGCCGCTCTCGAGATGGGTGCGAGCCTTGTCAACATCGGGAGTGACGTTGGTGCAGCTAGGAGCATTGGCGATCGCGTCCCCGAATGACAGGCCCAACCCAAGCGCTCTGTGAGTTCGCATCCGGCGTCGAGTATCAACAAATTCCGAATGACGTCCGGGAGGTCGGTACACGGATGATCACCGACACTGTGGGCGTCGCCCTAGCGGCCGGCGATAGTGATGTCGAGGCCACGCTCCGTCAGGGATTCGAAGCACCTGGAGACCGATACGGCGTCCCCGGGGGCCAGTCGGTCGGCGATATCCGTGCCGCTGCGCTTTATACCGGAACCCTTGCGCACGCGCTTGATTTCGACGACGTCCACGAGGGTATGGGCGGTCACCCGTCAGCGCCGGTGCTCGGCGCGCTCCTTCCATTGGCGGATCGCGAAGCAGCGTCAGGCCGAGAATTGCTCGTGGCATTACTCGCCGGCGCCGAAGTCGAGATAACTCTAGCGGAAGCAATGAATCCCGGGCACTACGAACGCGGCTGGCATCCAACAGCAATCGTCGGCACCATCGGTGCAGCAATCGGGGCAGGACAGCTGCTTGGACTCACCAGTGAGGAGCTACAACGTGCGGTCGGCATCGCGGCCTCGGAGGCAGCCGGGATCAAAGCCAACTTCGGCACGATGACGAAACCGCTCCACGCCGGCAATGCTGCGCGTGCCGGCATCGAGGCAGCTGATCTTGCCGACGCCGGCTACACGGCGAGTATGGATTCCCTGGAACGCCCATTCGGTGGACTCTGTGACTTATTCAAAGGTGACACCGAGCCGAACCTGGAAGAGTTGGTGAGCGATGTGGGCGATCCATGGGCGGTCGTTGACCCGCGAATCTGGTTCAAAGCCTATCCGTGTTGTGGAAGCGTCCAATCTGCGGTCGACGCTGGCCTCGAACTTCGTGAAGTGACGGAGCCAGACGCCATCCAGGCCATTACAGTGACTGAGCATCCTCGCCGGCTCGACCACACGGACACCCCGAGCCCGACGACAGGTCTAGACGCGAAGTTCAGCGTCCAATATTGCCTTGCCGCCGCTCTTATCGATGGGGAGATTACGATCGATCATTTCCGGGACGGTGCAGTACCGCGGGATGACATCCAAACCCTGGCCGATCGCGTCCAACTCGACCGCGACACTGATGCCTTTGCGGATCGGGCCTATGGGGCCTCCGTGACCCTCCAGACGGACAGTGGAACCACGCACACCAGGATGGTTGATGCACCGCCCGGCAGCGCGGGCAATCCACTGACGACGGAGCAATTTGAGAAAAAATTCCGAGACTGCGCCCGCAGATCACTCGACGAGCAGGCGGTAGACGAAGCATGGGGCCAGCTCTCCGACCTCGAGCATGTCGAGGATATGGGGACCCTCGTCGCTACTATCGCCGGCGGCTGAGCGTTCAGTCGAGCCCGATAGCAGTCTCACCCGCTGCCGTTCCGGTTGCGATGGCCACCCCAGCGACGGCATGCTGGGCGATCAGATTCGACCCGCCGATGATGCGGCCGGCGGCCATCAGATTCGAGTACACTGGCTCGCCATCGCGTGTGAGCGGCCGGGACTGGCTGTCGATTCTCACGCCTGCTGCGGCGAGTTGATGATTGCCGAGGAGCGTCGGTTCGGTCCAGGTGCGTCGGTCATCGGAGGAAGGGACGTGACAACCGAAGCGCGGCTCGCGCAGGCCCGTTCGAGTGGCTTCGAGGCCTCCCGCAGCGATGCCATCCGTCGCGAGTATGATCGACTCGGGGCCGACGGTGCGCCCATCGGAGAGCTGGAGCCGTCGAACGCGCTTATTGCCCTCCTCGACGTGCTCTACGTCCGTTCCGCGCGTTACCTCAACACCGGCCGCTTCCAGTGATTCAGCAAGGGTGGTCTCCAGTCGCCGACCGATCGCACTGGGTGGTCCGAGTGGGATCTCAAATACCGGTGCCTCAAGATCCTCAGCGAGTTCTTCGCGGACATCTGCGGCGGATTCAATGCCCAAAACGGCTGGGAATCCCACTCGTTCAGGCTCAACAAGCTGGGCAAGGATGCTCCGCACGACCGATTCACGGATGGGAACGCCGCGTCCGACCGTCTCATTCTGATCCATTGCGTCGATAATACGCTGTGCGGGCGACCTGTCATGTTCCTCGAACGGCAGGGTCACCTGTACTGGCTCGATATCGAAGGGAACCTCGAGACTTCGGAGCCGCTCGGCGGCGTGGAACGGGTCGAAGTCAGCGAGGTGATCGAAACCGACAACGGTCATTTCATCTTCGCGGCTAAGTAGTCCCGGTGTGACCGCGTCTGGATAGCGAAGTACTGGCCGGGGACTGCCGATTGCGGTGGGCACCATGGCGTTCCGATCTGTTCCAGCAAATCGTCCATTGGTCGCCCGCTCAAACGTATCTAGGCCCTGTTGGAGATGTGCGGTTCCAACGATACGGTACGGGTGATCCGGACTGAGCTCCTCCTCGATCGCTTGGTGCGGGCATGCGACGGTCGTACCGTTTCGGTATCCGAGCACGTCGATCAGACCGGCATGGTGTTCGAATGCACGGGCTCGTGGTGTGACCAGTTCCACGCTTGCCTGCTCAGCCGCGGTCATCGCGGCCATGATGCCGCCGAGTCCGCCACCCAGGACCAGGATCTCTGGGTCACTCATTTGCCACCTCTTGTCCGGCGAACCGATCCCACTCCGGCTGATTTCGGGCACGGTTCAGACCACGCGTATGGAAGTCGTACGTCTCCAACGCGCCGGCCGCACCTTCACCCCAGAGTGCATGTCGGCGGCCGGCCCACCGAGCATTAGCATACAACTGAAGGGCCTCGTCGATCGGTTCTACGGCTCCCGTTTGATCTGCCTGTGCCGCCAGGCGGTGGGCACATCGACCCCCTTGACAATCGCCCATCCCTGCACGTGTCAGCTGGGTCGCCGTTCGGAGATCACCCCCAAGCACGTCGTGATCGAGTACCGCCCGGAGCTCGGCACGGGTGACACGTTGGGATTCACAGAGCACAGGGTCCGCCCCTACAGATGCTCCCGTGGGATTCGTGGACGGCAGGACTGGGAGGTCGAGGTCTGCGGTTTGACACGCACGTCGAATGCCTAACGAGGCACACACCATGTCCGTGACCCGCTCTGCGGTGGATCGATGCGTGGTGAGTTTGCCACCGAACACAGACACTAACCCCCAGACCCCGTCGCGATTCTCGTGATTGATGATCGTCGCTGCTCGGCTCTCGTCATTCCGCTCGGATTGGGATCTGATCCCCCAGTACGCGCGGCGGGGGGCTGTCGACGCCACGTCCGGAACGATAGCTGCCAGCGATTCGACGAGAGTGTCGATCTCGGCAGTGGTCCTTGCGACTGCTTCTGGTCCATCGATGGGTCTAGCGGTCGTCCCAAGGACGGCCGAATCGCCATAGGG
>JBDGPQ010000190.1:0-5123 GCA_042219595.1 Haloarculaceae archaeon
CCAGAGCGGGTAGACCACCGGCGAGCGACAAAAACGCGTACCAGAGAGGTGTACCGCCTCGATGGGACGCTCGAGACTGGAGATTCGGCGACGATCGAACTCACCGGTGAAGGTGGACTGTATGTGAAGGAACTCATGCACGGCGATGGCGGCCGGACACAGCCGAGTCTTGCGGGAACCCTTGGCGTTGGCGTGACTGTCGAAACGCTCGACGTCCTCGCTGTGGAGGGCGAAGACGAGCCTTTCGAGGCTCCAGATTACTTCCGCTCCGGGGACGACGTTGATACCAATGGCGGGAAAGAGAACAGATAGCGGATGAGCAAGGACACCAACCGCCCGTTTTCCCGTTTCTACGCACAGCTGCTCCGAGAGGCCGGTGAAGACGTTGAGGACGCGGACGACCGACTCGATTTCCCCGGCGTGCCCGAACTGGCGAACCCCCGCCGTGGCTCCGAAGCCGACCGGTAGGTGTCACGTGGCTCCTGGAGTCAGATCACGGTGACAGAAGCACGAACGCGGTGAATCGGCTCAGTCTGCCTGCGGGGCGACCGGTTCTGCCGCTGCGGCGAGGACATCCTCGGCACTGCGTCCGGTCGGCTCGTTGTGCAGCAAGACGTCGATCGGAAGTGTCGGTGCTCCATCCACGAGATCCTCCATGATGACAAGCCGTTCGCGAGCCCGAGACATGCCGACGTAAAACACACGGCGTTCGTTATCGGTCAACGTCGGCACTGGCGATGTTGTTTTGGTGAACTCGCCACCCCCGGGGATGTCGCGCCCTTCCTGCTCGACCGTTGCCGCCATCTGCTCGACGACCTTTTCGGTGAGGTCCGTCGCGATGAAGACATGGTCAGCCTCGCGACCCTTCGCGGAGTGGATCGTACCAACGCGAACCCCTGAGGGGTCACGGTCGCGATAGTCACCAGCAAAGTACGCGTCAACGGAGCGCTCCTGGTAACTTGTAACCTTTCGAAGCATGTCCGCCGCGGATCGCGGTTCGGGCGCAAATGGGGCATGCTCGCGGATCAGGTCTGGGTCGACGGCGATGGCTTCGAGATCGTCAGTATCTGCCGCGTCTTGCACGGCCTCGATGGCGTCGAACAGATCGTCCCGGGAACCGGTGCCGAAGGCGGAATCCGCGAGCATGTCGGCGATACGGCGGGCTTGCAGCGCCGTGAGGTCCTCGTCGGCATCCATTGCCTCGATGCCGGCGACATATTGGGAGAGCCGGTCGGTCCACATCCGCTGATCGGTCAGACACTGGAACGGAATCCCCTCGTCGATGAAGTCGTCGATAAACTCGAACAGTTGGTATCGCGCCCGGAATAAGACCATCACGGTGCCATCGTCGGCATCGACGGTACCGCGGACATTCCGGACCAAGTCCAGCATAGAGGGGTGTTCGATGCCCTCGACGCGCCCACCCTCGGTCCGTGGCTCGAGATCCTTCTCTTGGCGTTTTTCGATGTGTCTGACTTGCTCGTTCACCACGTTGAGAATCCGGGAAGGCAACCGGTAGGAGTTCGGCAGCACGACATCCTCCGTGACCTCCTCATCGAGGAGTAGATCAGGATCGGCACCCTGCCACGCGTAGACGACCTGGTCGTCGTCGCCGGCGATGAGTACCCGTTTCATATGAGGCCGCCACTCCTCGTAGACTTCGTACTGGAGTGTCGTGATGTCCTGGAACTCGTCGATGACGAGATAGTCAACGTTCGGCAGGAGCGAGCGTTGTTTGACCCGCTCAAGCATATCCGCAAAGCCGACGAGTTCGTGCTCGCCCTTGTATTGGCGCCACGCGCGGATCGCTTCCGGAATATCGACCCGGTCATCGTCGCTCGGCCAGGTTGGGGTATACTTGTTGCCCGTTTGTGCATTGTCGTCAATTTCAGGTGGCAGCCGGACCTCCTCGTCATTCCACTTGAAGGGAACATCGTACCAGTCCGCGACATCACGCCTGGTGCGTTGCAGCCACTGGCTCGTCGCGATGATCTTGTTCCCTAGCGTGGTCGATCGGGCTGAACGACGCCGAGACCCCTCGTATTCGTCTTCGAACTCGAGCCCGTACTCGTCACAGAAGTCTTCTTTGTCGGACTCGCCGACGACATCACCTCGGGAGAGATTGAGCAAATCGTAGGCTTTTGCGTGCATCGTCGAAACGTTGCCCCGGAGCGCTCGGGGAGATTCCCCAAGGCGCTCAGCGAGCCGCTCACGGATTTCCGCAGCCGCCGCCCGAGTGTAGGAGACGACGAGGACGTCCCGGACATCGACGTCGTCCTCTTCGAGCAGGGTTTCGACACGATCGAGTAGGGCGGTTGTCTTACCGCTACCCGGTCCACCGAACAACCGGATGACCTCCGTCATTGCACACCTACTGGGCACGCGAACGCATAAACGACGTGACTCGCGACGATCAGCGATAGAGGGACAGATAGAGCATAGCAAAGCCGATAATGAACGGCACGGTCTCGGCGAACTCGAAGAACATCCTGATTTCGGTCTCGACAGGGGCACCCAATTGAGTGATCACACTGGCGACCGCGACACCCATACTAATGAAGGCAAAACCGAGAAACGCATACTGCAGACGTTGTGTGCCCCGTTTTCGGTATGCCTGGAAGCTGATCACGGTCATCCCAAGAGTGAGGGCGAAGAGGGCGAACCGCAACAGGGTGAGTCCGCCCCGGGCCAGGGCCGTGGCCTCGACCATCAGCAAATCGCTGGGCGCAGGCGGTAATAAACCTGGGTCCTGTTACTCGGCGTGGAGGTCGTCCCAGAGCTGGCTGAAGCGATCCGGGAGGTTCTCTTCTCGGTACACCCGAACCTTGTACTCATCGTCTTGCAGAGAAATGACAGTGCTCTCGAAATTCGACTCGTAGACTTTGTAATGGTTGCCGTCTTCGGCGACGAGCGTCCGATCGTTAATGAGGTTGTACTCATCGAGCATTTCGATCCGCCGGTAAACGGTCGGCAATGAGAGATCACACTCTTCGGCAAGCTGCTTTGCTGGCTTCGGCTCCCGACTCACCGCGGCGAGGACGCGCCTTGCGTGTTCGTCGCCGATGGTATCGAGGATCTGGTTGATCGAGCGCTCGTCGTCGTCCGCCACACCTCGTGACATCGACGTGCGGGCACAAAAGCGTTGTCGGCGCCCGCTGGCGGCCGGGTTGCTTCAGAGCCTGAAACCACGCGTGGACGGTTAAGGTAGATGCTACACGACCGTGGTGCAGGGATCCTCCAGTATGTCGAGCGACGATCGCACGGGCGAACTTCGCGGGGGCGAGCCACGGGGCGACGGGTCACCGCCAGTGACGCCACGACTACTCGATCGGATGCGTGGCTCGGGACGGGATCGGACGCCGGAGACAGTGATGTCGGAGCTGGAGGCGGTTCTCCATGAAACCGACGTTGATCGGGATTCGACCGCTATCGGCGAGGAGATCGTTACCCACAGCCTCGACGAACTGTTGCTGGCGTTGATAGCGCTGCGCGACGATGGCACCCATGGCACCGGCCTCATGGAAGACATGGCAACACTGTTCGATGTCAAGCCTAGCCCGGGGACGGTGTATCCACGGCTCCACGATCTCGAGGAGACGGGTGTCCTCACTCGTCACGATCTCGTTCAGACGAAACAATACGCGATCGCTGACGACGATGCCGTCCGGTCGACGCTTGAGGACGCAATGTACCAGCATCTCACGGTCGGTCTGTTCCTCCACGCCGCCCTCGACGCGGTTTGAGCGGCCTACGCCGGCGACCAGCCACAGACGCTACACCCATCCGCCCCAGACGGGTGTAGCCCACCACACTCCGGACACTGTAGCTTGTTATAGCTATGATCCCAATCAGCTTCCTCCATATCGTGACCGCGCAGTGCCAGGAAGTCGTCGAAGAGGTCATCGTCCCGCGGGGCGGACGCCATACATGCTATGGTATACCACACCACCATATAGACCTTCTGGTTGGGGCGAGAGTGCCGCCGCTCAGAAATCAGACGCCAAAGGTAGGTTGGGTGGGTGGGGGAGTGGCACCGCGGTGATGCCAGCGATGGACACTGTCCACCGACGGCCCTTAAGCCTATCCCTGTCAATATCATTTTTGATAATCGACCGGTTCATGAGGCCGGCGCTCAAGGGGATTACATGACCGTTGTAAGTGTCTCGATGCCGGAGGATCTCGTTGGCCGGATCGACGCCTTCGCCACCGAACACGGCTACTCCGGACGGAGCGAGGTCATCCGTGAGGCTGCCGAGAGTCTCCTCGGAGAATTTGACGATCCGGCGCTCGCTGACCGGGAACTGCTTGGGGTGGTGACCGTCCTCTTTGACTATCATTCAACGGACATCGAGCAGGATTTGATGGCGCTCCGGCACGAGCACGATGATCTCGTCGCCTCGAACGTCCACAATCACGTCGGCGATCGGTATTGTATGGAGCTGTTCATCCTCGAAGGGACGCTGACTGAACTGGAGGCATTCGTCCGAGCCGCCCGAGCCACAGGGGACGATCTTGCAATCGAATATTCGCTTCGCCCGGTCGATCGAACCACCACTCGAGGGTAAAACGGCGGTTTGAGTCTCCGGCTGGCCTTTATTCTGTGGGGTCCAACCACAGTCCGCATGACATCATCACGAGCGATTCTCTTGGCTGCACTCCTCGTCGCCGGCCTGGCCGGCGCGGCCGGTTCAGTGTTGGCTGTCGACGGCGCCGCACCCTCGGCCGATAACCAGACGATAACCGTTACCGGATCAGGCGAGATCGACGTATCGCCCGATGCGGCCGTTGTTCGGCTCGCGGTCACCGGTTCAGCGCCAACAGCATCCAATGCCAGCGAACAGGTAGCCACCGATGCGGCCACCCTCCGCTCGCGAATGGCCGAGCTTGGTATCAGTAACGATAACGTCAGAAGCGTCGGATACGACGTACATAAGCAGGACGAGCGACGGCCAGACGCAGAAGGTACTCACTACGTGGCTACGCAACGCTTCGAAGTCACGCTCGAGAATGTCGAGCGAGCCGGGACAATCATCGACGCTGCCCTGGGAAGCGGTGCGGACGAGGTCCACGGAGTGAGCTTTACGCTTTCCGAGTCTGCCCGAGAGGAAGCACGCGGCGAGGCG
>JBDGPQ010000142.1:0-5087 GCA_042219595.1 Haloarculaceae archaeon
TCCTGTTCGTCGGGCTTGCGGAGTACTGGGGTGTCGGCCGGACGTTCGAGGACTACAATGGCCTCGCGAAGCAAGCCCCATTCGCTTGTCTGGCGATGACTGTCTTCTTGTTTTCGTTGGCGGGCCTCCCACTCGGCGGTGGCTTCCTCTCGAAGTTCTACTTATTCATGGCCGCGATTAACGGAGGCGTGGCTCTCTTGGCCGTGGCATTGGTTGTCAACAGTGCCCTCAGCCTCTTCTTCTACGCTCGGGTCGTGAAGGCCATGTGGATCGAGGAGCCGAACGGTGATCTCGAGGTCGAAAGTTACCCGACGGCGATCTACGCCGCACTTGCGGTCGCTGCGGTGGTGACCGTGCTATTGTTGCCTGCTTTCGGTCCAGTCGTGGAGACCGCCACCAACGCCGCGAGCGTCCTCGTGGCTTAGGGCCTCAATACCCCGTCCCCGACCCGTCATCACTCGCACACGGGAGCGATCCATCCGCCGTTGCACCACCAACCAGGACGGTGCCACACATCGTTCCCTCGCCATGGATCGTGCAGTAGTAATCGTATACGCCCGATTCATCGAAGGTATACGTCGTCCGTTCACCACCTCCAAGCGTTTCGCTAAAGCTCCAATCAGCTGCGGTCTCACGAAATTGTGCGGCGGTCACGTCGTGATTGAAACTATCCCGATTTACCCAGGCTACGGTTTCACCGGCGTCGATTTCCGCTGTGACTGGATCAAAGGAGGTGTCGACCATCTCGACAGTCACGGCCGCGTCACTGCTGGTGGTCGTGGGCATCGGGGTCCCGTCTGCCATCGTTGTGGCGGGAGAGTCGGTCCGACCGTCTCCACCATCACTACCGCCGTCGGTTCCACCATTGCCGCTACACCCGGCGAGAAGCGGTCCCATGGCAGCAGCGACGAGGATTTGTCGCCGTCGGATCATGTCCCTAGAGTGGAGGGTCCGGCTGAAAATTCTTGTCCGAAATTCCTCCGAACTCGGAAGGGCCAAGTGGTGGCCGCGCAAGGCCGGCATATGAAAGCGACCGCCCGTGCCCATCCCATCCAAGGGCTGGTGAAGTACCATGGCATGCGGGATTCCCAGCGCCGGCTTCCGTATCACGACTCTATCAGCGTCTGCACAGCACCAGCTCGAACCATCACCACAGTAGCCTTCCAGCCGGATCGCAGGGAGGATGAATACGTGGTCGATGGCGACATCGTGGAGGGCAGGGCCGCGGATCGAATCCGGGCGGTCGTCGACCGTGTCCGTGCGCTGTCCGACATTGATGATCGTGTTCGGTTGGAGAGCGAGAATTCATTCCAAACGAATGTCGGTCTCGGTTCATCGTCATCAGGCTTCGCGGCAGCAGCGACGGCAGTGGCCGAAGCGGCCGGTCTCGATGTGGACCCGCCAGCCCTCTCGGCAATAGCGAGACGCGGATCGGCATCGGCCGCTCGTGCCGTCACTGGTGCGTTCTCACACCTCCGGACGGGCCTTAACGATCGGGATTGCAGGAGCGAGCGGATTGACGTCCCAGCGGAATTGGAGGATGAATTGCGAATCGTCGTTGGCCTTGTGCCTGCCTACAAAGAGACTGAGGCCGCCCACACCGAGGCCGCCGAGAGCCATATGTTCGAATCCCGACTCGCGCATATTCATGAGCAGATCGCGGAGTGCCGTGACGCACTTTTCGCGGCGGATTTCGACCGGGTCTTCGAACTCGCGGAGCACGACAGCCTGTCACTCGCTGCAACCACCATGACGGGCCCGGCCGGATGGGTATACTGGCGCCCCCGAACGCTCGAAATGTTCGCGGCTGTGCGTCGTCTTCGCGATGAGGAAGACATCCCCGCCTACTTTTCTGTCGATACTGGCGCAACCGTCTACGTGAACACAACGCAGGAGTATGCCGATCAGGTGGAACAAACGATTGCTGATTGTGATGTTGAGACACGCGTGTGGCGGGTTGGTGGTCCGGCTCGCGTCCTGGAGGATGAGGCGGCCCTGTTTTAACGGGTCGGTCACTTATGCGTGACTAGTCCTGAGGTTCTCTGAATGCGAATCGCTGTCCTCGGAGCAGGCTATGCCGGACTGGCGCTAACCCGTGACCTTGAGACCCGGCTGCCACAAACCGATGAACTCATCCTTGTCGACGAACGGGACGCCCACCTTATCCAACACAAGATCCATCGGGTGATTCGGCAACCCGCGGTCGCTGAGGAGCTCGAGGTACCACTCGAGACGGTGCTCGATCGAGCGCAACACCGGCAAGCTCACGTCGAAGCCGTCGACCTCGATACTGGCGAGGTGGATCTCGATCATGGCACACTTGAATACGATATCGGCGCCGTCGCGCTTGGTGCGCGCACGGATTTCCATGGTCTCGATGCGGTCCGGGAGCACGGAATGCCGCTGAAACGGACCGAGCACGCCAAACGGATCCGTAGCGCGACGCTGGACGTCATCGACGGAGGTGGCGGCCGAATCGTGGTCGGCGGGGCTGGGCTATCTGGCGTTCAGGCCGCCGGCGAGTTGGCGGCGCTTGCGACGGACCATGACGCCGAGTCGGACCTCTCGATCGTGCTTGTCGAGCAAGCGGATCGGGTCGCCCCGACGTTCCCGCATCGATTCGGTCGCGCGATCGAGTCTGCGCTCCGGGAACGGGAAGTCAGTATCGAGACCGGTCGCGCCGTCGTTGGGGCCACCGGTGACACCCTCCGTCTCGAAACGGGGGATGAGATCGATTACGACACGCTTGTGTGGACTGGGGGCATCGCCGGCGGCAGCGCGCTCGACGGTGAACGACCTGAGGTGGCCGCCCGCCTCCGGCTCGGTGAGCGATCACTCGGGCTTGGGGACGCGGTCCGAGTTGTCGACGCCGACGGCACAGCAGCACCGGCGAGCGCCCAGACAGCGATCGACCAGGCCGCGGTGGCCGCGACGAACATCGTCCGTCTCGCGGACCACTATCGCAACGATGGCCAGGGGTTCGAGCCATCGTTGTCAACATACCGGTACGATCCGTCAGGCTGGTTAGTCACTGTTGGCGACGAAACGGTCGCAATGCTTGGTCCGACGGTCGTCACCGGGTTGGCAGCCAAAGCGATCAAGGCGGGAGTTGGAGAGCGGTATCGGCGATCCATCGGTGCGAGCCGTGGCCTTACTGCTGCCTTCGGGTAGAACCGGTTATTAGGATTGATACGCGGGGCCGGAAGTTTATACGGTCCGACCTGGCTACCCCCGGATACGATGAGCATCGACCCGCGAGATGCCACGCTGACCGACCTTCGGCAGCTGGCGGCCGAGCGCGAGGCCACCGGAAATGGGGACGGCGAACTCCGTATGCCGGGGACAGAAACGACGGCGGCCCCGCTCCGCGATGGGCTTTATCGCGAGTTGGCACCACTTGGCGTTGGCGCAGGTGGGTTGGAGAAGCCCTATCTTCCCGCCCTTCCGGAAGCATACATCGGGGAACAGTTCGTCTTCGAATGGCTGGAATTCCTGCAGCAGACTGCGGGCTACCAAGGCGCCGCTGAAGCGTTGTCGTATTACGAGTCAATCGGCTGGCTCACGCCGGCGGTTACACGTCAACTCCAGGACTACATGCTGGGGGTCGAGGGGAGCGCCGGTGGGGATGATCTCGATATTGACGATCATCTCCTGAGCCTCGCCTATATCGCGAAACTCGCCTCGATGCGACAAAACCATAATGATTAATAACACCAGGATCAATACCCAAAACGCATGACGGACTGCCAGCGGTGTGGTACACGAATGACCTATAATGACGAAACAACGAAGCTGACCGAGTTCAGCTGCCCCCGGTGTCACAACACTCGGATCGAGTGGAAGGCCGCCCACCGCGTAACTGCATAAGCCTGTTCTCGCCGCGTTATTCGCCGCCGGCCCCGCCGTATTTGATGAAGGCATAGGCCATTCCGAGTGTCGCCGTCATGACGACGCTCGTAGCCACGACCAACGTCATCGCACTGTCGGGCATCGGTCGCGGCCCACCCCCACCGTCACCGCCGTCCCCACCGCCCCCCGTTGTCGGGTAGTCGGTGCCGACGACGATGGCACCCTTCATACCGGCACTGCGATGGGGCTCGCAAAAGTACGGATAGATGCCGTCCTCTTCGAACGTGTACGAGAACGTGAAGCCCTCCTCGCCCGTCAGTTCCGATTCGAACGCGCCTCCCTTGTGTACGACATTATGTGCGCCGCCCTCTCCTGACCACTCCCAGGTCACCTGCGCACCATTGTCGATATGGATCGCGGCCGGCAGGAACGATAGATTGTTATTTGCATCGCCGCCCACCGTTACAGAAACTTCCGACTGTCCTCGGGCGTCCGTGGTCTCTTCGAAGTACGGGACATCGTCGAACCATCCACCGAAGTCCGGTGGACCGCCGCCACCATCACCGCCGCCACCTCCGGCCTTACCAACTACCACCGCCCCCTTCATTCCAGCCGACTTATGCGGCTGACAGAAATATTTCGAGATGCCGACGGACTCAAAGGTGTGTGAAAAGGTCGTTCCCGCCTCGGCGACGGGGGACCCGCTCGAATACGATCCGTCGTCCGCGACAACGTTGTGTGCGCCACCTTCGCCAGACCACTCCCATACGACATTCGTTCCAGGATCAACCCGTATCGCCGCGGGAGCGAACGAAAAACCATTGTTCGCCTCACCGCCGACGGTGACCGTTACCTCCGAATTACCGGTCTTATCGACGACACCGTCGAAGTTCGGAACGCCATCGAACCAACCGCCGAAATCCGGTCCCTCCTGGGCGGCTGCCGGTCCGACCGTCGTGGCGGCCGCAAGACCTCCGGCCGTGGCGGCTAGAAGTCCCCGTCGCGTGACGTCCGCCGTCCCGTCGCTCATAGACGGCGGTTGGATTGGCCCCGTAGTGAATCCTCCGCTTCCCGGCCGTCCCGGGCCGCTTTTGTATACGAGCGGCAGAGCAACGACATGGAGTTCGAGCGGGTGGAGTTGATGCAACCCCGCTACGGAACGGTCAATGCATACCGCATCGGCGACACCCTCGTCGACACCGGTCATGTCAATCCAGAATCAACGCGGCGCCTCAAGA
>JBDGPQ010000117.1:0-4942 GCA_042219595.1 Haloarculaceae archaeon
GAGTACGTTCCCGAACTCCGGGACGTGTCGACGGAGGCCATTCATGACTGGCCGACACTCGACCCCGACGAGCGCTGCGAACTCGCACCGGCGTATCCCTCGCCGATCGTGGAGCATGGGCCAGCCCGGGAGGCAGCCCTGACGATGTTTCGGCAGGCGCGGGGCGAGGAAGCAGGCTAACTCGGGCGGACATGGCCGGCTTCTCAAGCTTTAACAGCCACCAATGCGATTACTGATCCGGAGGGATTCTCATGCCCGAGCAATCAGATCCGGAGCTTCCAGAGCTCCCGTACGACTACGACGCCCTTGAGCCGCACATTTCCGAACAGGTGGTAACCTGGCATCACGACACGCACCATCAAGGCTACGTCAATGGCCTCGCGGCCGCCGAGGAGACGCTTGCCGAGAACCGCGAAAGCGGTGATCACGGCTCGACCCCAGGCGCGCTGGGGAACGTCACCCATAACGGCTGTGGACACTACCTCCACACGCTCTTCTGGGAGAATATGGCCCCGGACGGCGGTGGCGAGCCTGACGGCGCGCTCCGGGACCGGATCGAGGAAGACTTCGGCTCCTACGACGGGTGGGAGGCGGAATTCCGCGCTGCCGCGGGCGCTGCCGGCGGCTGGGCGCTCCTCGTCTACGACCCCGTGGCCAAGCAGCTCCGCAACGTCAAGGTCGACAAGCACGACCAGGGTGCACTCTGGGGGTCGCATCCGATCCTGGCACTGGACGTCTGGGAGCACTCCTACTACTACGACTACGGCCCGGATCGCGGGAGTTTCATCGACGCGTTCTTCGAGGTCGTCAACTGGGACAAGGTCGCCGAAGAGTACGAGAAGTCGATCGACCACTTCGAGTAACTCCCGCAGACGTTCGCAATTTTTTGGCGCCTACGTCGATAGCGGCTGGACCAGCTCGACGACATGGCCATCCGGGTCCTCGATGAATGCGGTTCGAGCGCCGGCCGCCTCGTTATCGGCCGGTGCCTGGACGACGCCGTGGTTGTCGATACGCTCGAACGCAGCGTCGACGTCATCGACACTCACGGCGAGGTGATCCCATGCCGTCCCGGGCTCAGGGTCCTTGCCGGCCGTGTCCGACAGCTGAAGCTCGAAGCCCTCGCCATCGACCACGTAGAGATTTCGCGTATTCTCGAGCTCGAACTCCCAACTCCGCTCGAAGCCGAGTTGTTCGCAATACCAGTCCGCGGCGCGTGTCGCGTCCGCCACGTTCAGGCAGACGTGAATCACGTCCATGCGCGGCCGACTCGGCCCGCCATCTTGGACCTTCCGCTGCGACGCGAAACCCAGGGCTTACCGCCTACGGCTTGGAAGCGACGGCATGCCCGTCCCGAAGGCGAAGTACGACGACCTTCGACCACTGGAATTTCGCGAACCGGCCGAGGTGCTCGATGCGGACAAGCTCTACACCGTCTTCGAAATCGGCCGGCTCCTCCAAGGCCTCGAGCCGGACGCCGCGCTCGACGTCGAGACCGAGAACGTTCTCCTGGACTGGGCGATCCCATGGATGCTCGACAATGCCGACGCGTTCGTCTTTGCGGAACCGGCGGCCGACGATGAGCCAGGGTACTACGGTCTCGCCGAATGAAGCTCCTCGTTGCGGGCGCGCGTCGCGTCGATGCCGGGAAGACCACTTTTGCGGCCGGGCTCGTCGCAGCCACTGGCGCCGTCGGCTTCAAGCCACGGGCGGGCAACGATTTCTGGTTCGACCACGGCGACTGTCTGACCGCACTGCAGGACGGCCGACTCTACGGCAAGGATGCACGCCGCCTTGCCGCTGCGAGCCCCGGGTCACTCGCGCCGGAAGATATCAATCCAATCCATCGACTCTGGATACCGTCGCCCGGGCCTGATACCGGGCTGCTCGGGCAGCAGGACCGAGAATTTCTGGTCGACCGCGTCGGTGACGAGTACGTCGTGAATGCGGGCATGGATCTCCCCGATGCGGTTCGGACGGCCATCGATACGGAGAATGCGATCGCTGTCGATTCGGTCGACGCGCTCAACGCACAAACCGAGCAACGGTATCTGCCGCTGCAGCGCGAACTCCTGGGCGAGATCCGCGCGACCGATCGGGCCGTCATCGAGTCCTATGGCGACGTCGCCACTCCGCTGTCGGTGGAGCCCGACGCGGTTGCGATCATCGAACCATGCCAGGCCCGCCTGTTCGATGGCCGGCGGTATGCCCGCGCGTGCGAGGTCGCGCCGCGTGGCCAACACGACGGCATGCTCGAACAACGCGTCGAGTCCGTCATCGATCTGATCGAGCCCGTCGCCACCGTCACTTTGCCGCCGTTACGGCCGGAGACACAAGACGACCCCGAGCGGATCGCCGACAGATACGAACCGGCAATCGATCACCTGCTCGAGATCGCGGCGAACTGATCAGCCACCCATTCGGGCCGCCCGAAGCGCGAGTTCGATGGTGTTGCGAGGATTCTCGGTCACGCTCGGGCCATGGCCGGTGTGGATCTCCGCGAGCCCGGGCTCGGTCGCCTCGAGAACGGTTTCGATACTCCGGATCAGCGTCCCGCGATCGCCCCCCGCCAGGTCCGTCCGACCGAAGCCGCCATTCGCGAAGACGAGATCGCCGGCAAACAGGATGCCCGGTGCCTCCGCGTAAAAGCAGAGGTGGTCATCTTTGTGTCCGGGGGTATGGATCGCGAGATACTCGTGGTCGCCAAGCTGCACAGTCTCACCGTCGTCGATGCCGTGCGTGACACTGTCGGCTCCGGGGTCGAAGCCCCACACGTCCACCCCGAAGGCCTCGACGACGTCCGCAACGTTGCCAATGTGATCGGAGTGCGTGTGTGTGAGGACGATGGCATCCACGCCGCCGGTGGCCGAGCGAATCGCCTCGACCGCGTCAAAGCCGCTGCCGGCATCCACGAGAACCGTCCGGTCGCCGTCGACGAGAAATGCGTTACTCGTCAGGCCAGCGCCTTGACGAGCAATATTCCGGATCATAGCCGCCGTTCGCTCCCACGGCGTTTGTGCGTGACGGGTTGCATATTGAGTCGGCCCAAAACCATATGACAGGTACTGGGTATACTGCTAGAGAACGCGAATGTCGTACTCCGACGATCCGGTCGTGCTGGTGATCGAAGACGATCCGGAGGTGGCGGAGACGTACCGGTTGTGGCTCGAGGACGAGGTCGACGTCAGAGTGGCAGAAGACGGTGCCGATGGCCTCGAGCGACTCGATCCGGCGGTCGATATCGTGCTCCTCGACCGCCGAATGCCCGGGCTCTCCGGTGATGAGGTGCTCGCGGAAATCAGGCGCCGCGATCTCGACTGTCGCGTCGCGATGGTGACCGCGGTCGAACCGGACTTCGATATCCTGGAGATGGGATTCGATGCCTATCTCTCAAAACCGCTGAAGCGATCGACGCTCGTGGAGACCGTCGAACAGCTTCTCGAGCGTGCCAGCTACGACAGTCTGCTCCAGGAGTATTACGCACTCGTCGAGAAGCGGGCCACATTGGACGCGACGACGAACCAGGCCGAACTCGCTCGGAGCGAGGAGTACGCCTCGCTCCGTGAGGAGATCGACCGGTTACAATCCGCTCTTGCCGACACACTCGACGGTATCGAGGATGATGAGGACTTCGTGACGACCATCCGGCGACTCGGCGACGAGAACTGATGTACGACCTGTCCACCGTCATCGACGTGCCCCGCCTCGCAGCGGTCGATCCGGGGACCAGTTTCCTCATCTCCGGCCCGGCGATGACGGGCACAGATGCCATCGCGATGGACGTGTTGGCGGGAGGCGCGGCACGAGGCGAGGGTGCGGTCGCGGTGACCACCCAGGGCTCGGCGGAGACCATCATCGAGGCGATTCAGGAACGGTCCCCGGGCGCCGATCCAAGGCACCTGGCCGCCATCGATTGCCGGCGTGACGGCGACGGTCGAGCGGGCGCTATCGGGGAGTCGTACCGATACCAGGTGGCCGATCCGAGTGACGTCACCGGAATGGGAGTCGGCATCACCAACAGCTTCGATCGGCTGCAGGGGAGCGGAGTCGACCGGATCCGCTTCGGGCTCGTCACGCTCTCGACGATGCTCACCTACGCCGACGAGGAGACGATCTTCAAGTTCTGTCACGTCCTGAGCTCGCGCATCGACGCCGCCGGCTACCTCGGCGCGTTTACAATCGACGAGGGAGCCCACGATGCGAAGACGCTGCAGGTGCTTAAGCAACCGTTCGACGCCATCCTCGAAGTGCGCGAGCAGGACGGCGGCCGCGAAGCCCGGGTCCGTGGCTTCGGGTCGGATCCCACAGACTGGGTTCCGCTGAGGGGCTAGAAGTTAACCCGCTCGGCGTGGGCGGAGTGATATGGAGGTCACCCTGCTCGAGGCCACTACCGATCCGGAGGAACTCGTCTGCCGGGCGGCGCGGAACGACTACTTGGACGGCTTCGTCGGCGAGCAGACCCTCGACGAGGCGATGGCTGAGATCGACGGCGAGAGCCTCACTGAGAAACAGGAGACGCTGATTCACCACCTGCTCGACCACGGCCATTTCGGCCCCTTCGAACACCCCCAAGCGACCTTTGCAGTGAAGGGCGTCAGCCGGTCCTGCATGGCACAGATCACTCGCCACCGGCACGTGTCCTTTGACGTCCAGTCGATGCGATACGTGGCGTTCGACGATATCGATCCCGCGGCCGTCCGGGAGGGCGAGTTGGTGGTGATCCCGCCATCAGCGACCGACCCCGATTGGGTCGGGCGCAATCAGCGAACGGGGCCAGTCGACGAGGAAACGGCCGCCGAGCGGGAGCGCATCTTCAAAGACACGATCGAACGGGCCGTCGACGCCTATCAAGACCTGCTCGACCTCGGTATGCCGCCCGAGGATGCCCGATTCGTCCTCCCGATCGGCACGAAGGTCAACATCGTGATGTCGATGAACGCGC
>JBDGPQ010000198.1:0-581 GCA_042219595.1 Haloarculaceae archaeon
AACTGCGGACTGCTGACCGCTATCCTGCTCGGCTCGGCTCCTGGAGGAGCAGCGCGCCAATCCCGGCCAAAATCGCCAGTGCGCCGCCAATAAGGAACGTTGCCGACCATCCCACGAGCGTCACCAGCAGGCCGGCAACCGCGCCCCCGAAAACGCCACCCCACATCTTTCCTGAATAGAGTAACGCATAATTCGCGGAGGAGTGACGCGCCCCATAGTAATCCCCGACAACTGCCGGGAAGAGCGTGTACTGTGGCGACCAAAAGAATGTGGCTACCACAACCGCTGCGAGGAACGGCAGGCCAGCACCCTGCTGGGCGAACCAGACGACGGCGACAAGGCCGAGCCCACAGAGCGTAAATGACGCGGCCATGGCGTTTTCGCGGTCGACCCGATCCGATATTTCGCCGAGGATCAGCCGACCGGCCCCGCCAGCGAGCGGCAGCAGCGTCGCCGAAGCGGTGGCGATGCCCGCAGTCAGCCCCAGATTTCGCGAAAACTCGACGACTTTCGCCGTGAGCATCAGGCCGGCGCCGCTGACGCCGATAAACATAGCGTACATCAGCCAGAACTGCCAGGTT
>JBDGPQ010000198.1:605-4914 GCA_042219595.1 Haloarculaceae archaeon
AAGCATCAGGGGTGCCGTCCTCTCTTGACGTCTCGGTGTCCGCAGAATCGGTTGACACCTCCCGTTCGAGCCAGTCAGTCGGCGGGTCCCGCAGCACAAGGGCGCCAACGAGGATCCCGATACCGATGAGTACCCCCATATTCGTCAAGACGTCCGCGTAGCCGCCCTGGGTGGCGTTTGCCCGAACATAGGGGACCACGAGGGCACTTCCGCCCGCGAACGCCATCGTACCAATGCCCGTCGTCAGGCCACGCCGATCCGGGAACCACTTGATCGCCGTATTCACGGCGACGGTGTAGACGATGCCGACGCCGATCGCACCCAGCGAGTAGAGAATATAGAGTTGCCAAAGTTCCGTCGCGTGCGCGAGTCCAAGGTACCCCCCACCTGCGAGGATACCCGCCAAGAGCGTGAGTCGGCGTGGGCCGTATCGATCACGCCACCATCCTACGGGAAACTGTGAGCCTGCCTGGAAGATCACGAATAGCGTAAAGACAAGCCCGAGGGCCGGAAGTGAGACGCCGAGACTCTCGGCAAGTGGCCCTTCGATCGATGACCAGACATATTGATAGGGGCTGACAAGCCCCATCATTACTGCTGCCGCGGCGATCTGCCACCATCTCGAGAATCCGAGAATGTCTTTGGCCTCTGCTGCCGGGTCGCGCGCCTCGCTCATTGGGAGTCCCCCGACACTGGTTTGCCCGACGTCGGAACGCCCGACATCTAGGTATCCGGCGGTGCCTGGCGAGCAAAAAGGCTCTCATCGTCACTGCCTGGTCGGAACCAGTTAATGGGATGGATCAGCGGGGGTCGGCTCCGCTTGTTCGTGGGGTAGCTATTCACGAAAAAGAATCGGCTTCCGGAAACAGCGCCCTGACGCCCTTGACACGTCCGGTGTCTTCGGTTTACTATGGTCTCAGAAAGCGACGAAAACCAGGGGGGATAGTGGTGGGTACGCTCTTGACCCCTGTCGCGTTCGATATCGAGACGACCGGCTTTGCGGTTGACGCTCGTGTGACCACCGTCGGGATCGGGTTGCCCCTTGGCTGTCGCGTTTTTCTCGAGGTCGGCGAGCGTCGGGTGGATCCGGAGCCTCTCGCGGAGAATCTCGAGGATCGGTTTGACATGTGTGTGAACTTGTCAACGCATGCCGGTGAGACGGCATTGCTGTCGGCGGTCGGAACGTTTCTTGAGGAAACGGTGGCACCGCGGGACTACCTCGTCATGGCATATAATGGCGAACACTGGTCGGGTGGATTCGATCTTCCATTTCTTCGCACCCGGTACGCTCGTCACAATCAGGAGTGGCCATTCGACGACGTGCCGTACGCCGATCTCATGCCGCTGATCGCCGACCGCTTCAATACGACAGTCGACGACACCGAATGCCTCGATCTCGAGGGTGTGTACGATGCGCTTATCGACGGGTCACTCTCAGCAGCCGACCCGTTTGAGACAAGCGAACAAGCTGTGGACGCTCATGACACCGGTGAATTTGCCACGCTGCTCGCGCACAATATTGCCGATGTCCAGCGAACGAGAGCATTAGCCAAACTTGCGCAACGGTACTGCAGTCGCGGCGACTTCGACGTGAAGTCACTCACACCCGCAACTCGCGACCCAACTCTGACGCGGCGAGGGTAACGGATTAATCTTGAGGAGCGCTCCCGGGTCCCACGTCGGTCACTTCGAATCGCGCGCCGCCGGATTCGCTCTCTGTCACGTCGATTGTCCACCCATGAGCGTCAATGATCCGCTTGACGATCGCGAGTCCGTACCCGGTACTCTCCTCGCCGGTCGAGTATCCGCTCTCGAAAATGAGTTCTCGCTCCTCCGGCGGAATGCCAGGCCCATCATCCGCGATGAAGAAGCCATCAGTCGTTGCACCCACAGTGACAGTCACCGTCTGACCGCCATGTTCGACGGCATTGCGGAAGAGGTTCTCGAAGACCTGGAGCAAGCGACTGTGGTCGGCAGCCAGATCACGGTCCTCGGTCACCTCGAGCGAGGCTTCACCAGTCTCGACGTTCCACCATGCCTCTTCCGCAGTAGCCCGCAAATCGATTTGCTCCGTCTCGCCCACGCGCGCGCCTTCACGAGCTAACGTCAGGGCGTCTTCGATGAGCCGTTCGATTCGCTCCAGAGCGTGCTCGACGTGGACGAGGTGTTCGTCGGGCTCGTCCGCTTCCTTAGCCAGTGTCACCCGTCCCATCGCCACGTTCAACGGGTTGCGAATATCGTGCGAGAGGACGCCCGCGAACTCATCGAGCCGATCGCGTTCACGGCGGATTTCGGACCGAGCCTGGACCCGTTCTATGGCTGTCCCGACGTGCGTCGCAAGCATCTCTGCGACTTCCTCATCACGGCTGTCGAAGACGGCCTCATTCTCAGCGTATAACGCGAGAACGCCGCCCCGTTCGAAGGGTATACTCAACATCGACCGGCAGTCGGTAACCCCTGCCTCTCGACTGCTACCGTTCTCCCGATAGGGGCCGGTGGCCTCGCTCGCCGCAGCCCGGGTATCAGTGAGGTCATCGACACGCGCGACGTCACCGGTTCGAAGTGATTCGTTTGCAACATCGTGTGCCACCGGCGGTGGTGTGCAGGTTGACCCATTCTGCAGAGTACTCGCTCGTTGTATCAATTCGCCGGCCTCACGGACTGAGAGGCGGGCAGCATTGCAGTCAAACAGAGACAGTGCCCCCTCAACCGTCCGGTCGTAAATCGCGTCTACATCCTCGGCGGCATTGATATCCGACGCAATTTCATGGAGTTGCGTGACCGCTGAGGTGTATTCTCGAAGCTTCGTCTCGGCGGCTCTGCGCTCGCTGATGTCACGCACGATGCCGGTAAAGAGCAGGCGCCCGTCCGCGGTGTAACTGCCAAAGCCGATTTCCGCTGGGAATTGCTCCCCATTGGCCCGCTGCGCCGTGAACTCGAACTCCCGCTGATTGTCATTCGTGTTATTATCATCAGCTAAGTGTTTGAGCCATCTGCGAAACTCATTCTCTGTTCCGTCCGCAAGAATCGTGGTTACCGCCTGTCCGATGAGCGCCTCCGGACCGTTGCCCAATAGCTCCTCAAATGCGTCATTTGCATACCGAATCGTCCCGTCCGCGTCGATTGTGACGACCCCAAACGACGACCCTTCCGTCAATGCTCGGAACCGCGACCTCGCAGTTGCCATCTCACGCTCGCGTCGTCGGAGCCCCGACTCGTAATACCCGACGAGCCCGCCGGCTGCCATCGTAACCGCCGCGCCATTTGCTGCCAATGCCGTCGCTGCCTCTGGGGTTAGTGAAACGATCATCCCGAACCAATTGTGGATCAGGAGCCCCAGCACGCCGCTCGCGATCGTCCATCCAGCCACTCTAAGAACGCGCTTGTGCCCGAGGGTTCGACAGAGATGCAGACCGGCGCCCACTAAACCCAATCCGACAGAGATAGTCATGCCCATTTCGATGAGGTCGGGAACACTCCCTTCTGGCGTCAATGCCACCCAGGTCCCAGCTGCGGTAAGTACGACCACCCCGACGGCCACGACAGCCCACTTGGCAACACCGGCGGTCCACCGACCCCCGAACATCGATTATAGCAGCGATTGAGACCCGTTTGTTGTAGTACTGCCGATATCTCGTCGGGACAGTGCTGATACTACCCTGCGCTCGGGATCGATAATGAGAGCAGCGTCCCACCCTCGTCACTCTCAGCGACGTCAAACGTGCCACCGGCTCGACTCACCACCCAGTAGATAAGCCACAATCCTAATCGATCAGCATGATCGAGTGGTGTTTCGCCCTGGCGAAGGACCTCGATTTCGCGCTCCGGAATGCCCTGGCCGTTATCCGCAATTTCGATGCCGAGCCAGCCTGGCTCGGTCGCGTCCAGCCGGATTGCCACGCTTGGGCTCGGCGAATCGTTATGTTTGATGGCATTCTCGATCGCCTCTTCGACGGCCTCGAGGACGCCAGGGGAATCGACTGTCGTGGACTCATTCCCAGCCACTGAGAGCTCAAAATTCGCAGACGGATAGCGGTCCTGGAAGCCACTGATGAGTCGGCGAATGTTCGCTTCGAGATCGATTGGTTCGGGACGCGAATCGACGCGAAGCGTCCGTTCGATATCCCGAACTGCGTCAGCCAACCCCATGAGGTCGCTCGCTGTTCTGGCGATCGTCGACAGCGATTCAGGTATCTCATCGAATTCATCCGAAAGCAGCTCTGCGTGCCCCTCGATGACGTTCATGCTATTTCGCATATTATGATTCAGGACCCGCGTAAGCACTTCGAGCCGGCGCTCTCGGACCTTT
>JBDGPQ010000207.1:0-956 GCA_042219595.1 Haloarculaceae archaeon
GTTCCCGCTGTTCTACATCCTCTAAGGTGACAACAATGGCTGCAACAATCAGAACCTACACGATAATCTTCGTACTGCTCATGGTTTTCTCAACCACCCAAGCGCTGCTCGAGTTCGCCGGCATCCTCGAAGCGGCTTACTGGCTCGCCTTTGCAGCGATCATCGCGCTATCATCGATCAAGGCTGGCCTGGTCGCGGGTTGGTTCCAGCATCTACGCTACGAGCCCCGCCCCGTCACCTACCTGACCGCGACAGCGCTCCTCGTCGTGTTGGCGCTGACGACGGCGGCGGCGTATTCGATCTTGTAAGGGTCGTGTTGGCTTCGTGAGCAAACAGACCGCGGCTGATCGGCACGAACGCTCCGGACTCACTCTTCCTTCTATCTCATAGTCGCACTCGCATCGACCACGGTCCGAAGAGAACGGACACAGTCGGCTGAAAAGCACAGATATCGCGTAATAGGGGCAGAGTATTTCACGCGGGGCAACGGATGCCAGTCCAATGGCGACGCGCGTGGAGTGTCGCGTCTGTGGCCGGATGGTGGGCAAGGGCCCCGAAGGCCTCGGGATCCGTGTCCACGCCAAGCGACACCGCCAGGAATTCGCAGCCCGTCGAGGGCGACCGCCTGAGGACTATGCTGAAGTCAGGGAGGCGCTCGGTGGTCCCGATTCCCGGCAAGCTCGATTTGGGGACCTCGACTGAGCACATCAGATCCTGGAGCGGAATCCCTGCGTTTGCGCTGGCAGCTGGGTGAGAAGCCGATAGCGATACGGACGCGTCGGACGATCCCTAGCAGAAGATCGCTATAGCGTCAGCCGGGGAAGGGATATTCATGCTGCTGGCGATAGTTCTCCGGGTTCAGGCCCCGAAACTCGTGAGGAGATATGCGACGATGGTGACGAGGAACAGCGCTCCGAGCGTGAGGATCGTCTCTCCAATCGCATATGCATGGGGAT
>JBDGPQ010000207.1:966-3990 GCA_042219595.1 Haloarculaceae archaeon
CAGCATAGACGCCGAGGACGAGGAACCCAAGGGCCAGCAGCGCGACCAACACGAGGACCGGCATCATGCTCCCTCCACCGAGCGCTGATAATGTTGCGCCAAGAACGGCGGCGATCAATACGAAAAAGAGGAGCACCCAAACGCGGACACTTCCTGCAAGCGCCGTAATCGTGTCCCGCTTCGGTGGCCCGATTTGCGGGGAGTAGTCGTACCAGTCCCGGCCCGTGGCAGAGAGCCCGATCACGAGCAGGGCGAGAAGCCCCATCACGACCATGCTCGCGATGTAGACGGTGGAGGCCATGCTGATTGGCGAAAATTCCCCCGCCGTCCTAATGAACGGTTCGGAAGCGCTCAGTCATCTGCCTCCGAGCGTCGCCTGGCGGCCTCCCGGATGAATTCTTCCGGAAGGTCATCGATTTCACCTGCCTGGACGGCCCAGAGGTTTGCATAGAGGCCGTCCGCTGCGATGAGCTCATCATGCGTCCCGCGCTCGACCACTCGACCGTCCTCAAGCACGACGATTCGGTCGGCGTCTTTGACAGTCGAGAGGCGGTGGGCGATGACCAGTGTCGTGCGATCGGCCGTGAGCCGGTCCAGACTGCGCTGAATCAATAGCTCGGTCTCAGTGTCGACATCCGATGTTGCCTCGTCGAGCACGAGGATCGACGGATCCGCGAGGATCGCCCGTGCAATCGCAATCCGCTGTCGCTGGCCGCCGGAGAGCTTGACGCCGCGCTCACCGACCATCGTCTCGTATCCGTTCGGAAGGTTTTCGATGAAGGCATGCGCCTCGGCGGCGGCTGCCGCCTCGCGGATCTCCGCATCGGTGGCTCCCGGTGAGCCGTATGCAATATTGTCCTTAACCGTGCCGTAAAACAGGAACGTCTCCTGGCTGACGTACCCGATGGCCTGTCTGAGACTCGGGACCGAGACGTCCCGGATGTCCTGGTCATCGATGCGGATCGTCCCCTCATCAACATCATAGAGCCGCATGAGCAGCTTTACCGCCGTTGATTTGCCCGCCCCCGTTGGTCCAACCAGTGCAACCGTCTCGCCCCCCGCTGCCTGAAAACTCACGTCAGCGAGGACTGGCTCCCCGTCGTAGGCGAAACTGACGTCATCATAGTCGACAGCGCCGTCGTGGACGACAAGATCCGGGGCGTCTGCATCATCGGCGAGCCGGCCCTCGGTCTCCATCAGCCCAAATACCCGTTCTGCCGATGCATAGGCTCGTTGATACATATTGATAATCTGACCGAATTGGGCCATCGGCCAGATAAACCGCTGTGTGTAGAAGATGAACGCAACGAACGTCCCCACGCTGACTGTGCCCGCAAACACCCAAAGGCCACCCACAACGAACGTGATGACGAATCCGAGTCCCGAAAACAGACGGAGGCCCGGGAAAAACGTGATCCGAGTCTTGATCGCATCCCAGTTGGCGTCGTAATACTCCTGGGAGACGTCATCGACGCGATCTGACTCGAACGGTTCGGTCGTGCTGGTTTTGATGACCTGTATGCCACCGAGATTATTTTCCAGCCGGGAGTTGAGCGTCCCCACGGTCGAGCGGACGCTGGCGTATTTTGGTTGGATGATCTCGATGAACTTGCGGGTAAAGACGGCTATGAGCGGCACCGGTAGCAGCGCCACGAGTGCCAGGCGCCAGTCGAGAATGAATAGAATGGCGGCGATGCCAAGAACCATCACCGCGAGCCGCGACATCGAGTTGAGCCCGTCATTGAGGAACCGTTCGAGCCGATTCACGTCGTTCGAGAGGACGGACATCAGCTCGCCAGTTTGCTTGTCGGCGAAATAGCCCATGTCGAGCCGCTGCATGCGGTCATAGGTGTCCGTCCGGACGGCGTGCTGGACGCCCTGCGCAAATCGATTCCAGCCCCAGTTCCGCGCGTAATGAAAGACTGCAGCGCCGCCAAAGGTCGCGGCGATCAAGCCGCCGACCAACCAAAGCTGCCCGACTCGCGTATCGGGTAGCAATGCGTTCGGGACGAAAAGAAGGCCGAATGCGGCCTCCTGGTGAAAGATGGCATCGATAGCGACAGCGAGCAGGAGGGGCGGCATCAAATCGAGCATCCGGGCCACGATGCTTGCGACGAGTCCGACGACGAAGTGACCGAGGTGAGGGCGGCCGTACTCGACGAACAGGCGGTACATGGGTCGCTCCACCTGCTCGCGTTCGGCCTCAAAAGCCTCTGACTCCGGGCCCGCGTCGATGTTCACGGCCTCACTGAGTGGTGGCCACCCAAAAGGCCGTCGTCGCCAAACAGGACCGCTTAGGCTGCAGAGCGGAGGTTGTCCGGAATTGCGACGCAGTCGCCCACCTCAGTCCCGGTTGCGTTGCTATAACCCCGCGGGACCTCAAGGACGTATTGCCCTCGACCGGCAAATTGTCCGTTCCCTTCCAGCTGGTCGGGCGTTGGAGCGTGGTGAATAGTGGTAATCTCACCTTCGGCATCGATGAAGATGATATCTAATGGAAATGACATACCCTTCATCCAGTAGGTGTACCGGGCCTCGCTGCCATGTACAAACAGCATTCCCTCCCCAAATGCGAGGGTCTCAGTCTCGCTGAGTCCCACTCGCCGCGCCGACGGTGTCGCGGCGATGCGGACATCGACGCTTGCACGGACGGTTCCATTTGGGACCGTAATCTGGATCCGTGTCCCACCCTCCGGACCGGACGCGGCGACCTCATCCGGGAGCGTAATGTTTGCACAGGGCGATGATGGAGGTGCGAATGCCCCCGAGGCCGCGTAGCCCACAATGGCTGCACCGATGAGCCCCAATATGAGGACGATGGCGAGTGGAGCCCGGTGCATGCGCCGGGCTCGGCGAGGGACGGCCAAAACCCTTGCTTCCGGAAAGTAAGCGTTATTCCGTTTCGTCCAGTCTGGGCGGACGCCGGGTTCGTGGTCTAGCTGGTTATGACGCGGCCTTTACAAGGCCGAGATCGGCGGTTCGAATCCGCCCGAACCCATGCGGAATCCGCACGGTTGGAAACCG
>JBDGPQ010000207.1:4000-4823 GCA_042219595.1 Haloarculaceae archaeon
TTGCCTGGTCATGGCGTCGGAAGTCGCAAACGCTCGCATTCAGAACAATAACGTGAAACGGAAAGCCAAAACTATATTAATCGCAATGGTGCGCTCAGTGAGCGCTCCGTAATCTCTCGTGGCGGTAACTCGGTTTTGGGAAAGGATTTCCCAATTTCAGCAGTAATCGTATAGCTACTGGCAACCTCAATTGAAGAGGTTGTACCACATATCCTTGTATTTCGCTTTTTGTGAAGAGCGCGTGGTACGTTTATTAAATTCCATAAATATACTCTCCAGATAATTTCCTTCTTCTAATATAGTCTCTATTTTGGCCTCGTATCCCCAGAATGGAATTGTCGGCAGTTTTTCAGCCGCAAGCCCTCGCCGTGTCGGGACGATTCCCCAACCGTTTGCAAGGTTCAGTTGACCGGTTTCGGAAAGCATCCAATCCTTGAAAAGCTTCGCCGCATTCGGGTTCGAAGCGTCTTTGACGACTCCATAGCTCGGCATTTGAATTGAGGTCATGTGATAATCCCCCCAGGCAACGACATCCTTTGAGAAATCTGGCAGGACAAACCCCCACATGATCCACGTGGCGAGCCCCATTCCGTATGCAACTTCCCCGTTGGCAACCCAACCGCCCATCGTCGAAGTCGACCAAAATGAACGAGGGTCCGTGGATGCTAGCTCCCCATACTCTCGCTCTACCCAATCATCCCCATGAACGGCGGCATAGTAGTCCATCGACTGCCAGGCCGATGTACTTGTTATACCGTCATATGCGCAGGTGTGGCATGTTTAGACGCCTGAATTCACGGGAATTAGGCACTCAGACTCAATT
>JBDGPQ010000127.1:0-4719 GCA_042219595.1 Haloarculaceae archaeon
GCCGGCCGCTGGTTTCGTCGCTGACGACATAATCGACACCTTCGTCATCGAGAGTATCGAGAATCGTCTCCCGCTTGCCCGCGGGAATCGTGATCTGAACCAGCCGCACGTCGGCGCAGTCGGCCGGCAGCGGCAAATACCTGTGGTTAGGGCAGTGGAGTTTCGCACGGATCGTGCCCCGTTGGCCTGGTACCGGTGATTCTGATCGCAAGGCCCTTCTCCAAAACCCTGGCCGATTTAACGGTCACCCCCAAATCTTCGCCGGAATGGACGCTCCGCGGGCCATCGTGCTCTCCGCCGCAGCCATCATGATCGTGATGGCACTGGCAACCGGACCCGCCGGCCCGCTGACGATTCCCCTCCTCGATACCGGTCAGCCACCTGGAACGGGAAGCGCCGCGGTGACAATTGTCGCTGAACCAGGTCAGCCAATCATCGATCAAGGGCGCCAAGGCTCCGATGTTCGGTATCTTCGGGTGCCGGACATCGGGATCGAAGTGCGCGATCTGCATGGGAATCCAACGCTCACGTATACGATTACAGTGCCTGCCCTCGACTACAGCCGGAGTTCCATACACTTCCTCGGGCAAGCCGGAGAAGGACGCCATGCGGTCGGTCTCACCGAGGACGCCCTCGGCGCGGGTCGCCTCGGCGAAGGGCCGTACACCGGACGCCTCGAGCTGGTGCTGCGAGACAGTCAGGGAACACGAACCATCTATAGTGCATCGACGGTCGTGGAGGTGGTCGATTGATGGCGTGGTTGGATCCTGAAACCGTCCGACGATTAAGATCGCGCCGTGATCGGGTCGGGCGACTGCTCTTCGGGGACCGACGAGGATTCGCGTTGTTTCTGGTCTCGCTCCTGTTTGTCACGCTCTATTGGCGGGCCGGGATATTCATTACCGACAATATCACCCTCCGGGCCGGCCTCGAAGCTGTCGCTGACGGCCGCCTCTGGATCGAGCCCGCGACCGGCAACCATCTATCGACACCCGGAACGAGCGTGTATAACGGGAAGGTGTATGGCCGGAATTACGGCCAACTGTTCATCTCACTACCCGTGCTGTGGGCACTGCAGGCTCTCGGGGCGCTGACGGACCTCCGGGTTGGCCTCGTCACGATCTGGCACCTCCTCGCCCTCCTACTCGTGGTCCAGTGCGCGCGGCTGTTTGACCGCCGGAGAATCGTTCTCTCAGTCGGGGGGTGGCTCGTCCTAACGTCGTTCTTCATCAACGTTCTCCTGGCTACACCTCTTACCAACGTTTCCCTTGCCCTGCTAGCCCTCCAGATTACGGCCGCAGTGGCCGCTGGGTTCATCGCAGTCGGCGTGTACCGCGTTGTTGAACTCAAGCGTTCAGCCCGTGCGGGTCTCCTCGCCGGCGGCGCCGTCGCCATCGCGATGCCGATCGGTTTCTGGGCGACAATACCCAAGCGACACGTGTTTGCTGCACTCGTCTGCGTCGAAGCGCTCTACCTGTTTACGCGGAGTCGACAAACCGGCGGTCTCACCCTTCCGCACGTCGGAACCGTCCCGGTCTACCGTGCTGGTGCCTATGCCTCCGCTGGCCTGCTGTCGTGGGATCACGCCGCAGCCGGTCTGTTTGTCGTGATTGCACTCCTGCTCGTTGATATCCCAACCGCTCGTTCGAACGATGCCCGGTCGCTGACTTTCGTCGGGGCAGTCTTTCTCATTTCGTTGATCCCGATGTTTCTCACGAACATCCTCATTGCCGGCGACCCGTTCCGTCCGCCGCGAGTGCTCTACGGCGCCGGCGTCGAAGTTCCGTCAGGCCCGACACCGGCTGGCGGTGGTGGGGCACCGGGAACCGGAGGGGGATCGAATGGCGGTTCGACCGGAGGTGCGCCACTCTGGTACTGGGGGCCGATCGCCGTTCTGACCGATGTGCTCGTCTGGAGTGCGGCCGTTATTCAGGATATCTGGATCGTGGACAAACTTCTCTGGTTGTACGCCCAGGCAGACGCGCTCGCTCGGAACGGTCTTGCGGGGCTCACGCGGCTCGAAGAAGTGTACCACACCTTCGTCCACAGCCGTGTCACCGGCATCGCGGAAGATGCTCGGTTCCGCGGTATCAATTTGGCCATGCTGGAAGTCGCACCTGTCCTCGGCGCCATGGTAGCTGCTGGTGCCGCCGCGGCGATCGATGTCGGGCGGTCGGTAGGCAACCGGGTTGACGAAACCGACATGCTTGCGGTGCTGCTTGTGATTGCCTTCGTGCTTCTCTACAACGATCGTCTTCCCCTCAACACCACTCTCACTGTTCGGTACCTCCTCCCGCTCTATCCCCTCGGAGCGTACCTGCTTGCCCGGTCGCCGATTATCGGGCGCCTCCTTGACGACCGCTTGCCGACGCTCATCGGAGCCTACGGTGCAGGACTCATCATTGGCGGCCCTCTGCTCGTATGGTCGCTCGCTCTCGGCGAATTCGCGCTCGCGGAAGCGATGCGCGTTCACGCCGGGATCGGCCTCGCGGTTGGTCTCGTCGTTGCCCTGCTATCACTTGCCGGACTCATCGACGAGCGCACCGACCACCTTGCGGCGATTGCTATCGGCATCGCGGCTGCGGTCGGAACGTTATTCCTGCTGCTCTCCGGCCTGCAATACTTCTCATTTGTCGGGGAATTCATCTTGCCAGGCGCTGGTGCCGTCAGCGAATTTTTGCTGGGCCTTCAGTGACCGAGGTCGCAACTCCTTTGTCGCTTCGATGGTCGCAAACGATAATGCCCATCGGTCGCCGCCTTGATATCGTTGCTGAAACGCTTGCTGGCGGCCTCTGGGGACTGCTCGTCGTCCTGGTTGGCCTCACGATATTCACTGGGTTCCTCGGGCAGTTCGTTGGTGCCGTCCGCGTTCTCGACCCGTCAACCGGTGCTTTGCTGCCGATCAGCATCATTGCCGGCGGCGCACTCGTCGGTGCGTACTGGCGATATCGAACAGTTCAACAGAACACCGGCCTGGCTGCGTAAGTGGAACCCCCGGCCGTAGACCGGTGTGGCTATCCGCACGCGCTGGCTATCAAGCCCTATGTTCGAGGGCCGGCCCGACCGCTCCCACGAGGTAGTCCTCGTAGGCCGCTCGAACGTTGGCAAATCCACCCTCATGCGGGAACTCACGGGCCACGCTGTCGACACCGGCCGCAAGCCTGGCGTCACGCGATCGCCGAATTTCTTTGACTGGGCGGACGCGGATTTTCTTCTCACGGACCTGCCAGGCTTCGGATTCATGTCCGGCGTGCCGGAAGAGGTCCGCGAAGAGATCAAAACCGATGTCGTGCGTTATCTCGAGGCTCATGCGGACGCCATCCGCGTCGCCATTCTTGTCGTCGACGGCAAGGCTGTGATCGATATCATCGATCGTCATACAGGTCCGGAATCGGTCCCCCATGTCGTCGAGCTGTTTCATCTCTGTCAAGAGCTCGGCATACCGACGGTGGTTGCGGTAAACAAGATCGACAAGGTCGACGATCGCGACGACCGACTTGACGCCGTTGCCGACCGACTTGGCCTCGTGCCACCCTGGCAACAGTGGCAGGACACAATTGCCCCGATCAGCGCGAAGCGCGGTTCGATCCAGCCGTTGAACGATGCTGTGCGGACCCATCTCGAGGCGGCGAACGAGCCAGAACTGTTTCAGTTCTTTTGAGCCCGACATATTTTTTGTCCAGGCCGGAGATGGCCCGACTGGAGGGTCTTCACATGCCATCGCTCCTCGATGATGACCTCGAACAGCACGGCGATCTTTCGGTCGAGTCACCGGCTTTTGATGACGGCGAACGCATGCCGGACTACGTCGGGTTTGTCAACGACAATGAGAATCCACGGCTAGAGATCGACGGCGTACCAGCTGGCGCCGAGTCACTCGTGCTCGTGTGTGACGACCCCGATGCCCAAGGTGCAGTCGGATTTACATTCGATCATTGGATCGTCTCCGACATCGATCCCGATATCGGTGCGATCCCACGGGGATGGGATGGTGGCGACGCCACTGTTCACTTCAATGATTTCGTGGAGCGAGAGTACAGCGGCCCCTCGCCACCGGACGGACCGCACGGTTATCGCTTCAAACTGCTCGCGCTTGATGCCGAACTGGATCAGCCCCCGGAGGCCCGGAAGGCCGTTGTCGAAATGAACGCAGGCATGGAGGCGGAGGTGCTCGCAGCGACTCAGATCGTCGGTGAATACGCCCCTGAACAGGGGACGGCGTTCTAGAACGAGGCGACTCCAGCGGCGTTTCTCGGGGAATCGACGCCTACATTTGCCACATATCGCGAGAAGTCAGTCCGCCGTTAGGCGACGTTGAAACCCTTGTCGCGGAGGAAGTCCTCGACGCGCCCGAGGTGGTTGCCTTGCAGTTCGATCTGGCCGTCATCAACTGTTCCCCCGCAGGCAAATTTCGACTTGAGGTCCGAAGAGAGGCTATCCATATCGACGTCGCTTGGATCGAAGCCCTCGATGATGGTGACCTCCTTGCCATAGCGGCGCTCGTCGACCCGGATGCTGATTTCCTGGGACTCCTTGGCGACGTCCTCGCAGACACAGAGTTCTTCAGGGAGTCCGCAGGTCGAACAGACTTCCCCGCTCATTCTCTCCGGCTACCTCGGGCGCCGGACGGGGTCATCTGGTCGGTTGATGGCTCGCCGCGAGCCGAATCACGCGTCATGGTATGGTGTGTGTCCATTCCGTAGCTCAGCGTAGCCCACC
>JBDGPQ010000081.1:0-4378 GCA_042219595.1 Haloarculaceae archaeon
GTAGCGTCCACAGATAGACGACGTCGTCTTTGAGTTCGGCGTTGAACGCGTGCAATACGGCATTCCATACATCGGTGCGGTGCGTACGGACCGCTCCCTTCGGCCGGCCAGTCGTGCCGCTCGTATAGTTGATCGTTGCGGGGTCGTTCTCCCCGATATCGGGCCGATCCGGGGGGCTAGCATCTGCATTCGAGAGTACCGTTTCATACTCGAGCCAGTCACCATCCACTTCGGTCGCGCCATAGCAAACGAATGACTCCGTCGGGACCTCGTCGCGGATCGATTCGATCGTCGACGCATAGGCGTGATCGACGATCGCGACCGCGGCGCCGGAATCCGACAAGAGATACTCGTAATCTTCAGCCAGGAGGCGATTATTCAGGGGAACGAAAATCGCGCCGAGCTGCTGAATGGCGAACATCGCCTCGATCGCCCAATGGACGTTCGGACTAATTGTAGCGACACGATCCCCCGCATCAACACCCAAGTCCCGCAGAGCGTTTGACAACCGATCAACCCGTTCGCCGATCTCTGCATAGGTGAAGGTCCGGCCGTCGTCAGCGATCACTCCAACCGCATCGCCATAGTACTCGCGGGCGCGGTCGAGAAATGAGGGCGTCAACGTCGGAACGCGCATATACCGCCACCGCGTCGCGCTGCCTTCAAGCTGATGCCGTTTACCGGATCGTGTAGCCGCCGTCGATGACCAACGTTTCTCCGGTAATGTACCCGGCTGCTGGGGAGAGCATGAACAATGCACTGCCGGCGAGTTCCTCCAGGCGCGCGTATCGCGAGAGCGGCGTCCGTCCATGGATCGCCTCCTGCATGTCGGGATCCTCGAGTGCCGCCTCGTTTTGCCGGGTTTTGACGTATCCTGGAGCGATGGCATTCACGCGGATCCCGTGTTCCGCATACTCGATCGCGAAATTCTGGGTGAGTCCATGAACACCGAACTTGCTCGCGACATAGGCGGTCATCCCGTGGAGCGGCCGGACGCCATTCATTGAACCGACGTTCAAGATGCTACGGTTGGCGGCGTCGCTCATGTACTCCGGGACGAGTTGAGAAGCCACAAACACGCCATACAGATTCGTGTCGACGATCGCCTCCCATTCCTCATCAGTGATCTCGGCGGCTCGCTTCCCCTCCTGGACGATGCCCGCGCTGTTGACCAGCACGTCGATCGGCCCGACGGTCTCGTAAGTACGCTCAAAGAGTTCCCGGACGGCGGACCGTTGTGTAACATCAGTCGGACAGACCAGGTCACAATCCACGGCCGCTGCCGCCGCTTCCACACTCGACTCGGTCCGGCTTGTCGGCACAACGGACGCGCCGGCCGCTGCAAGTGCCTCGGCAATAGCGCGGCCGATTCCAGTGGTTCCACCCGTGACCACCACGACCTTGTCATCGAGATCGACGTCGATCCCCACGTCACCGAGGTTGGCGCCGTGCGGGACATCTGAGTCTGACATGCCCCGCGATACTGTGGGCGTCCACAAATAGCCGCCTGCCGGCCTCAATCGAGAATGTCGTCAGCGATGATATTCCGCTGGACTTCGCTAGTTCCTTCGTAGATCTCGAGGCCTTTTGCGTCCCGATACAACATCTCCACCGGAAAGTCCCGCGTATATCCGTAGCCACCGTGGATTTGCACGGCCTCGTTGGCCACCTCTCGGGCTGCTTCGGAGCTGTACAGCTTCGCCATCGAGGCTTCGGTTTCGAAGCGCTCATCCGCATCACACCGCCGGGCCGCATTGTAGACGAGATGGCGCGCGTTCTCGACCTTGACCGCCATATCGGCGACCTTGTGGCGAATCGCCTGGAACTCCTTGATGGGCTGATCGAATTGCTCGCGCTCGCCTGCATAATCGACTGCGGCCCGATATGCGCCAGCCGCGACGCCGAGCCCTCGGGCGGCGACGGCGACTCGATTCTCGCCGAGCATTTCCATCGTATGGTAGAACCCGCGGTTCTCCTCGCCGATCAGGTGATCCTCGGGAACGTACACATCATTTAGCACCACCTCATGGGTGTTCGAGGCGTGATAGCCCATCAGCTCCTCCGGAGGCTGTACGTCGAAGCCATCCGCATCTGTCGGCACGACAAACACACTCATACCGCGGTGGCGCTCGCCAGGATCGGTCTTCACGACGACGGCGACCAGGTCGGCCGCCCCGGCGCCAGTCACCCACATCTTGTTCCCAGAGAGAACGTATCCATCATCGACGCGCTCAGCCGTCGACTCGATCCCAGCGAGATCCGATCCGTGGTCGGGCTCCGAGAGCGAGATCGCATCGACAAGATCGCCTGATGCCAGTCCTGGCAGCCAGCGCTCTTTCTGCTCCTCCGTGCCGAACAGGCGGAGATACCGGAGCAGTCCCTCATCGAGTTTCAGTCCCGCAGACGGCCAGATTGCCGAAACCTCCTCCATAACGACTGCATGGCTCAACATGTCCATTCCCCCGCCCCCATACTCCGGGGACACCTGTGCGCCACGCATATCGTGATCCGCGAGGAGTTCCAACACCGCCTTCGGAAATTCACCCCGCTCCTCCCACTCGTCGACCATCGGGGCGAGTTCTTCCTGGGCGACTTCCCTGGCGGTATGACGGACTGACCGGTACGGCTCCTCGAGTTCGATCATTGCAGGGGCTGCGGGCAGGCAGGAATAAACGCTTACCGGGTTACCGGTTCCTTCCCGAGCTTGTCAGCGATGTCCTCGCGGAGCTTGTACCGTTGGACCTTCCCGCTGGCGGTCATCGGCAGCTCGGAGACGATCTCAAGGCGTTCGGGCAGCTTCTGTGTCGCGATACCCTTCGTTTGGAGGTACTCGACCATCGTATCGAAATCGAGCGGGTCGTCCTGATCCGTCGGCACAACGTAGGCACAGGCGCGCTCCTGCAGCCGGTCGTCGGGCATGGCGACGATGACACCATCGGCGACCTTCGGATGTGCGTGGAGGTACTCCTCGATTTCACGGACGGGGATGTTCTCTCCGCCACGGATGATGATGTCCTTGATCCGGCCCTTGATCGTGACATAGCCGGCTTCGTCGACGATGGCCTTGTCGCCCGTTTTGAACCAACCGTCGTCGGTGAACGAGTCCTCGGTGCGGTTAGGATCCTCGTAATATCCCAGGAAGAGAAATGGACCGCGAACCTGCAGTTCGCCCTCCTCACCGGGAATCGCATCCTCGAGTTCGCCCGGTTTTCGGATCCGAACCTCCATGCCACCATATGGCTGGCCATCGGTTTCGCGAAGCTTCGCCTCCGGCGCACCCGGTGGATTGAGGGTTGGCAGCGTGTTTTCCGTCTGCCCCCATCCCCGGTGGACGGTCACGTTTTCGAAGTTCTCGTGTGCCTGCCTGACGACCTCGGCGGGACAGGGGGCGCCGGCAGTGAGTATCGTCTCGAGACTGGCAGTGTCGTAATTCTCGAGGGCATCCGCCAGCGCGAGGTCCCGAACGAACGGCGTCGCCCCCGCCATGTAGGTACAGTCCTCGGCCTCGATCCATTCGAGTGCCGGCTCCACCTCCCATCGCTCCTGAAAGACGCATGTCGTGCCGAGCTGGAGCGCAAGTCGATAGCCATGCTGGATGCCCGTGAGATGGCCGATCGGAGACGGCGTAAACACGATTTCGTCCCCGCTGTGGTCGAGCAGCTCGATCTGGCCAACCTGTGACGCGAGGAGGGTGTTCTCGGTATGCATGGCGGCCTTTGGTCGGCCGGTCGTTCCGGATGTGAATTGGACAAGGGCGAGATCGTTCGGGGCCATCGGCTCTCCAAGATCGACATCCCTCGTACGGCCCCGCTCCCGGACGGCCTCAAAGCCGATAGCCGCCGGCGCATCGAGATCACCATCGAGCGTCACCACATGCTCGAGGTGGGGGAGGTCTTCAGCCAGGTCGGCGGCCATGGCCCCGTGATCGAAGCCGCGAAAGCTGGCTGGGGCGACATAGACGTCGGTCTCCAACTTCTCGAGCATGTACCCCACCTCGCTCTCCCGGTAGATGGAGACGATCGGATTCAGGATAGCGCCAAGTCGGAGGGCGGCGAGGTGTAGCAGGACGCCTTCGTTCCGGTTGGGTACCTGGTGGGCGATTACGTCCTCCGAACCGACGCCAAGGGTGGCCAGGCCGCGCGCGAGTTCGTCGGTGGCGTCCAGTACTTCGCCATATGTGTACCGCCCCCGTTTGTCGATCAGCGCGGTGTGATCGGGGTCGGCTGCCTCGACTTCGTCGAGCCGGAGCCGGGCCCGGGGAGTCTCGAGGCCGATCTCGCCATCCGCTCCGAGGGGCCCCGGGCGGCGTTCCGGGCGCGGTTCAGGCCGGGGGGAGACGCCGACGTGCTAGACGTCCGGGAAGAACTTCTCGTAGCCC
>JBDGPQ010000081.1:4388-4712 GCA_042219595.1 Haloarculaceae archaeon
CGACGGCCGCATGGCCAGTGCGTCGATGAGCGACACCAAAATCCTTTGCGTGTCGTTGCCACTCCGGGATGGCTTCGTCGCCAAAGAAAGTCCGTGGTGCGAGGCGCCTTACCCTTCGCCTTCGATCCAGTCGCCCGGACAGGTGATCTCGTAGCCGTCGGTCTCGTCGTATGGGACCGTGTCGATAATACTCTCCGTGTAGTCCGCCTCGATCTCCGTCACGTACTGATTGACCTGACACTGGTTGTCCGCGCGGTAGTACTTGTCACCCTGCGGGAAGGCCTTCGACTCTTCCATCTCGAAGCCGCGCCATGTATTCACGAA
>JBDGPQ010000023.1:0-4597 GCA_042219595.1 Haloarculaceae archaeon
AGACTGTCATCATTCCCCGGAGTCCCGGCGTCTTTTCCGCGCGTGGCCTTCTGATCGCGGACGTCCGCATCGACGAGTCACAAGCATACGCCGGCCAGGAAATCGATGTCGAGCAACTGCGGACGCAGTTCGATGCGTTGGAGGCGGTATTGGCCGACCGGTTCAGCGAACAGGGATTTTCGCCAGATGAGACGGAAATCTCCCGCTCGATCGATGTCCGGTACGACGGGCAGGCATACGAACTGACTGTGCCGGTTGATGGCGGCGTAATCGATCAACCAACGGTTGAGGCCGTCGAGTCGCGCTTCCACGAGCAACACGCCCGTCGGTATGGCCACGCGATGCAGGACGAACCTATCGAGTTCGTCACCCTCCGGGTCGAGGGCACCGTGCCGACGGCGTCTATGCGTGATGAACCTCGGGAGACGACGTCTGACGCTCAGGTAGGGGAGCGGGAGGTATACTTCGATGGCGCTGTCCAAACTGCAGCGATCTACGATCGCCGGGCCCTTGGGCAGGGCACGTCGATCGATGGACCCGCCATCCTCGAAGAAAGCGGATCCACGACGGCCCTCCCGCCCGGCGCGGTTGGTACGGTGACCGATGCGGGGAGTATTCGTATCGACTTGGGGGAAGGGGAGTGATTGACAGCTCAACCAGCCAGCGCTTTGGTCACTACCCAGGGCGGAACGGTTCGTAGTCCCGGTCGGTCCGTTCCACGACGTGATGATCGGTCGGTTCCATGTCTGGCAATTCGGCGAATTCGTCGAGGACGGAATTCAGCCCGGCAACGGCCGCCTCGACGATCTGTTCGCCCTTCTCGGCGGTCGCGACCGTCGCATCACCTGAGACCCCGGACTCGGTGAATTTCGACCAGTACTCCATCATGGTGACTCGTGTCGATGCCTCGGGATGATCGCCTGCCCACCAGCCACGGGCGAAGTGTTTCGGGAAATCCTCATATGGGATTTCCCGGACGGCCTCGTCCATGTCCACGTCGTCAGGATGGAGGTATAGATACACGGACGTCTCGGTCTCTCCGGCGTGCGATGAGCCCGACGGGCCGCCTTCTCCGATGTCGCTCATGAGGTCGACCACCTCCTGTAGCTCCCACCATGTCACCGTCGCTGCGCGAGCCTCCGGCCGTTGAAGATTCACCTGGCGTTGAACCTGGTTGAGCAGGTGGGTATTCGAACCATGCCCGTTGACGAAGAGCACTCGCTCGTAGCCGTGGTGAGTCAGCGAGATCCCGATATCGATACACTTCCCGAGGAAACTCTCTCGATTTTGATTGATCGAGCCCGGCATGTGCATATGATGGGGATCATATCCGTTTTTCACGGTCGGGAACAGCAGTGCATCACTCCGCGACTGCACGGCTTCCTCACAGACCGTCGAGACGCATTCGACATCGACATCGATCGGGAGGTGTCGACCGTGATCCTCGATGCAGGCGACCGGAACGACGACGGTTTTGTCTGCTTCGACCAGGTCGTTGTGTTCCGGCCAGCTGAACTTCTCGTAGCGATACTCTTCGCCGGCGGCATTTGTCGGTGACATTGGGCTGCTGGGCATGCAACGGAGCCGCCATTGCAAGAACCTTCGGGAGTGTCTCCCGGCTCATACCGGAGTGCCGTCATTCTGGCTATCGGGTGGCTGATTCCGATTTTCGTGGGCCCCGGAGAGCTTCACGCCTCCGCGATGAAGTCGATCTCGACCGCGACGTCGATGGCGAGATCGCTGACCTCATACGCACTCCTGGCCGGCTTTGGGTCACTCACGTACTCCGCATAGACGCGATTGAAGGCGTCAAAATCGTCGATATCGGTCAGGTAGACCTCCGATTTCAGAATGTCATCCAGCGACGCATCGGCGGCTTCGAGGATTGCAGCCGCGTTCTCCATCACTTGGGCTGTTTGCTCGGTGATCCCGCCGTCTACGATCTCCATCGTCTCTGGGTCGACCGGCACCTGGCCAGAGAGATAAATTGTGTCGCCGTGCTGGATTGCCTGTGAAAACGGGTACTCGTACACCGGGGCATCTGCTGTTCGAATCTCCTCCATAGCACCTGATGTCAGGATCGGCACCGCAATCAATCCCGATGCTCAGCGGCATCGACGGCCGGTGGCGATACTCGCTGGCCGATTAAAATGGATCTATATCCTCAGCCCTTCCCGTCTCGGCACTTGCCGCGCGGAGGACGAGTTCGTCACGATTGACCGTCGTTTCCGGGACGGACCCATCATACACAGCCTTGACGTTCCGGGCAGCGCCACGTTGTTTGGCCGGAACGGAGGTTGCTGTCGAGCCCGCAATATGTGGCGTCACCAGCACATTCTCCAGGTCGAATAGCGGATGATCGCTCGTCGCGGGTTCATCATCGAACACGTCGATGGCCGCCCCGTGAATCCGTTTAGCTCGCAATGCCTCGACGAGGGCATCCGTCTCGACCAGTGGCCCACGCGCCGCATTGACCAGAATCCCGTCTGTTCCAAGGGCTGTGAGTTCTGCTTCGCCGATCGCTCCCCGTGTTTCCTCGGTCAGCGGCGCATGAATCCCGACTGCGTCCGCTCGTTCGAACAGCTCCTGTGTACTGTCGACCGGCTCCACCCCATCCGCGAAGTCTTCTTGTGCAACGTATGGATCGTACGCGATCGTGTCCATATCGAGACCCTGAGCGAGATCGAGCACGAGACGGCCAATTGCCCCGTATCCAAACACACCCATCGTCCCGTCGGCGACCTCCATGTTCATATAGCCGAACTTGTCCCATTTTCCGGCTCGGAGCTCGCGATCTGCGCGCCGGAGCTCTCGCCGGACTGCGAGCATCGCCGTTATGGTATATTCCGCCACTGCGCGCGTGTTCGCCCCCAGGTTGTTGCAGACGATGATCCCACGGTCGGTCGCTGCCTCGATGTCGACAGCGTCGAGCCCGACTCCCGGTGAGGTCACCATTTTCAGATTCGTGGCCCGCTCCAGCCTGCTAGCATCGAGTTCGATTCCCCCCAAGACGATCGCGTCGAACCGCGGGAGTGCTGCATCGAACTCCTCAGCACTGTCGAAGTCCGTGGCGACCGTCACCTCGGCCCAACCGTCGTACTCCGGACGGACGACATCCAGCGGCCGTCGGCCGACGAGTACTTCCCAGGTCATTTCGGGCGGCCAGACGGGGTCACCACGTAAATCCCCTGCTGACCTGCTTGGCCATCCGCCCAAGCCAACTATATGAGGCCTCGGTCTGCCTACGGGCCATGGACGTACCAGTGACGGAACGGGTGAGCGGGTCCCTTCCCGAAACGACAGCCGAGGCAGTCACCGCGAAGCTGGCAACCGATGCAACACTGCTGGTTAGCGGCTTCGGGAGTATGGGATATCCGAAAGCCGTGCCGTTGGCGATTGCCGAGTCTGATCGAAATTTCGAATTAACCGTTGTTTCTGGCGGTGGCGTCGGCAGGGAAATCGACGGTGCGATGATTGAAGCCGGGGCAGTGGACCGCCGGTATCCTGCACAGTCCAAACCAGCGAGTCGCGAGGCTGCAAACGCAGGCAAACTTGACTATCAGGATCGGCATTATGGACCGTTCAGCGACGAAGTTCGCTCCGGTGGATGGATCGATGCCGGGACGGCCGTGATTGAAGCCGTGGCGGTCGGTGCAGATTGGTTGATCCCCTCGACCGGGCTCGGACAAACGCCATCGCTCGTCGCGCATGCCGAGAATCTAATTGTCGAAGTTAACGATGCCCATCCACTGTCTCTTCAGCACCTTCATGACGTCTATACGAGAGATCTCCCGCCGCACCGTGAACCCGTTCCACTGTCTACGCCAACTGGACGGATCGGATCACCGTTCGTCGAGTTTGATCCCGCGAAACTCGAGGGCATAATTCGGACGGACCGCCCGGATGCCACCTATGACGCGTGGGAATCGTCAGCGACGGAAGAAGCGATCGCCGATCACTTTATCGAATTCATTGCCGATGAAATGGACCGGAATCCGCTTTTTCAGGACGCACTGACCTTTGAATTCGGCTTTGGCGCGCTCGGCAACGCATTGTTATCCGGACTGCGGGAGCTGGATGTCGGTGATCGAGACGTCGCTGTCTATGGTGAGGTACTCCAGGATGCCGTTCTCGATCTGATAGAGACTGAGGCATGTATCGGCGCAAGCGGGACAACACTTGCACTCTCGGATGCGGGGCTCGACCGGGTGCTCGAGAATATCGAACGGTATGCTGAGGAGATCGTTCTCCGACCTACCGATCTCTCAAACAACGCAACGCTCGTCGATAGATTCGGCGTCATAGCCGTCAATGGTGCGCTCGAGGTCGACCTGTACGGGCATGTCAATTCGACCCACATCAATGGCACTCACGTCGTGAATGCCATCGGCGGGAGTGGAGATTTCAACCGCCATTCGCCACTCGCGGTTGTGGCCCTGTCCTCAACTGCCAGTGGCGGCGATGTTTCGCGGATCGTGCCAATGGTCCCGCACGTCGATCATACTGAACACGATATCGATATCGTGATCACTGAACACGGGGTCGCCGATCTCCGTGGTACGGTGCCGCTGGAGCGGGCTGAGATGCTCATCAGCAA
>JBDGPQ010000004.1:0-4585 GCA_042219595.1 Haloarculaceae archaeon
GGGCGTTCGAAAGGACGTATGCGTCTGCGCCTTGGTTAGCTGCCGTGTCGGGCGTGATGACCGCAGCGCTTGGATAATCCACATCGGGCACATCGCCTGCGAAGGCCTCCTGAACACGGTCCGGCGTCCCACCCGGCAGACCTCTGTGGGGGAGGATTGTGAGGAGGCTGTCATCGCCCTCGGGCAGTTCTCGGTCGCTCACCCACTCGCTCCCAGCGTCACGGAGAATCGGATTCGGTGCCCACCGAATGCCCTCGAAGGTGACGGAGTCCGAGGTCGTTGTCACCATCGCCGGGGTACGCACTTCCTCTGCGAGGCGTAGCGTTCCAAGCCGCGCAGCGCCGTCGCGTTCCTCGATTTCGACGTATTCGGTCATTGACTGCCCTCGAGGGTGATTGTTTCAATGTCATCTGGGAGTGCTGCGAGCGCACGGTCGTCCCAATCAGCGTGGGCGACGGTGAGATGCACCTCGCTCGTGGTATCGGCCAATGCGGCGACACCCTCGGCAGCTCGCAGCATCGCGGCGTGGTCAGGCCGATCTGGCACCTCAGCAGTCAGTGGATACGCATCGGATAATTCGGGTGGAACCGGTCCGAAGGGCGGGACCAACCGCCAGATTTCATCATACCCAGACTGCCCAGAGCCCTCAGTCAGGAGGAGATCGCCCCGTGGCTCCAAGCGCTTGAGTCGGTCATGATGGCGGCGGACTTCCGGCCGGTCCGCGCTTTCCGTGGAGAGATAGAAGAACGCGTCTTTGGTGACCGGATCGGTCGCCTCCAGTCGGTCGACCGACTCGAGGAGACGCCGGTAGGCCGACAGGACCGACGGATGACTCCGTGCGCGGGCTTCCAGCAGCTCGAGCAGGTTCCCACGACGGATTGCCTGCCGAACGTTCCGAAGCTCCGCAACCGAAACATGGAGGTTGTGACGGGCGAGGCGGTCGGCTGCCGTGTCGGTGTCTGCGGCCTGGAGGTCCGCCGCTGACCACTCGGTGCAGATCGGACATGGACACGGGAGCGTGTCGAGATCCTCGAGATGTGCCGTCCCGCGGACCGTCAGGTACCGGTTGTCTTTCGCATACCGTGCGTACGCGGCCGAGTCGAACAGATCACACCCCATGGCAGCTGCGAGCGCAAACATCATCGGATGTCCGGCCCCGAAGAGGTGGACTGGTGCGCTTTCCGGCAGCCCCCGTTTTGCAGCGAGCACGACATCGACGAGGTCGGCGAATCGATAGTTTTCGAGGAGCGGCACCACTGCGCCGATCGGATACAGATCGAGGCCCGTCGAGGCCGCTTCGCTGGCAGCGTGCTCCCGGAGATCGGTGTACATGGCGCCCTGAATCGGCGCTGACACGAGCATGTCGCCAACGTCGAGATTTGCGGCGAGCTCGAGGCGATTCTGCGTCTCTCGCTGTTCGCGTTCGGCCCGCTCTCGATCCGCATCCGGCGGTGTTGGAATGTCGACTGGCGTGCCGATATCAGCGCCGATCTCGTCCTGGAACGCGAGAATCTCTGCGGTATCGATATCGAGATCGCCATATTCGGCCAGCTGGAACGAGCCCGAATCAGTCATGATCGCGCCGTCGAACTCGAGCAACTCGTGAACGCCGCGCTCGAGCGCTGGCTCGCGGAGTTCGTCGCTGCCGTGGAGGATGTAGGCGTTCGTGATCAGTAGCTCGATCCCGAAGGTCTCGGCCATATCAGCCGGCGGCAGGGTCTGGATATGAGGGTTGACGACGGGGAGAAGCGCGGGGGTGTCGACGGTAACACCCGCCCGCGGAATCGAGAGCTCACCGCGCCGCCCGGCGGCATCGTATCGGCGCACCTCGAAGCCCCCGGTCATTGCCCCTGCTCGGCGAGGGCCCGCGGTAAGGGTTGCGGCTTGGGGACTCAATCGGCGCCAAAACAGTGGTAGTAGAGGATGCCAAGCATTGCCCGGCCATCTCGCAGATCGCCGGCTTCTGCGTCTGAGAGAAGCTCGTCGAATGTCGTCGTGGTGACCCGGATCGACTCGTTATAATCCAGTTGTCGGTCAGCCGTCGGAGTGCAGTCGTGGGCAACGTAGTAATGAAACACTGAGTCGGCGAACCCGTTAGCCGGTTCTACTGCCGTAAGCGGATTCAGTGTACCCGCTTCATAGCCAGTCTCCTCCGCCAACTCCCGGTGAGCGGCTCTTGCGGGCGCCTCGCCGTTCTCGAGATTGCCAGCGGGGAGCCCGCGGTTGACTCGATCTACCGCCTGTCGCCACTCCTCGATCACGACCACATCCCCATTCGGTGCGAACGGCAGAATCACGACGCTCTCGGTTTCGCTTACGTAGTCGAATTCCGTTTCCGTCCCATCCGGCAATCGAACTGTGTCGGTGATGACGTCGAACCCCTCGCACGTGTAACTCGTACGCGAGGCCAGCGTTTCCCAGGCGAGGTCGTCCATGGCCCATCAGTCCGCGTCTGGCGGCAAAAGACAGCCGGTACTGGGGGAGGTGTTTTTGCGGAGGCCGCCGAGTCCGATCCATGACAGGCACGCCGCTCCATCATCGCTCCGCCGCCGAGCTCGCCCGGCTTGTCCGCGAGGGACGAACGTCGCCGGTCGACATCATCGACGCCACACTGGACCGCATCGCCGATCGTAGCGACCGGACGAACGCCTTTGCAACAGTGTGTCGCGACCGTGCGAGGGCCGCGGCCGAGGACCTCGAGCGTTCGATCGACGCCGGTGAGGACCCGGGACCGCTTGCTGGCGTCCCCGTTGCGATCAAGGATCTCGAGGATGTCGCAGGAGTGCGGACGACCTACGGCTCACTGCTCTTCGAAAACAATGTCGCCGAGCGCAGTGCCCCGTTCGTCGAGCGACTCGAGGCCGCCGGTGCAGTCGTTGTGGGAAAGACGAATACCCCCGAGTTTGCACTGGGGACGACGACCGATAACCGGCTGATCGGGCCGACACCCACTCCCTTCGACCTGGATCGCATCGCCGGCGGGTCGTCCGGTGGCGCCGGCGCAGCCCTTGCAGATGGACTCGTTCCGCTCGCACAGGGGTCGGATACGGGCGGCTCGATCCGGATTCCCGCGGCCTGTTGTGGTGTCGTCGGTCTCAAACCGACCTATGGGCGGATCCCGCTGGACACCGGCGTGAACGCCTTCGGAACCCATAGTCCGTTTCGGCATCTTGGACCGATGACGCGCACGGTCGAGGATACGGCGCTGGCGCTCGACGTAATGGCGGGCTCTCACACAGGGGATCCATTCTCGCTCGAGGATGCCACGAATTCGTATCGCGCAGCGACGCGGCAGCCGGTCGACGAGCTTGACATTGCGTATTCCCCTGGTCTCGGTCCCTATCCAGTGGAATCGCGGGTGACGGACGTTCTCGATGACGCAATGGACGACCTCGAGGCTGCCGGCGCGACCGTCGACCGAATCGACGGCCCACTCGAACAGGATCGCGAGACGATCCTGGAGACGTTTTACACGCTCGTCGTAGCGCTCTTCGATGGTGTGCTTGACGACCTCGCGGCGCAGCACGGTGTTGACCCGCGCGGCGCGGATCGGGACAAGCTGGGCGACCCGATCATCGAGACGATACTCGATGCGGACCCGCCGACCGCACGGGACTTAGCCCACGCTAACCGGCGTCGGACCGCTCTATACCGTGATCTCGAGGCCTGTTTCGAAGAGTACGATCTTCTCGCCTCGGCAACCCTTGGCGTGGTGCCATTCGAGATCGGCAACCCACCAACCGAGATCGATGGCGAGTCGATCGAGCCGGCGCGCGGCTGGCTGCTCACCCAGCCCTACAATCTCTCGGGCCATCCCGCTGTCTCAATGCCGGCTGGCTTCGTTGATGGCCTTCCCGTTAGCCTTCAGCTTGCCGCGCCGCGGTTCGATGAGTCGACGGTCCTCGCGGCGAGTGGCGTCCTAGAGCGCCGGCGGCCATGGCACGAGGCGTATCCCTACTGATCCGGCACGCCAGTGTTTAGGCGACCCCGACCCCAACTACAAGTATGGCCACCACCGGGGCGGGTGGAGTGCTGCTGCAACTCTCTCCCGAGACGGTTGCAGCAAATGCCGACCTCGTGGCCTTTTTCGTCGTCGGATTGCTCGCCGGGGCACACTGTCTCGGGATGTGTGGACCGCTCGTGAGTGTCTACGCAGAACGCGTTGCAAGCCACTCCTCTGGGTCGAACGAGCGCCTGACACCGTTTGCGGTCCGCCAGCACGCTCTGTTCAATCTCGGTCGGACGCTCGGCTATGCCACCGTTGGGGCATTCTTTGGGCTGCTCGGCGCAACCCTGTTCACCTCGGTCGCGGAAGTTAGTCACCTGGGTGATGGACTCCGTGGGGTAGCGGGCTTGCTCGTTGGTGTGTTCATCTTCGCCGCCGGTCTCGGATATCTGACCCGCGGGGCCGGCGGTCTGCCCGATCATACACCAGCCATGCTTTCGCGCCTGTTCGGACGAGTTTCGGGCATGCTCACGCACCGGGTTGATCGGCTTGCTGGCTCATCAGCGATCGTCGGCTTAGGCATGGTCCATGCAGTTCTGCCGTGCCCGATTATCTATCCGGGCTACCTCTACGCATTCG
>JBDGPQ010000200.1:0-2176 GCA_042219595.1 Haloarculaceae archaeon
ACTCCAGCCACCCCGGGCACGCCAATCGGAGATATTGACGTTGCATCGCCGGCCTTCGAGCACGGCGGCGCGATCCCGGAACGGTTCACTGGCGATGGCGCTGACGTCTCACCCCCACTCACGATCGATGGCGTCCCGGATGAGGCGGCCTCGATCAGTCTTCTCATGGACGATCCCGACGCTCCGAATCCACCATTTACTCACTGGTTGTGCTGGGCTCTACCACCCGATACTGACGAAATTCCGGAGGCGGTTCCTCAAACCGAACAAGTCCTCGACGGTGCGATTCAGGGAGAGAACGATTTCGGCGAACTGGGGTACCGGGGACCGCTGCCCCCCGCCGATGATGGCCCCCACCGGTATCGGTTCACGGTCGCCGCGCTCGAGACACCGCTCGACCTCGAACCAGGTGCCACCCGTTCGTCATTCGATGACGCGATGGCCGGCGTCGTGATCGACAGGGGGCGGCTCGTGGGAACGTACAACCGTTAGAAATCGGGGAGATCGTCGGGGCCTTCGTATTCGGCTTCCCAGTCGATATACTCTGTCTCGAGGACGTCACAGACCACCTGTCCGAGTTCTGTTAGCCCGGCATTAATGGCGGAGACAGTTTCCCACGAGTCGATATCTGAGTGTATATCCCGCTCACGCCAGTCCTCGGGAATCCCCGGCGCGTGGTAGCCGACCCGGTCGGCGAAGTCATCCCAGAAGAAGTCGAAGCGGCTGATAAGCTCGAGATCTCGAACGATTGTCCATTCCTCAGCCGTCAGGTCTGTATGCTCGGCCCATTCGTTGAACGCCCGGTCCCACGCACCGTCCGCGAAAAACTGAGCTAACTCCTCGCGCCTGTAGTCATCACCTGCAACGTTGGCATCCTCGTATTCGTCGGGGTCGAAATGGACGGCAAGCTCCGGTGGCTCGGGCGCGTCGACATCGAGGGTCATGCCTATGACACGCTGGGCGCGGCCAAAAAGGGCCGTGTCGACAGGGGTAAACCGGACCGCCCGCTTATCGGAGGTAATGACCGACAGCGGGCCGGGCTCGGTCACCGTTATCGGCACGGCCCATGTCTCCCCCGAGAGTGTTGACGAGGTGGAGGCTGCGATCGAGCGCGAGCGCCCCGATGTGGTTGCCGTGGAACTCGACGAGGCGCGGTACCGTCGACTCCAAGGAGAGTCACCCGACGATCTGGATCCGCGGGATGTCCTCTCGGGGAACACGGTCTTTCAGTTTCTCGCATACTGGTTGTTATCTTACGTTCAGACCCGTCTCGGTGAACGGTTCGATGTCGAACCCGGGGCGGATATGCTTGCAGCTGTCCGGACTGCGGAAGATTTCGGTATTGACGTGGCTCTCGTCGACCGCGACATCCAGGAGACAATTCGACGCCTCTGGCGGCGCATGCGACGACGGGAGAAGCTGCGCCTCCTGGCCGGTGTCGTTGTTGAACTCGCCGATCCTCTCGTCGTCGGCCTCGCCGCTGGATTTTTCGTCGGAACGATGATCGCGCTCGGTATCGAGGTCATTGCTGGTCCACTCCTTCTGCCAGCTGGGTTGGCCGCCGGCATCGGCATCCCAGTCCTGGGTGACCTGGCGGGACTCGGGGTGCAGGTCGTCGACGGTCTGATCATCGCCGGTGCTGTGGCGGTCCTCGTCGGTCTTCCGCTCGCAGCCCTGACTCGCTGGCTCGCGCCCGATGAAACCGAGTATGAAGAGATCGACATCTCACGACTGACGGATACCGACGTAGTTTCCGCCATGATGGCGGAATTTCGCCGCTTCTCACCAGGGGCTGCGGAGGCATTGATCGATGAGCGTGACGCCTACATTGCTCATCGATTGATTTCACTCCGAGAGGCCGACCGTGATGTCGTTGCGGTCGTCGGAGCGGGACACCGTGAGGGCATCGAAGGGTACCTTACTGCACCCGACACGCTCCCGCCGATTGCGTCGCTGACAGGCGAGGATACCGGTCGCTGGAGTCTGACCGGTGCACTCTATCGGGCCGTTGGTTCACTCTTTACGCTTGGCTTTCTCGCATTCTTCGTATTGCTGGCAATCGCGGGCGTCCGAGAGCAGGTCCTCCTCGGCTTGTTCGTGGCCTGGTTTCTCGTCAATGGGATCGCCGCAGCCGGGCTTGCGCGTCTCGCCGGTGCGCATTGGACGAGTGCCGGGG
>JBDGPQ010000200.1:2186-4476 GCA_042219595.1 Haloarculaceae archaeon
GGGTTGGGGGTGCCGTTGCGTGGTTAACCAGCGTCAACCCACTGCTCGCCCCGGGCTGGTTTGCCGGCTATGTCGAGCTTCGATACATCGATGTCAATGTGGGGGATATCGCTCGCCTGAACGAGATCCTCGGTGATGCCGACGCCCCCATTCGCGAGTTGATCGGTCGCATGCGTGAGGTGCCCCTGTTCCGCCTCATCCTGATCGTCGCCATGACGAATGTCGGTTCGTTCATCGCGAGTGTGCTGTTTGCTGTGCTCGTGTTGCCACTGCTCTCGGCACCGGTCGGTGGCGTGGAAGGCATCGCCGATCGGATGCTGCAAGGCGCCGCGGAAAGCCTTCGATTCCTCTGGGAGCTGGTCGCATGACGCTCGCTGGCGTACGGTTTACGCGCCGTGAAGTGCTAGATCTCGCTGCTGCCTGGATCGCCCTCTCCGTCGCCTTTGCCATCTTTCTCAATCCCGGATTGGCGCCTGCACTCCTCCGCGGTGGCGGTGTGGATCCGGCCATCATCGGCGCCGCTCTCGCTGCTGCAGGGCTCACGGTTGGCATCGGATTCCTACTGCACGAGCTCGGTCACAAACTCCTCGCCGTCCACTACGATCAGGTGGCTGTATTTCGCGCCAATTACGGCATGCTTGCGCTTGCGATCTTGGCCGCACTGGCTGGCTGGCTCTTTGCCGCACCGGGAGCCGTCCACCATCGTGGGCGACTCACCGATCGCCAGCGCGGGCTGATCGCGCTTGCCGGTCCGGCGACGAACGTCGGATTAGCCATTGCATTCCTCGGGCTCGCTGTGTTGCCAGGAGCCCTGAGCGGGCTCGGTCGGCTGGGTGTCTTGGTCAATGTCTTCCTGGCGGGCTTCAATATGCTCCCCGTCGGACCGCTCGATGGTCGCACCGTTTTGGGGTGGAGTCCAGTTGTCTATGTAGCCGCCGCAGCCGTCACGATCGGCCCCGCCGCGCTCCTTCTATTCCAGTTTTTCGGCTGATATCGAGTATCGGCGGGTAGATTGAAGGGAGGCCGGCAGAAACGGCTCTGCATGCAAACAGATCGTCGCTCGTTCATGCGTGCAACCGGGGCGGCCGCTCTGCTCGGCGCGACCGGCGTAGCGGGCTGTGGAAGCATCCTCGGTGGTGGCGGTGGCTCCGGCAGCTGGATCTACGATCCACGCGTCATGGCGGACGTGCCGAACACTGGATTCGGATCGATGGCATACGGCACACTCTACGACAATCGGGATGAACTCCCGCAATCGATGCGTGAGAGTTTTCAGACCAACCCCGATTCCCCGCTCCAACCCGAGGATATCGATAACTTTGCCGGCAGCGGCGGTGGCGATATTGCCGATGACGGGAGTTCCGGTGCAGCCTTCGGATCCGTCGCCGTGACCGGCTCGATTCCCCGGAGCGAGCTCGAAAACGAGGTCGAATCCGGTGACTCGGTCGAGTCCGCAGGCAGTTACGAGGGCTACTCGCTCTACACCGCCGCGAACGTGGACGAGGATGTCGGACCGGTGCCGGGACCAGGAAGCTTCAGCGGGTCGGGGGCCGTCGCCGTCGGTGACGACGCGGTCGTGGTCGGCGTCTCGTGGTCAAGCGGGATGGATCTCGGGGTGAACGGCGAGGCGGCCGTCCGGACGATGATCGATGCTTCACGGGGGAATGCCCGCCGACTGAGTGCGACGGATGGTCCAGCGAAGCGAGTCCAAGATCGTATAGGTGACTCCATGCTCGTTGTGGGGGCCGAAGTCGATCCGGATTTGGTCTCGCTCGGCCAGCAATTGGGCGGCGGCATGGGGGGTCAAATCCTGACGGGACTGCGCGGGGGCGGTCTCGGCATCGATGTCGATGGAGAGACATCGACGTACCAGGCGGTTGTCGTGTACGAGAGTGAATCCGCGGCAACCGAGGCTGGGCTTGCGGATCTCGTGTCGGGAATGGGTGGCCGATTCGAAGAACAACCGGGCATAGATAGCCTAGAATCCGAGCAGGATGGTGCAATGGTCATCATCACGCTCACCGGCGACACCGAAACATTGGCACAACAGGGTGCCGGCGTCGGCTCCAATTTCGCTCTCGCTGATCCGCGATAAGCCCGGAGCCCTTTTGGGCCTCCCCCGGGGAGGGCCGGTATGACGGACGACGAGGACGCGCTGACCTACGCGGCGGCGGGTGTCGACGTCGACGCGAGTGAAGCCGCCACCGCGGCGCTCCTCGGTGCGGCCGGCGAGTTCGAAGGCGACTTCGCGGGCCTGCTCGATATCGGTGACCAGTACTTGGCGTTAGCG
>JBDGPQ010000238.1:0-4416 GCA_042219595.1 Haloarculaceae archaeon
GAGTCTGAGCCCTTTTGTAGTCGCGGGTCGATTTCCCGGCCATGCGATATGGGTACCTGTTGCCGACCCGCGGGGCGGTACTGTCGAGCGATGATGACCAAACGCTGGCCGCGAAAGCCGAGGCAGACGTAATCGGCCTCGCGGAGCGAGCCGAGGCCGCGGGATTCGGCTCAGCGTGGGTTGGCGACAGTGTTCTCGCGAAACCGCGGTTCGAACCACTCTCGACACTGGCGGCCGTCGGCGCGGCGACGGAGTCAGTCCAGCTTGGGACGGCGGTCTACCTCCCACCGCTCCGGCATCCTGTTCACGTCGCCCACCTCGCGGCGACGGTCGATCAGCTGAGTGGCGGCCGGCTCGCACTTGGCCTTGGCGTCGGATCGGGGAGCGACGTCGAAGCAGAGTATGCCAACTTGGATCTCGAATACGAAACGCGAGGAGCGCGCATGGACGAATTGCTTGACGTGGTCACCTCGCTATGGGCTGGGGAAACCGTCGACTATGACGGTGACCACGTCACCCTCGAGGGAGCCAGTATTGGCTTCGGTGGTGTCCGCGACGTACCGATCTACATCCCGGGAGCAGCCATCAATGACGCCGGCCGCCATCCAGTACCCATCCGGCGGCGACTTGCAGAATATGCCGATGGGTGGCTGCCTATTGGGCTCACGCCGGAGGAATACGCCACTGCCCGTGAAAATGTGGAGACCGTGCTCGAAGACGCAGGACGGGATCCCGATACCGTCGACAAGGCATTATATCTTGACGCGGTGATCGATGAAGACGAGCGGCGCGCTCTTGATACCGCCAAGGAATTCTATGCTCAGTACTATCCGGCGCGACCGGAACGCCCCGACGATTACATGCGTGCAACCGGGGCATTCGGGCCAGCCGCAGATGTCGCCGCGCGACTCGAGGAGTTCGCTGAGGCTGGCGCCGATCACATCGTTGTTCGGTTCACGGCTCCGGACCAGCGGCGTCAGCTCGGCCGGTTCACCGACATCGCGCTCTCCTGACCGGAACCTACTCGGTGCCGGCCACCGACGTCCAGCCTATGAAATTCGGGCTCAATTTCATCGGTCACCACGCACTCGAGGCACCGCCGAACGAGAATTTCGAGAAGGCAATCGAACAAGTGCGAACGGCCGACCGGCTCGGATTCGACTTGGCCTGGGCGGGCCAACACTTCCTCCTCGAGGATCGCCAGAAGTTCCAGGTCGTCCCCGCGATTTCGCGATTCGCAGCGGAGACGGATCGGATGTACGTCGGCGCGAACATCATCTTCCCGCTCGTCCATCCGGTCGAGGTCGCCGAACAGTTCGCCACGATCGACGCAATGACGGACGGCCGCGTCATCCTCGGACCGATCGAGGGCTATCGCAAGCCGGAGTTCGATGCCTTCGGTGTCGACCGTTCCGAGCGAGCGCCACGACTCGCTGAGGGGCTCGAGGTTGTCAAACGACTCTGGACCGAAGATGATGTCCACTTCGACGGCGAGTTCTACTCACTTGAGGGCGCGACTGCAAACCCAAAACCGGTGCAGGATCCTCATCCGCCGCTATGGATTGGGGCGAACAAGGACGCCGCTGTGAAGCGTGCCGCCCGCGAAGGCACGGCTTGGCTGATCAACCCGCACGACACGGATGATGTCCTCAAACGCCAGGTCGGCCTGATCGATCCGCCTGACGGAGAGGGATGGCACGGCCTCCAGCCGGCCATCAAGGATGGGTTTGTCGCCGAGACGGACGCGGAGGCGCTAGATGTCTATCGGCCCTACCTTGAGGAGTTCTACGATTGGTACGAGGCCGCAGGCCAGGGTGAGGCCATGGAAACACCGGAAGCCATCGATCTGTCGGCATCCGGGCTCGACCGGTTCGTTATCGGGTCACCGGAAACGGTGGCGGACGATATTGTGTGGCTCAATGAGAATCTCGGCGTGGATTGTCTTATCATGTACTTCCACCGCCCCGGGATCCCCCAGGAACGGGTGCTGGAGTCGATGGAGCTGATGGCCGAAGAGGTCATCCCTCGGGTCGAAGAACGAATCGACGATTGAGTCCGGGACAGGCTTATGCGGCCGGTGCGAATGACGCGGCATGAGCGCCACCATCGGCTCGGAACCGCCGCTGTCCGAGACGCAGCGGCTCGTCCAGCGTAACATCCGCGGGATCTGTGAGGACTTCGACCGTGAATACTGGCGCACGCGATCAGTCGAACATGAATACCCGCACGAATTCGTCGACGAGCTTGTCGACGGCGGGTGGCTTGGCGTGCGGATCCCGCCGGAATATGGCGGCGAAGGAATGGGGACCCCGGAAGTGACGGTCATGATGGAGGAAATCGCCGCCGGTGGTGCGGGCTTTTCCGGTGCGCAGGCGATCCATGGAGCGATTTACAACTCCGTTCCACTGGTGAATTACGGTAGCGAGGAATTGAAGGAAGAGCTTCTTCCGAAGGTCGCAAACGGCGAAGTGTCGATTCAGGCATTCTGTTTGACGGAGCCCAATGCTGGATCGGACTCGACATCCATCGAGACCACCGCCGAGAAAGACGGCGACGAGTGGGTGATCACTGGCCAGAAGATATGGACATCCCGTGTGAATGTGAGCGACTATGCTGTTGTCATCGCCAGAACGACCCCGTTGTCCGACGTCGAGAAGCCGACGCGTGGCATCTCCATGTTCCTCGTCGATCTGGAGGAGGCGGTCTCGGCCGGGACCTTGGATTACGAGTCGATCCCAAAATCCGCGAGCGACATGGTCAAGTCCTACGAGATGTGGTTCGACGGCGTCCGGGTCCCAGACACGGCGCTCGTCGGAGAGAAGGGGAACGGCTTCTATCAGGTGCTCGACGGGCTCAATGAGGAACGTACTGTCGTCGCCGCAGAGGCACTCGGTCTTGGCGAGCTCGCAATCGAGCGCGGCGTCGAATATGCCGGCAGTCGCGAAGTGTTCGACCGCCCGATTGGGAAGAACCAAGCCATCCAGCACCCACTCGCGGCCGCACATGCCAGACTCGAGGCGGCGAAGGCACTAACATACCAGACGGCAGATCGGGTCGAGGGTGGCGATGCGAAAGCCGTGGGCGCCCGAGCGAATATGGCGAAGTACCTCGCTGCGGAAGCCTGCTATGAGGCCGCTGATGCAGCGGTCCAGACCCATGGCGGCTTCGGCATCGCGACCGAATACGACGTCGAGCGATACTTCAGAGAGGCTCGCCTGACACGTCTCGTGCCGATCACGCAAGAGTTGATTCTCAATTACGTCGGCGAACAGGTGCTCGGTTTGCCGAAGTCTTATTGAGACCAGTAGCACGGATGAATCGGCCATGTCTGCGATCTGAACCTGCCAACTGATCCCGAGTTTGGGATTCCGTATGCAGCCCTGTGGGAAGACAAACGTAATGTTCGATAATTTTATTTTTGCTCTTGTCGAAGTGTGAATGATGCCGGGTGCGGGTTCCGGGGGTACGGATAGCGATTCAGGGGTTGTCGAGGTCCGGTTCGAGCTATCTGACCCCTCCTATCCGTTTATCGGTCTGACGGAGCAGCTCGACTGCCGGGTCGAGCTCCAAAAGATGCTCCCACGGGGACGGGAGGGCTACGCGGAGTTCTTCCGAATTGCCGGCGCCGATCCAGAAAGGATTCTGGCGATCGCGGAGGAAAATGACCTCGTGGAGCCGCGATTGGTGGCCGGCAATGATGAGAGTGGGCTGTTTGAGTTCGTCGTCACTGGCTTTTGTCCGGCACAGGACCTGGCCGAAGATGGCGCGATCCCACAGGAAGTCGTCGGCGAGAACGGAACTGGCACCATCATTGTGGAGATCCCGCCCAGCGAGAACCCGTCCACGGTTATCGATCGGTTCCTCGACGATCACCCGTCGGCAAGCCTCGAGGCGAAGGTGACGAAAGAACGGTCGACGCCACTGTTCACCGCGGCTGAACTCGAACAGGCGGTCGATAGGCGACTCACCGACCGACAGCAGGAATTGCTGCATGCCGCCTACGAAAGCGGCTATTACGAGCAACCGCGTGAGACGACCGGCGAGGAGCTCGCGAACCGGTTCGATATTAGTGCCGCAACGCTCTCACAGCACCTCGGCGCTGCCGAGCGAAAACTCATCGCAATTCTCATGCAGGATAGGACCGGTCCAGCGTCGGTCTAAGAGCGATTCAGGATACCGGTGGGTACGTGCACGCCCGGGGAGGCAGCACCCCCGTTGGATCTTCGTGAGCGCGGTTCTCAGCACCGCACAAACCAACCGGAAGCGCGAAGCGGTCAGGGTGTGCAGCCGTCGGCATGGCTGACCCCGTTCACTCGGAAACAGAAGGCGGCATCACCACGATCGCGCTCAACCGCCCGGAAACCTACAACGCCATCACGCCCGCTCTTCTTGAGCGGCTCAACGAGTCACTCCGAA
>JBDGPQ010000059.1:0-3488 GCA_042219595.1 Haloarculaceae archaeon
TCAACTGAAGCGGTAGCGCGGAGTCCCCTTCCTCAAGGAGCGACCGGAGGGAGCGAGTAGGGAGGGGAGGAGCGCGTGCGAATCTTTACAACCGGGCGCGACGAATCTCGGACTGTCCATGACGGGCCACAGACAGTCCGTGAGGGCTGGCGTGCCAACGAGGCCACGGTGCGCTTCTCGGCATGGACGGGCCGCCGTCAACCGGCCCCGAAAGCTGAACCGTCGAAGCGAACGTGACGCCACGTGCCTCTCCGTCTCCCGTGACCGAAGCGGGGTAGAGTGGAGGTCACGGCTAATTAAATTGCCGCTGGCGTCTGGCCGCACGCCACAAGCGGCTTTCGTCGGGGTGAGTCCCACTCCGAGAAGCCCCACGCAAGCCCCACCCTCAAAGCGCCGAAGGCGCTTAGGGTGGGGTAGTTGACGAACGCTTATCCGCTGCTCGCCCGAGCATGCCACATGAACTTCGGCATCTTTCCCGTGGAGGGTGGGGACACCTGGGAGGGCGTCGTCGAGCAGTGCCAGCTTGCCGAAGATGTCGGATTCGAAGCCTGCTGGGTGAATGACCACCAAGCAACCGAGGGTGAAAACTACTGGCCAGCCCCGTTTTCGCGCCTATCAAGCATTGCGACGGGTACGGAGACGCTGGAGGTGGTCACGTCGGTAGTCATCGCCCCGCTGTATCATCCGCTTCACTTAGCCCAACAGGCCGCCATGGTCGATATGATCTCGAATGGTCGGTTAACACTTGGCGTGGGTCTCGGATATGTCCAGAAGGAGTTCGACGCCTTTGGAGTGCCGATGGATGAGCGTGCGGGCCGGCTGATCGAGACGCTGCGCTTTCTTGACCGATTCTTAACTGCAGATGAGCCGATCGACTTCGAGTGCCCGTTCTTCACTTTCGAAGACTGGCAACCCCTTCCATCGCCCGTCCAAGAGCCGCGACCGCCACTTTGGGTCGGTGGCTGGGGCGAGAAACAGCTGTCTCGATCAGTCAAATTTGGGGATGCGTGGGTGCCGGGCGTCGTGGCAGATATCGATGGCGTCGCGCAACGCAAGCAGACGCAACGCGAATTCGCAGAGGAAGCGGGCATCGACTGGGACGAGATCGACCATCCGCTCATGCGGGAAGCCGTCATCGGCGAAACGGACGCGGAGGTCACTGAACGCCTCGAATATCTGCACCGAACCTATGTCGACGAGTACGGTGGCGAGTTCGATCACCATCTCCTCGCTGGAGATGACGTGACGGATTTCGAGGAGCTTGCCACCGACCGATTTCTGTGGGGGACGCCAGCGCAAATCATCGAACAAATCGAGGACATGCGCGAGCGGATCCCAGTTGATCAACTCGCCCTCCGGTTCCACCATTCTGGAATGCCTCTTGATCTCGTCGAGGACCAGATCCGCCTGTTCGGTGATGAAGTGCTACCAGCCTTCGAATAACAGCATCTCCCATTGAGAGCCCATTCGCCTTCGCGCTATACGGCGATTGCTGGATTCCTACCGATATTCAGAGTAGGACAGTGTCGTTCTGCAATAATCCATCGGCGATTTTCTCACCGATCATGATACAGGTAGCGTTCGTATTCGCCCGGACGATGTCGGGCATGATCGACCCGTCGGCAATGAATAGGTCATCGATACCAACGACTCCACCCGACGAATCGACAACTGTCATTCGGTCGTCAGGGTTGCCCATACGACATGTTCCAACAGGGTGAAAGTACTGGGCACACTGTCTGTGAATCTCTCGTTCAAGTGCCTCATCATCCCCATCGAATGCAGTAATCGGATCTCCTGTTCCGTCTCGCGGTGCGAATCGCGGTTCTCCGTCCATCACTGCGCGCACAGCTGGATGATCCGCGATTTCAAAGACGTCGCGTAGACCTTCTCGAATCCGAACAACGTCACGTCTGTCTCCCAGCATATTGACGTCGATGGCGGGAGGTTCAGTTGGATCGGTGGAGGCAAGTTCGAGACGACCACGCGATTTGACATCCACGAGCGAGAATACTAATCCCCCGACTGTCAGTGCCGAGTCGGTGGTGCCAACAAAGTTCTGCGTGTGAAGTTGACAGTCGAGCGGGGCACCGTAGGGTGTATCAGCCGTCCACGCGAGTAAAAGCGCGGAATAGAAATCGTCCGGCGCGGGCGGTTCGGCACGCGCATCAGTCGATAAGTCGAACGTGACTGAGAGAAGCGGGTGATCCACAAGTCGACCGATGCCTGGGTGGTCGATCGCCACGGAGACACCAATATCCCTGAGATGGCCTGCTGGGCCGATTCCCGACCGCAACAGAATTGCCGGTGTTCCGATCGCACCGGCACACAATACCACCGAGTCCGCGGTTACCAAACACCGCTCACCGTCGTGAATAGCCTCCACGCCGACGGCAGCCCGACCGTCGAGTAGTACTTTGTCCACGACCGTCTTCCCGCGAATCGTGAGATTGTCCCGATCTCGAGCGGGTTCAAGATAGGCATCGTTCGTCGATACACGCTCACCGTCGCGGGTGTTGTACGGGACTCGCGATAGGCCGCACATCTCCGGATGGTTGTAGTCCATGTCCGGTGAGACTGGATAATCTAGATCTTGGACCGCCTCCGCGAATCCATGGTCTAAGGGTCGCCAATCAGCCTCTGTGGGGCGCCAGACTGGAATCGGGCCCTCACTGCCATGGTATGGGCGGTCGCTGAAATCCCGGTCAGTCTCCGCACGGGTGAAGTATGGGAGAACGTCCTCATATCCCCATCCGATAGCACCGAGGGCTTCCCACCGGTCAAAGTCGGACGGTGGCGGGCGGACGTAAAATTGGGCGTTGACGGTCGAACCACCTCCAAGGCCTTTCCCAACGATATAGTGTTCTGGCTCGCGGTCCCGGAGAAGCCTGGCCTCAAGATCCGACCAAATGAATTTTCCGTCGAGCTCCTCCAGCGCGAAAAAGAAGTTCTGGCTCCTGATCTCCGGCGGGGCATTGTCACTCCGCCAATCCTCACCCGCCTCGAGCAAGAGGACATCTATCGACGGGTCTGATGAGAGTCGATTTGCCACCACTGCCCCCGCAGATCCGCCACCTACCACAAGCACGTCGGCCTCGTTCATCGTTTCAACCTCCAGGAGCGCCGTCTGACCGATGGTCGCCGAATGCTCACGGAAACCCACCGGGGTCGCAATTGCCAAAATAGCTAGCAATCTTGTCGGTTGCTTGGAATGATTGCCGACTCGCGGGTCACTCCTACCACGTACCTTCATGCTGTATGGGCCATTGTGTCACGGCCAATGCTGACACATCGGGACTTTCTCGAGCGGAACGCGGACTGGCGAGCTGATAGCCCAGCGCTGCGGGTCCCAACGACCGACTCTATGCTAACCTGGTCCGAGGTCGATGAACGAGTCAATCGGGTGGGGAACGGATTGACGGCGCGCGGTATCCGACCGGGAGATCGGGTCGGCGTCATTCTTCATAACATCCTCGAGTTTCCGCTGA
>JBDGPQ010000059.1:3498-4353 GCA_042219595.1 Haloarculaceae archaeon
CCTTCTACGTCTCGCTCGCCCGGTTCGCGGACGCATACGACCTCACCCGCCCCACCTACGTCACCGACCGCGAGGCCGTCGCGGTCCGCAACGCCCGGCAGGACCGGGGGATCGGGTCGGCGTCATCCTTCATAACGTCCTCGAGTTTCCGCTGACTGTCTACGGGTGCTACAAGATTGGCGCTGTGCCTGTGCCGCTCAACTATATGCTCGCCCCAGACACGTTCGGGTACATCGTGGATGACGTCGCGCCCGATCTCGTGGTGTACGATGGCGAGGTGGCCGACCGGTTCGAGCGAGGCCTCGACAAGACGGTTGTGATGCCCCAGCGGATCTGCACTGACGATGTCGGTGACGCGGAATCGTTCAAAGATCTGGTAGACGCGGCCGCGGAGGCGCCGCCTGACCCACCCACGGAGCCCGATGCGCCAGCCTATATTCTCTACACGAGTGGGACCACCGGAAACCCGAAGGGTGTCGTCTTCACCGCAGAGACGGCACAAGCACGGGCGCTTGAAATGGTCTCGACGGCTGGATTTACGCAGTCGAGCGTTACACTCCAGCTGTCCCCATGGTTCCACGCCGGCGGCATCGATAACACCGTCCATCAGACCGTGGTGGCCGGGGGCGAGCTCATCGTGTTATCGGAGTTCGAGCCCCAGCCCGCCCTCGACGCCATTGAACAGTATGGAGTGACACATATAGCGAGCGTCCCGACGCTGACACGACGGATCGCGGACGCCGATGGCGTGTCGGAGCGAGACCTGTCATCGGTCGAGTGCTGGATCAATATGGGATCGCCGCTAACGCAATCGGACGCCGAGACGTTTCTGGACACACTCACGCCAAACATCTA
>JBDGPQ010000049.1:0-4345 GCA_042219595.1 Haloarculaceae archaeon
TGGATCAACGATGGGGACGCCTGGTGAGGTCGACGATGTCCTTGAGCTCGTGTGGCAGGGCGACATTGAACCGTGCATTCGTGAGATCCTCCCAATGAGCGAAATTCAACGGGCTCATGCAATGCTCGAGGACCGCGAGGGATTCGGGAAAGTGGTCGTCATTCCAGACAGTGAGTATGACGAGTGACGGCAACAACGGTTCAGGCAATCCACGACGTTCGGACGGTGGTGCGGATGAAGCAGCGGCGGTCCGACCCCGCCATGCTCCGCCAGCCGACACCTTCACGTGGCGCGGCTGGGTTCTCGTTGCGATGGTCGTGGTCGCCTTTTTCCTCATTCCCGGGGCGATACTCGTCCTCCCGTCCGCGCAGGGAGTTGTTGGTAGCCTCGGTCTCACGCTTCGAGACGCCTACCTGGTCCTGCCGCTGCCGGCGGCGATCCTACTTGGAGCAATCGCCGTCTGGAGCGCTCTTACCTCGCGTGGTGAGTAGTCCATGACCGATTCCGTCTTGCCGACGCTCGTCGATCTCCTTGCAGGAAATGCTGACCATGCTGAACAGTTCACGGACCAGTTTGATGGCCTTCAAGATGCCCAACGACCTGAGGCAGTCACGGTCACGTGTGCCGATTCGCGCGTCCTCTCGGACCACTTGTGGGGCAATCACGAGCCCGGTCGACTTTTCACGTGTAACACCATCGGCAATCGGGTGACTCAGCGCATTGATGGGGACCTCGCCATCGCCGGTGACGTCCTCTATCCTCTGCTTGAGACCGGAACGGAACTCGCGATCGTCGTTGGTCACACCGGGTGTGGCGCCGTCACCGCCACATACGAGGCTGTAACCACTGGTGAAACTCACCACGCACCCGGGATCGCGCACTGCCTTGAGGTCCTCCAGCCGGACATCGCTCCAGCAGTCGAGCGACTCCCCTCGTCTCTGAATGCCGCCGCGGCAGTAAACCACCTCGTTGAATTCAATGTCGATCGCCAGGTCACCAGATTAGTCGAAAGCGAAGAGATTCCAGACACTGTGACCGTCGTCGGCGTCGTTTATGACTTTCAAGACGTCTATAGCAGCCGTCGTGGGATGGTCCATCTCACTAACGTGGACGGGGAACGCGATCCTGAGCGGCTTCGGACGGAGTATCCGGGGATCGCTGACCGGGTGTCACGCCAGTGGAACTACTGAGCGAAGTCCCGACGCATCGCAATCTCAAACCAGGGGCAAAACCGTAGCTGACGGTAGAGCCGTGGGTTCTCGTGAAGGTGTTCGTAATCGACCCACAATAGTCCGCCAACTTCGTCCGGGTCAGGGTCGAGATCCATATCGAGGAGCTCGGCTTTCAATACCGCACACACTTCGTACTCGACGCCGATATCATGATAGTAACGTTTGTACTCGAATCGGTCGGTGACGCGCAGGTTCGTGTACCCGTCGGCGTCAAGGCCGAGTTCGGTCTCGAGACGGGCCCCGGCGGCGTCGACCTGGGACTGTCCATCAGCTGGGTGTGAAGCGACGGTGCCATCCCAATAGGTGTCCCAGAGTCGCTTCTCGGGGCTCCGCTGGGCCAGCAGCAGACGCCCGGTGCCATCAAACAGCAACGTCGTGAACGCGCGATGGCGAATTCCATCCCCAGTATGGGCCTCGAGACGATTGACGAGGCCCTTGCGTGCGTCATCACCGTCGACGGCGACCACGTCCTGGCCGGCATTCGCGTGGCCACCGTCGGTATCCGGGCTCATAGACCGCTATGTGACGAGCGCCAACAAACATCCACCGACTTTCATGCCTCCGTCGGCGTCGGCAATACCGACTCCCCGAGCCACTCATCGAGGATGAGCCGCGTTTTCGTCGACACGACCTCGTCGCGTTCCCGCACCCGCGTAATGAGATCGTTGAGAGCGCCTGTGTCCGCCGCGTCGACTACTAACACGATGTCCTCTTCGCCCGACACCTGCCAAACGAAGTCCACGGGATCCCAATCGGCCAGCCGCTCTGTCAGGCCGCCGGTGTCGACGTTGACGTCGACCCCGATCTCGATCATCGCCCTGACATTGCCCCGGCGCGTAGCGACGGTGAACCGCTCGATAACCCCGTCTGCAACGAGTTGTTCCACACGGTTGCGGACCGTCCCTTCTGATGTGCCCACTCGGTCGGCGATTTCCGTATATGGGGTGCGGGCATCCCGCCGGAGGATGGCGAGGATTTCACGGTCCAAGTCGTCCATCGAGGTGAGTACGTTCGCGGGGTCGGCACTTGAACGCTACGAATTTCGTAACTCACCTTCGAAAGCAACGCTTTTCCCCCGGACTTCCGTACGGATCTCGTAATGTCGGACGCTTACGTCGCCATCGAGGGCGAACGCGTAATTGAGGGCCGCGCCCGCGCGCCCGGCCGGACCCGCGGTGAACTGGTGTTTACGACGGCCTATACAGGCTACGAGGAGAGTCTGACGGATCCCAGCTACGAGGAACAAATTCTGACGTTTTCGTATCCCCTCATCGGCAACTATGGCGTCCGAGCCGACCGCTTTGAGTCCGATCGCGTCCATCCCCGAGGCGTGCTCGCTCGGGAGCTCACCGACGCCGTCGCTGATTGGCTCGAATCCGAAGACGTCCCCGCGGTCGACCACCTCGATACTCGGGAGGTGGTGACCGAAATCCGTGATGAAGGAGCGATGCAGTGTGGGATCTCGGCTGGACCGGAAGCCGACCCGGAGATCGCTCTCGAAGAGCTGGCACAGTGCAAACACATGTCCGAACATACGGACATCGGCGCACAGGTCTCCGTCAGAGAGCCGACCGTCCATAATGCGGACGGCGACGGACCAGTCGTCGCGCTGCTGGACTGTGGAGCGAAAGGCTCCATTATATCATCACTAGTCGACCGGGATGCGGTCGTGCACGTCCTTCCTTACGATGCGACCACTGACGAGGTCGACGCTGTCGATGCAGATCTCCTGTTCATTTCGAATGGTCCCGGTGACCCGGAGAACTTTGAACAGGCTGGCGAGATCGTTCAGCAGTACGTTGGTGAGGTGCCGCTTGCAGGAATCTGCCTCGGCCAGCAGGTGGTCGCGAACGCCCTCGGTGGCCGCACCGAGAAGATGGAATTCGGTCATCGCGGCGTCAACCAGCCGGTCATGGACCTCCGGACTGACAAAGTTGTCATGACGACACAGAATCATGGGTATACCGTCGCGGACCCCGGCGACGAGCTTGATATCACCCAGATCAACGTCAATGACGACACCCCGGAGGGACTGGAGAACGACGATCTCGGCATCATAACCCGTCAATATCACCCCGAGGCAAATCCCGGTCCGAACGACTCATTGTCGTTCTTTGATGACGTCCTGGCCTTGGCAGACGAGTAACACGCGGCGTATCACCCGGGACTGGAGTCCACCGAATCGGGCTTTTGGCGGCGGCAGGGGAGTCCAACCAGGGAGTCATCTGCGAGCACGTGTCACGCAATCTATATGCCGGATGCAGTCCATCATGAAAGTTGATCATAGATGTCTGCAACCGCCGACACCACCGCACAGCACCGCGAGACTGCCGAGACAGTTGCCAGCCTGCTCTGGTCTGGACGATTCGACGAAGTCGATCAATACCTCACGAACGACTACGTCGGGCACGATCCGATGGTCCCTGGCGGGACCCACGATGCTGCGGAGATGGCCGAGTACTTCGAACCGATGCGGAAGGCATTCTCCGACATCGAGTACGATATCCATGACATCGTTGCGGAGGGCGACGTCGTCTTCCACCGCGGCGAACTCACCGTAACTCACAGCGGCGAGTTCATGGGAATGCCGGCCACGAACGAGCGGTTCTCCGTCGAGGACCACATTGAATGGCGCTTCGAGGACGGCAAGATTGCCGAGACGTGGGCGCAATACGATGTCGTCGCAATGATGCGCGGTATTGGAATGGACGTGCCGGGCAGCGCACCGGCCTAATATTCGGGGGGTTTTCACCCGGAAAATCCGCTGTTGCTCGGACCAGCTGTCCTACAGAACCCGGTCAGCTCTGCCGCTCGATGAGGATCGCCTCTGCCCAATCGATCGCGTCTTCGAGCACTTCTTCGGGGGATGATTTGAACTCGAACTCGCGAACGTGGTCGACGTCGTCGTCCGCATGACCGCCAAGTAGGTGGGTCTCCTGGCGCTCGACATCCGCTGGCACGAGTCGGGCAAGAATGCCCCCGCGCGCCTTCGCGGCCTCCACCTCGGTGAGCCGCGTGGAGGGATCACGATCGACCAGGATCGAAAACGCTGAAAGGCTCATATAGGTCCCGACCTGCTCCTCATCCTCGATGTCGCCGGGGAGTTCTGCCGC
>JBDGPQ010000146.1:0-4325 GCA_042219595.1 Haloarculaceae archaeon
TGCGACCTTCGGAACGTGTGCCTGTTGGGCGAGATACTGGGCACAAACATCCCGCGCCAGGTCAATGGCCTCGTCGTGGTCATCAGCCATTGAAACGTAGATCGTCTGTGGCCGTCGCACGTCGGCGATATCGCCTCCTTCTGACTCGACACCCTCCGCAATATCCGCGACTCGATCCCGAACGTACGACGTCGGTGTGTTCGCGTTCAGGATCACTCCCTCGAGGACGCCCCGACCCGCCAGCTCGCCCGCCATCCGATTCATTTGTGGCCCGGTCGCCCCGATGTAGAGCGGCACATCGCGTGGCTGCGCGTCGGCCCTTATCAAATCGAGCTGCACTGCGTCCAGAGAGAGGTGTGCGCCATCGTAGGTCACCTCCTCAAGATCGAGAAGACGCCGCAGTACAGTCGCATATTCCCACATCGCGCGGAGGGGGTTCGGATCTTGGCGGTCGATGCCAACGCTCTCCGCGAGCGGGTCCCACCATGAACCCAGCCCGCAATGAAGCCGGGGCCCACCGAGCTCGTAGAGAGTGGACCAAGTTTGGGCCATGAGGGCGACATTTCGGGTCCACATCGGGAGCACCGCCGTCCCAAGACGGATGTCGTCGGTCGCTCGCGTCAGTGCGCCAAGGATGGAAACGGCGTCCCTAACGAGTCGCGTCTCCGTAACCCATACCGCATCGAATCCCTGCTGCTCGGCGTAGGCGGCAAAGTCGACTTGTGATTGGACATCCCGCGTCTCCTTCTCGAAGGCGATCGCCAGTTCGGAAAAGGTGGGATCAGCCATGTACCGCGCTGAGACAGACCACCAAGGCTCTAAAGTATTCGGTCAAGACTGCCTTAATCCGCCAGATGCGGAGCGAGCGTCTCAATTCCGCGCTCGACATCTCCCACCGCGGCGGCATAGGATACCCGGACGAATCCGTCCATACCGAAGGCGCTTCCGGGCGTCACCGCAAGCCCGTCCTCCTCGAGCAGGCGCTCACAGAGGCCGACATCGTCATCCGTCGTGACCGGGAGAAAGAGGTAGAACGCACCGTCAGGCGTCGGCACCGATAGGCCGGCATCCGAAAGCGTCGATATGGCAGCATCACGACGGCGCTCGAACGTCCCAACCATCTCATCGACTGGGGTTTGTGGTCCCTCAAGCGCCGCTACGGCCCCGTGCTGTGCAAAACTCGTCGCACAGGTAACCGTGTGAGACTGCACTTTCCGGGACTGTTCAACGAGTGGTTCGGGACCATGGAAGTATCCCAACCGCCAGCCAGTCATCGCGTGGGATTTTGAAAATCCATTCACCGTAACGGTCCGGTCCCTCATCCCGTCGAGGGAACCGAGGGAGACATGGTCTACTCCATATCGGATTGACTCATAGATCTCGTCGGCGACGGCCCAGACGTCATGATCGACGCATAGGTCACGGATAGCCATCAGATCGGACCGTGGCAAGACGGCCCCAGTCGGGTTTGACGGCGTGTTGATGAGGATCGCTTTCGTCTGATCACCAATCGCCTCCGTCAAGACGGACTCGTCGAGTCGGAATCCACTATCCGGGTCGAGCGGTACCCGATTCAGGCGTCCGCCGCAAAGGTTCACAATCGCCTCGTAGGAGACCCAGCTCGGATCGAGCAGGACCACCTCATCCCCCTCTCCTAGCAGTGCGGAGAGCGTCTCGAAAAGTGCCTGCTTGCCGCCCGGCGTCACCGTAACACTGTCGGGAGTCGCGTCGAGATCGTTGTCGGATTCGAGTTTCCGGGCGATCGCCTCACGTAACGGTTGAATCCCGGCCGACGGTGTATAATGCGTTTCGCCTGACTCTATCGCCTCGCGCGCGGCGCGACGAACATGATCAGGGGTGTCGAAGTCGGGATCACCCTGACTTAGATCCACTATCTCTTGACCATGCGACCGCAGCTCCGCCGCGAGATCGCCGATCCGAACGGTGGCACTTGGCTCGACATTCATCACGCGGCGGGAGAAGCTGGACATACCTCTCCACGCAGGCTAACGCGGTTAACGGTTGTGTCGGGCGGCAGTGATGATCCTTCTCGTATTCAGAGGTTCGAGGCGCTCGCACCTCCGTCGACCGGAATTGCCACGCCGTTAAGGTAGCTCGAACGCTCGGAGCAGAGGAAAGCTACCACCTCCCCAAGCTCTTCCGGCTGCCCGATGCGTCCGAGGGGAACGTCACCACCCCACGCCTCGAGGCCTTGCTCGTAGGTGTCGAACTCGCCTCGGTCGACCCCTTGTTGGACCAGTTCCTCGACCCGTGGCGTCTCATGGGTCGCAGGCAGAACAGCGTTTGCGCGAACATCTGGCGCGAGCTCCTCCGAGAGCGTTTTCTCAAGACCGATGACACCCATCCGGACTGAGTTCGAGAGGACAAGCGAATCGATTGCTTCCTTCACGCTGATCGACGTGATGGTGACGATCGAGCCCCCGCCGTCGGCCAGCGGCTCCGCCGTCTCGCGGACCAGCCGTACGACGCTCATAACCAAAAGATCAAACGCGTCATACCAGTCCCGATCATCCATCTCAAGAAATGGGCCGCTTGGCGGCCCGCCGGCAGAGGTGACCAAGTGATCGAGAGTGCCGAACTCCTCTACTGGTCGTTCTGCGAGCGTATCGACATCGTCTGGATCGGTAAGATCCGCCGGATGGCCAACGATGTCACCAGCGGCTTCCTCAGCAACGCTCTCTACCGCATCTGCGAGGCGGTCCTCGTCGCGACCGTTCATTACCACGTTTGCACCTTCCGCTGCAAGAACTCGCGCTGAGGCGAGGCCGAGCCCGCTACTCGATGCAGTGACGAGCGCGGTATCGCCGTTCAAATTGTAGCTCACGGTCGATCGTCCCGGGCTATCAAAAAAATCCTACCGCTCGGGAATCGACTACGTCCGGCCGGGCTCGATGACAGGGTCGCGTGCGCGGAAGCGTTCGGGGTGGACGACCTCGATCTCCGGACCCTCGAACGTCTGGTTCATCGCCGCAAGCGCGTGGGCGTTCTCTCCATTATCCTGGAATTCCACACCGTCTAAGGCAACCGGCGTCTCTTCGGCGTCCATCTCCGTGTTTGCAATCGCCTCATTGATTGCGTCAGGATCAGTGGAGCCTGCCCGCTCGACCGCATCGAAGATCACTTGCGTCGCTGCCCAGGCAAGCCCGGATTCGGGGCTCGGTGCCCGGTCGGCGAATTCTCGATAGCCTGACCGGAACTCCTCCGTCAGCGGGTTCTTCGGGTTGAGCGCGTAGTTCGCATCCATCAGGTTGATGGCTGGGTCACCGATTTGGCTCACCAGATCTGGGTTGACTAAGGCGACGCTTGCGGAAGCGCTCAGCCAGGTCGGCCGATAATCGAGATCTGCCAGCGCGTTGAAGAACATAACCGCGTCCTGTTGATAGCCAGTGAGACAAATGCAATCCGGATCCGCCTCCTGAAGCCGCGTCACTTGTGCATTGGCGTCCGACTGGTCGAGAGTGACCGCCGTCGACTCTACCAATTCGAGATTATTTTGGGGGCCGAACTCGTCGCGAACATACTCGAAAATCTCCGACCCATAGGCATTGTCGATATAGTAGTGACCATACGTGGCCGGCGCCACGGACCAATTCGGGGTAGAACTTGGCCCAGTCACGGGCGTAGTGGAACGTCGTCGGCTGTAGCCGATAGGTGTAACTCGTGTCCCGACCTTTGAGGATGCGATCTGAGGCCGCAACGGTAATGACGAACGGCACACCCTCCCGCTCGGTTGTCGCCGTTGCAGCGAGTGTTGCGTCGGAGTTGAAACATCCGGTCACGACATCCGCCCCGGCATTAATCAGCTGTTGGCTCACCTGACCGGCCAGCTCCTGCTTGGCCTCATTGTCACCCCGCTCGATGCGGACCTGGGCCCCGCCCAGGGACTCGATCCCGCCGGCCTCGTTCTTTTGCTGGGCAGCGTACTCTTGAGCCCTGACCATCGAGACGCCGGTGTATGAGAGCGCCCCGGACAATGGATGATTCGAGCCAATAACGAATTCTTGGACCTCCATCGGGGTGCTCGTCCCACCGCCGGTATCGCCACCGGTATCTCCATCACCACCGGTGTCGCCACCCGTATCGCCGCCAGTATCTCCGTCGCCACCATCGCCTGAGCACCCGGCGAGGCCGGTGACCACCGCCGCCCCGGCGTACTTCAAGTAGCCGCGGCGGCTCTGGCTAGACTTCACACGGTTCGATCGTTCATCTGGCATACAGGCGGTAATTGAGCGCATTTCGAATAAAGGCTTCGCAAGGCTCAAAATTAGTTATACGGCCAATGTTTATGATCTATAGTATGTGAA
>JBDGPQ010000224.1:0-3286 GCA_042219595.1 Haloarculaceae archaeon
CGAGCTGAGCGAGGTGCCATGGCATCCACGGCGGATCGAGAACCACCTCCCGGTGATCGAACCAGACCATACTGTCTCCAAGGACGGCACCGAGGTCGAGACGGCTAAGGTGCCGTATGCTGCCGGCGTCGAATTCTATGCGGCAGTGGATCGCAAGCGCGACTGGCAGACCGGGTTGACACCTTCCTCCGGGAGTGCCAACCGAAGCCGACAGGAGGGGCCAACGGCGGCAGAGACCGACCCGGTATCGACGGTCGTCGAGCGACTGGCCCAGGCCGACCAGCCGGCGCTCTTCCAGGCGATCCTGCGCCCCTACAAGGATTGGAGCACCCAGCGCGATCGGTACGTGTCTCAGCTCGAGGAGGGTACGGCATCGACGGCGGCCGTCGTCCGCGAGTTCGTCTCACCACGCGATCCGAGCGAGCGTGCTGCCCATACACCGTCACCCGCCGACCGGAAGCGCATCGAGTGGGCGATGCGCCGAAATCCCGCGCGTAGCTTCGTCGTCTCCGCACGAGCGGTCGCGCTGACCCGGGAGCACCCGGATCAGGCGGATCAGATCGCCAATAGCCTATCGACCACGCTCCGTGCGCTCGACGGGCCATTCCACACCGTTCATGGACGGGTTGAGACCGATAGCGACCCGCAATGGCTTGACCATCGTCGCCCCGGCACACAGGTCTACACCGATCTCGTCGAGTGCCACCTCCAGCCCGTCGGCTACGAAGCGTGGCGCCATAGACTCCCAACGCAGACGCGGTGGAGTCTCGGCATCGTTGCGGACGCCAGTGAGGTAGCCGACTTCTGCGTCGTCGATGGCGGTAGGCTGACCCCTGACGGTGCCCGTGCACTCGCTGCGCGGCCACCTGAGCGGGCGGCGCTGACGCTGCCGCCGGCCCATCAGCTGGACCGCTACGCCCCACCAGGTATGGCCCTGTGTATGCCGCTCACGCACGACCGCGAGCCATACGGCCGCCCACTGCACCTTCCGCCGGAACACCAAGACCGCCATATCGCCGTCGTCGGTGCGACGGGTGCCGGCAAGTCCGTGCTCCTTGAACGTGCCATTGCGTCAAACCGAGCCGCCACGGATGGCCTGGATATCGTCTTCGATTACAAGGGCGGCAGCACCGCCGAAGACTATCTCCGAACCCACTACAGCACTCATGGCAGTCTCGATGATGTCCGCTACTTCGATCTGTCCGAGACGCTGCCGGCGCTGTCGTTCTTTAATATCGAACCGCTGATCACGGCCGGGATGCATCGCGAGGAGGCTCGGTCACGGATCGCCGGCCATTATGAAGAACTGCTCGCCGGGCTGATGGGGCCGGAGCAGTATGGCCAGGCGGCCGAGTCCGCGAAGGCCGTTCGCAATTTCGTCCGGGTCCTGTTTGATCCCGTCTATGGGGCCGAGTCCTACGCCCACGAGGATCTCTACGCGGCCATCCGGCGATTTCAGCGCGAAGAGGACCCACCCGCCACGGCAGATGATCGCCTCGCGGCCTATTTCGACTCGCTGCTATTGCGTGACCGCGATGTCCGCACCGCAATCCTCGGCGGGGCCGCTGGGCGTGTTGAAACGATCGCGACTGACGGCCGGCTCGCGCCTGTGTTCAATCACGTCCCCGACGAAGGTGATCCCCACCTCGACTTCGGATCGTTGCTCGACGAGGACCTCACAATCGTTGTTGATTTTGCCGGACTCGAGGAGGATGTCAAACGCGCACTCACCATCGTCGTTCTCTCGCGACTATGGACGGCGCTGAAGGCCCGGGCGGACACAGCGGGGACTGACACGCCGCTCGTCAACCTGTACCTCGAAGAGGCCCGCGATGTCGCGTCGACGCAGCTCCTCGACACACTGCTTGCCGAGGGGCGGTCCTACGGGCTCTCGATGACACTCGGGTTGCAGTATCCCGAGCAGGTCGCCACGCCAGATCCCGAGCGGGACACGTACCAGGAACTCCTCAACGAGACAGGTACGATTGTCGCGGGGCCAATTGCCGTCGATACCGACCTGCCTCGCGTCCTCGCAACGGAGGACCGGGAGCCAGCCGTCATCGAACGCCAACTGAATGCCCTCGGTCGCGGCGAGTGGCTGGTCCGCCCCAGCGCTGGATTCGGCGATGAACCGGCGCAGCCGTTCCTTGGCGCCTCGCTCCCACCGCCAGCGGGCCATCCCGAGAGCGACGAACCGCTGGTCGGCGAGGCCGAAGCGGAGTTTGAGGCGGCCCTTGAGGAGTGTCAACGACGGACTCGGGAGCAGCTCGGGATCGACCACCGGACGGTCCAAGAGACACCTGAGGAAGGGATCGACGCCGACGTACGGCTCGATTCACTCCTGCCACACACTGACCACATCCCGGACATGGTTGCGTATCACGAGCAGCGACACGCACTCCAGTGTGAATCCTGCGAGAGTCGCCACGCGGCCACGATCGACGGGATGCGCGATGCCATCGAGTGCTGTCACTCGGTACACGATGTCGATCGCACGGAGATACCCGTCTGTCGACTCGAGCTAAAACGCTCACCGGCAGAGGTCAGCGCGGCGGAATGGTCGCTCACCCAGCTGTGCTTCCTCCAAGTCGTCTACAATGCGCAGCAGCGTCGGTACGACGCGCTGGAGTATGATCTCGTCCGGGATTCGATGGTCCTCCTCAAAGACTACGTCGGGATTGACAACGACGCCGTCGAATCGCTGATCGACGCCGGGCTGCTCCGTCACGATTCCGACTACCCCCACTTGCTGTATTCCGTCACACCAGAGGGCCGGGAGGCGATCGGTGAGTCCCACCGTGCAGAGATCGACTTCGGTCATGGTGAAGGGGATCTCTGGGAGTCCACGATGCACGTCCTCGGTGTCGCACTCGGCGAGCGCTGGCTCGAACGCGAACACGTCGCCGATGAAGACTCCCCGGTCGCTCGAACACACCCGTACTTCGATCTTCAGCACACAGCGGTTCCCGATTCAGAGCACTCACGAAGTGATGCCGAACCGGCCGAATGGCGGCGACTCGATCTTGCGGGACTCGACGCGCAGGGGGACGTGGTTGTCGCTGTCGAGGTTGAACGGATCCATGGCGATGCCGGTCGAAGTATCCCAGCGGACTATGACAAGATGGCAGCGTGTGACCTCGACGCGGCGCTCTGGATCGTTCCCACGAAGGAAGCAGGGAGGGAGGTCTTCAAGAATCTCCGCGATCCACTCCAAGGCGAGCCCCGAATCGGCCGCTATCATCCACGACTCAATACGCCGCCCGACGATCATGACCGGGAAGAACCG
>JBDGPQ010000224.1:3309-4274 GCA_042219595.1 Haloarculaceae archaeon
TCTACACCTACAAATGGTTGCAAGAGCGCATACTCAACGGGTAGGCCATTCGCGCCGATCGGGGGCCGGATCCAGCGTCCTTTCCTGGGCCTTCTGGTCTGCAATCCTGCTCGAATACGTCAACGAGGCCTGGAATCGCACTCAGATGACTGGAGCTACGAGCCGTCGACGTGCGCGGCGCCAAGAGTCGAAGAAATTGGTTCGGGACCGACGGCGTGGAGGGCCGAACCGGGTGGGCACGATCTGTCCTTAGCGTGTGGTCGGCGGCCAGTATCCACGCCATCAGACGGTAACGATAGGAAACTGAAAAGGGTTGGCCGCGCAGCGAATCTTAATCATTGTTACAATGACTCCGAGTTTTCGAGATGCGACGAGTTCGGTCGCGGAAACTGGCGGGATTAGCGGTAACAGTACCACATTTTTCCGTACCGAGACTCGGCGGTGACGTGAAGAATGTAGACGGGTGTCCGAACGGCGGAATCAGGCGCGCAGTGGTCGACGGGTGAGGACCGTGCCGCACTCCGGACAGACATACCGCAGCTCGGTGTCATCGACGTCGATGACGTAATCTTCGTCCATTCGACCAGCAAATCCACACGACGTGCAGAACATCTCGGCCTTCATCGCCGTGGCGTCCGATACCTCACGCAGGTGTTCCATACACAGTGATGGGTGACACAGACACTTAACCATGACTTCAGAAACATTAATTATAGAAGATTTCCGCTCGTAACTCCGTAAACATACGCCATATATCGTGATTTTTCGTTAAATGGCGGGCACCAGAAATGCGTCTGGATATTCCGGGACGGTATGCCTCTGAATCGTGAAGAGAGACTGTTCCGTACGCCCAGCAATCCAATACAAGCGCCTCAACTGAATGGTGACTGATCGGCTCACGGCGAAGAAATCCGTGGTGGATCAATGGCCGACCACGGGCGGCCACTGGTGACACTCGAGATTGC
>JBDGPQ010000025.1:0-4208 GCA_042219595.1 Haloarculaceae archaeon
TGTGGCCCGAACGGGAGTCCACGTCAAAGCCCCACCCTCCACGAGCGAACCCCCCTACGGGTGAGCGAAGTAGGGTGGGGTAGTTTACATTGGTACACACCCGTACGTACGAAGCGAATTCCAGATCGAGACGCCTTCATGCGCCAGCAAATCGTTGAGACTTGCGCTGATCAAGCGCAGTTCACGTGGCTGCTGGCTCAACGGGACGCGGAACCGGTCGACAGATCCCGGCGAATAGATCAGCCACATTACTATCTGGTGACGATCTCTCCGCTAGGAATTCTACGCCAGGAAGACGTGTCGGGGTCTGTCCGCAAGCACGTCCCGACCCCACGCGACAGTGTCGCTGAAAGCATCCGAGCGGAAGAATGCCATCGCATCTTCCTTCGCGTCCCACCGACTTGCAATGAAGAGGTCGTGCTTGTCGTCGATGTTTTCGAGAAGCGTGGTCTCGCGGTGGCCATCCATGTCCGTGAGCAAGTCGCCGACCTCGTCGAACGTCTCAAGGAAGTCCTCTCGGTATTCAGGTTTCACCGTGTAGAACATTCCCATCGTTCCGAAGCCTTCGCGTTCATCGGCCCAGCCGACGATATCAGGTAAATCCGCCAGATAGTCGCTGGCCGTATCCGCCGCATCGGCCGTCGCCCAGAGGCTTACGACCGCCGCACCGCCGCCGTCCACATCGACGTAGACATCGGTGCCCTCGTGCGTGTCATACCGGTCGAACCCCTCACGGAGGTCTGCTACCGCGCTTTCCAGCGTGTCGACGTCCGCCGCGGAATAGCAGACCAGTGCGTAGACGTCCTCGCCGTGCGGTTGGCCCGCATAGACATCCAAATCTGCAAGTTCGTCGCGAATCGATGCGGCAGCGGCTGTCGAATCGTCGGCCGGCGTGTCGGCATCGCCCCCTTCTAGGGAACCCATCATCGTCTCCTCAACTCCAGGGAGATCGGCGAGGAATCCCGCTGCGATATCAGCGGCCGACTCAGTTTCCCAGCCACTGACGACGATCGTCCGTCCACCCTGAGCGCGGACAGATGTCCCGCGGTGGGTATCGTAGTGGTCGAACGACTCTCGGAGTTCGTCAACAGCATCCGCGACGGCCTCGGCGTCGGCATCTGAGCGGGCGAAGACGATGGTACTGCCCGGCTCGAAGCTCTCGTCCAACCCAACTGTGGTCAGGCGCTGACCGACGGCGCTAGTATCAATCATCTCGACCTCAACATCACTCTCGGTCGGTGGACCGGCCGACGAGTCCGATGCTTCGGCGTCGGACGTCGGTGGGACGGAATCCGTCTCGCCACCTTCGGCGACTGGCTCACCTGCTACTAGCGCGGGCAGGTCGTCCGGCATGATGCGTCTGCCAACGTAAAACGGTCCGAACTCCGCAAACTGCGACGTAGAGGGGTCGAAGCGCATCTCATACAGCAAATCCTTCACGTCGACGAGGTCATCGGCCCACAGCGTAACACCCCACTCGTGGTCGTCTAGCCCGATCGAGCCAGTGATCATCTGGGTCACGCGGCCCCCATACGCCCGACCGATCTCGCCGTGGGCATCCATGTGCTCCGCGCGTTCTTCGAATGCGAGATCATACCAGTTTTGACCGGGTGCCCGGCGTTTGTCCATTGGGTAGAAGCACACGTGCTCGGCGTCTGGAATGTCTGGATACAACCGCGAGCGAATATACCGGGCGAGCCCGGACTCTTCATCGAGATCGCCCTCGAAGTACTGACGGGCGCGCTCGGAATACCCGGAGGCTTCCGTGACCGAAACATACGATGAGGTGCGCTCGGTGAACCGCGCAAAGTCGGTCGTCGCGAAGCGCCGCTCGAGCGCGTCGATGGCCGCCGTCGTCGGCCGAAGATGCACCAACATGATGTCGGCCTTATGGCCAAGGACGGTGTAGACGGCGGAGGCACCCTCCTCGGCGTCCGAGACGGCGATCGCCTCATCGAGAAACGTCCTGGCCTCGTCGAGGGCTCGCTCCCGGTCTCGCTCTGGAGCGGCCGTCCAGCCGTCCCAATCGATTCGTACCATGTCGTGGAGGGCATACCACCCTTCCTCAGTCGGGGGCGGATCGCGGCGGTCGGGCATTGGAAGCGCTTGGCCTTCGACGTACTGAATGTTGTCGTTGTAAAGGAAGCAGAAGGCTCTCCACGCCGGCCACGCGAACGGCCAGCAACGGATGAATCCAGTCGAGCTGAGTATCCGGCTGGTCGCCGGCGTGCTGCTGATCCTCTCGAATGGCTTCTTCGTCGCGATCGAATTCGCGCTGACACGAGCTCGTCAGTACGACCGCGCGGAGTTCGTGGGCGACGGCCATCCAGCACTCGAGCGGGCGTGGGCGATGACGAACGATCTCGAGGTGTATTTGACCACGTGCCAAGTGGGGATCACCGCTTCAAGCATCGCGGTAGGTATCGTTGCCGAGCCGGCACTCGCGGCCATTTTCGAGCCGCTCTTCGCTGGCACGCGCCTCGCCGCAGTCGGCACCGGGGCGATAATCGCCTTCCTCATCATCAACCTCGTCCACCTGACCCACGGCGAGCAGACGCCGACGTATCTCGGCGTCGAGCGATCACGGACGGTGTGCCGATATGGCGCGCGGCCATTGCACTGGTTCTACGTGCTGATCTCACCAGTTATTCGGCTCGGTGATTCGATCGCGAAAGGCACGCTGGGATTGATGGGCATCCAAATGACCGGCGCGTGGCTGGAGACCGAGACCGATGTCATCGAGAGCCGAGCGGAGCTCCGGAATCGTCTCGGCTCAGTACTCGATGCGGGCGATTTGTCCGAGGAGCGGCGAGAAGAGGTCATGAACGCCCTAGATGTCGGCGAGCAGCCGATCGCGGACATCATGGTCCCCGCCGATGAGATCATCGCACTATCCACGTCCGCAGATCCTGAAACGACGCTTGAGAGGATGTCCGAACACCCTCATACCCGCTATCCCGTCATCGGCGACGATCTCTCCGACTTCATCGGAATACTCTATGTGCCAGTGCTTATGCGTCACCGCGAGGCACTAACTGAAGGCGAGGTCGATCTCGCCGCCCTCGCCGCACCACCGGTTTCGCTGAGCCCCGACCTCACGGTGAGTGACGCCATCGACCGGTTCCAAGCGGAGCAACAAGAACTAGCGCTCGTCAGCGAGGGAGATGAAGTTCTTGGGCTCGTCACCATCACCGACCTCCTGGAGTCCGTCATGGGCGACATCGAAGACCCCATCGATAGCGGCACGCTCTGAGCGAAGTGCACACCGCGGCGCTCATTGCATCACCCCTCTAGCAACCGAATTTCTCTACGTCCAGTGTATCCGCAGCGCTTCCCCAGCTCTTCTGGAAAAGGAGCGAGCCGAATGTTATGGAGCACGATCCCGCCACCATTCATTGTAGCAGCATTGGCCCGAAGATCATCGCAAGCACACCGATAATCATCACGACGGTAAACGCCGTGACCACAGCCGTGGCGACGGTGCGGCGGGCGGCGATGGGCAACCGGGCGACGATCGCCTCGACAGCCGACCGCATGATGTGCCCGCCGTCGAGCGGAAACGCCGGAATGCAATTGAAGACGCCGAGATTGAAGTTGATCCACGCCGTCCAAAACAGAGCATTCGCCAGCACGAACGCTGGGAGTCCTCCGAAGGCACCGAGCGGCCCGGTCACGGCAAAGAAATTCGACACCTCGCCGACGAACCCGAAGAAATTGTAACTCGCTGATGGGTCCACGAGGCTCGCAAACGGCAACACCAGTAGGACGACGAATGCGACGAGAACATTCCCGGAGAGGAGGTCCTCGAAGAAGCCTCCCGGCCCCCCGGAGAGCACTGTCGCAAATCGGTCCGCTGGGTATGGATCAATGCCGAAATCGTCGAGAACGAGACTGCTATAGCCCTCATCGACAAAGACGCCGAGGATCGGCCGTCCCGCAGATGTTTGGCCGACTTCGACGGTCCATGACCGTCGCTCACCGTTGACGTACCCCTCGACATCGACCGTCTCGCCAGCGCCAATCGCCGCTAGCGTGCGGGATAGCCCGTCGGCGGTCAGCACCCGTTGTCCGCCTACCCGAGTCACGATCAGACTCGTGTCCGTCGGCCCACCGGCGGCAGCGAGCGGTCCGCCTGGATCCACCCGATTGACGAACGCGCCAACCGGGAAGGTCGTCGTGCCGGCCGAGGTTGTGAGTTCGATTATGGT
>JBDGPQ010000175.1:0-4206 GCA_042219595.1 Haloarculaceae archaeon
GTCACGTCCGTCCCCTGTTCGGATGTCACCCGCGCGGCGTCAGCCGCATCGATTCGCTCCGCGATCCGGGTCGTGACATCACGCACTGCCTCGAAATCCGCCGTCATAGCGCCCTCGATCAACATGTCTTCCGTCACGCCGCGAATGATCGCGATCCGAACGCCCGCGTCGGCTGCATCCAAGCGCGCCCGAGTATGTGTGATGGCATGCGTGGTAGGCGTGACCACCGCGTCGGCAGCCGCCATCGCCGCGGCGATCGTGTCAGGTGGTTCGTTGCCGTGGCTTTCGAGCAGTGGCATTATGGCGGTGGTCGTCCTCGCTCCTGCGGCAGCGGCTGCAGAAGCGAACGCCCGCCCGATCCCCACGGTCCGTGCGTCGGCAATGATCAGCACTTCCTCACCTGGCTCGACGGCTAAGGAGGTCTCGATGGTCGTTCGCGCGGCTGGGGCCATCTCGACGTCAAGCATGTCGCTCATGATCCGGCATCCGCTGACCGGGGACAAAAAGCTACAGTCGGCATTCTGTCGCGGTGAGATTCAATAAACCGATGCATGCATAGTGTGTCCAAAGGGCCTCCTCCCGCCGATACCTGGCTCGCCAATCATGGAGCCAAAGAGTTATGACGCCCCCATCGCCGGTCAACGCATGACTCTCCAGGTCGGCGTGATCGGGCTTGGCAATATGGGTAGTGTGCTCGCGAAGCGGCTCGTGGATGACGGCTGTGAGGTTATCGGGTTCGACCTCGATACCGGCGCGCTCGAGGCGGCGACCGAGCATGGTGTCGTGGCCGCCGACTCGGTTGCCGATGTCGCGACACGCTCGGAGGTGATCCTCACGTCACTGCCGGACCCGGATACTGTGGACGCTGTCTACCGTGGCGAGGACGGTATACTGGCCAATGCCGAGGCCGGGTCTGTGGCTCTCGAGACGAGCACGATCGATCCGCACACCACCCAGGACCTCGAGGAGGTTGCACGCGGACACGGCGTTGCGCTGCTCGACGCTCCGGTCAGCGGCGGCGTTGGCCGCGCCGAACGTGGGACGCTGACGGTGATGGTCGGCGGCGACGAGGCGACCTTTGAAGAGGAGCGCGTCCAGCGCGTCCTCCGGGCATTTGGCGCTGATCTCATCCACGGAGGTGATATCGGTGCCGGACATACGCTCAAACTCATCAATAACGTCATCTCCGCATCGACAGCGGCTGCTTCCCTCGAGGGGGCGGCGTTGGCGTCGGAGATCGGTGTCGACTGGGAAGCATTCTGTGAGGCCGTCGGCACGTCGAGTGGCGCCTCGTATAGCTTCAAGAAGAAGGTACCACGGGCCCTCAACCGCAACTTCGACGCCAACTTCACACTCAATATGGGGTTGAAAGACACCCGGTTAGCGCTCGAGATGGCTCGAGCCTACGATCTCCCCACGCCCATGGCCGACGCCGCCCATCAACTCCGGACGGCCGGCGTCAAGAGGGGGTATGGCGAGGAAGGTTCTCAGGCCGTCATCAAGATCTTCGAGCAATATACGGAACAGCTCGTCGAAGCACCCGGCGGTATCGACGAGGATATCCTCGCCTGGGAGGAGAAAGGCTAGCGGCGGGACTGCCTTCGATTGGCGGGCATCGCCCCTGCGTTCACCGTGAGGAAGTCAACCGATCAACTGACCTGACTACCGAATGGACTCGATCCGCCGGACCTACACTTCGATGTTCGTCGAGTCTGTCTCCGAATCGAACGTCACCTCGAGGATCCCGTTGTTGTAATTCGCACTCGCCGAGTGCTCGTCGACGCGCCGGGGCAAGCGAATCTGCTCGCGGTACTCCCGCTCGGCGCCGCCAGCCTCGATCGACAGCGTTCGGCCGTCACACTGGAGGTCGATCCCCTCTTTCGTGACGCCTGGGAGATCGGCGACGACCCGAACCTCGTCGTCAGTCTCATGGACATCGTAGTGGACACCGGTCCCCCGGCTGGCTGCAGGGGTATGGCTCCCCGTCGAAATGCGGAATTCTCCCTGTCCGCCCATCATATCATTCATCATCCGCTCGAGCTGCTCGAAGAAGTCCTCGAATGGGTCGTCCCGGTCGTCGCGTCGCATACACCTGCTTGGTCGATCCCGGCCTAAAGGGTTTGCCACGCAGTCCGACACCCGGGTCTTCTTGTAGCCCCCCGCCGCACGCCCGAACGATGGACTATCGGACCCTCGGCGATCTAGCTGACGGCCGACGGGTCCTCTGTCGGGTCGATCTCAATTCCCCTGTCCAAAGCGGCCGAATCGCCGACAATCGCCGTTTCGAACGCCACGCTGCAACAGTTCGCCGCCTTCTCGAGGCCGACCACGCCGTCGCGCTGCTTGCCCACCAGGGCCGCCCCGGCCGGGACACATTTCTCCCTCTCGAGCAGCACGCTGACTTGCTTGCCGACCACGCCGGCTGCCCCGTAAACTATGTTCCCGACACCTACGGCGATACGGCGATGGATGCGGTAGATGCGCTCGGTGGTGGCGAGGTGTGCTTGCTCGAGAACGTCCGCATGACGGATTGCGAACTACCTGAGAAGCCACCTGCCGAACATGCCGATTGCCCGATGGTGCGAACACTCGCGCCGGCCTTTGACGCCTACATCGGCGATGCATACTCCGTTGCCCACCGGAGCCACGCCTCGATCGTTGGCTTTCCTCAGGTGATGGATGCGTACGCCGGCCCGGTCATGGCAACGGAGTACGAGGCTAACTCATCTATCGCCACACGCGAGTTCGATGGCCCGGTGACGATGGTTGCGGGTGGGAAGAAAGCGACTGACGTCATCGGGGTGATGACCGCCCTCCAGGACAAGGTGGATAACTTCCTCCTCGGCGGTATCGCCGGCGAACTGTTTCTCCGAGCGGTTGGGTATGAGGTCGGTCGGGATGTCGGCGACATGGATCTCTACGACGACCAATGGGAACGGAACTGTGACCGGATTCGCTCGCTGATCGAGGCGCATCCAAGCGAGCTGGTCTATCCAACTGACCTGGCGTTCGAAGGGCCAGACGGAACTCGAGCAGAAATCACCGTCGCCGACGTCCGGAACAAGAACCACGATTACCGCGACGTTGGATCGGACACCGCGTCCAGATACGCCGATATCGCGGCTGACTCCGCGGCTGTCTTCGTCAAAGGTGCACTGGGCGTCTTCGAGGACGAACGGTTCGCCCACGGAACCGTCACCGTGCTCCAAGCAATCGGTGCAGCGGACTGTTTCTCCGTGGTCGGTGGCGGAGACACCTCACGGGCAATCGATCTGTATGGCCTCGATGAGGCCGACTACTCACACGTCTCCATCGCTGGCGGTGCCTATATTCGTGCGCTGACCGGTGAATCCCTCCCCGGTATTGACGCCCTCCGTGAGGCGGCCGCGCGAACGCAGTAACAGATTATGAGCCGCCATCGGCCGCGATCGCAGCATTCTCGGTCGAGAGGCCGAGCCCCTCATCGAGCCCGAGTGCCGCGTCGGTCCGAGCCACGCTCTCTGTGGCGTCGGCCTCGTTGAGGACCGCCCGGATCGCGTCGACATTCTCCGGCACGACATCCGCCTCCTGGTGGATCGCCTGAAACAGGTATAGATCCCGTCCCTCGACGGTCACCGACTCGCCCCAGATGCAGTTCTCCCAGATGTCACCCCGCGGCCGATTGGCGTCCTTCGCGACCTCGTGGATCGCACCGGCGCCATCAATGCCCACACCCTCGGGGATCACGAACGTCCGACGCTCGTCGGCAAGCAATCGCCGGACGGCTGCCGCGTCGGGCTCGCTCTCGAGCGTGACGTTCACGCTGTGCATGTGCATCAGCGTCGCGGGGACTTTCAGACCGAGCGTATCGATCGCGAGGTCCGGGAAGATGGTCTTCACATCCGGGCCGTGATGGGAGGGCAGATGCACCGGATTCGGGAGGATGTCGTTGATCGGTCCGCGGCCCGATTGGGCAGGGTCACCGCCGCGACGAACCAGCGTCGCGCGGACCTTCTCCACGCCGTAGGTCTCCGTGAGGGGCGCAATAAGGCGTGAGAGCCCGGTCGTGTTGCATGAGACGACCCGGACAAGATCCGCGCCGATGGCGTCGTCATAGTTCGCTCGCGCCACGAAGCTCGTGTCGACAACGTCGGCGTCCTCACCGCCCTGGAGAAGCGCCGGCGTGTCGTACTCCCGATAGAGTTTCGCGTTCTCCGCACCGATACC
>JBDGPQ010000242.1:0-4111 GCA_042219595.1 Haloarculaceae archaeon
GGCATGGTGGCCAGCTTGACGAGGTTGACGGGATTGTCGTCCCCGGCGGCTTCGGCTCCAGGGGGACGGAAGGAAAGATCGAGGCAATTCGATACGCTCGCGAACAGGACGTCCCATTCCTTGGCCTGTGTCTTGGGTTCCAACTGGCGGTCGTCGAATTCGCTCGGAACGTCCTTGACCTCGAGGGAGCTCACTCGGCGGAACTCGACGAGTCGACACCCCACCCGGTCATCGATCTCCTGCCCGAACAGCGTGATCTCGATGACCTCGGGGGCACCATGCGGCTCGGCGCTCACGAAACCGACATCAGCGATGGTACACTGGCCCACGAGCTCTATGGGACGACAACCTGCACGGAGCGCCATCGCCATCGGTACGAAGTGAATCCCGAGTACATCGAGGCGCTGGAGGATGCAGGGATGGTCTTCTCGGGCCGGTCGGGGCCACGGATGGAGATCCTCGAGCTCCCGGAGCAATCTTACTTCATCGGGACGCAATTTCATCCCGAGTTCCGCTCCCGACCGACCCGGGCCAGCCCGCCGTTTGTGGGGCTGTTGGCGGCGGCGACCGGCGGGACAATCCAACGCCCCGCTGCGGCCGAGGGTGAGGTCTGATGGTTGACCCGGCGGCATTCGTTGACGAAAAAATCACGGAAATCGCGGACGCGATCGGCGACGCCCATGCAGTGATCGCCCTGTCAGGCGGCGTCGATTCATCGACAGCGGCCGCGCTCGCGTACGAGGCGGTCGGCGCGCAACTCACACCTGTCTATGTCGATACTGGATTGATGCGCGAGGGCGAAACTGAGCAGGTCCGCGAGACCTTCGCGTATATGGATTCGTTGCGGATCGTTGATGCTCGAGAGCGGTTTCTCGATGTGCTTGCCGGCATCACTGATCCGGAAGAGAAACGCCATGCCATCGGTGAGCAGTTCATCCGCGAGTTCGAGCGCGTCGCACGCGATGTCGACGCTGACTATCTTGTCCAGGGGACTATTTATCCCGATCGGATCGAGAGTGAAGGAACGTGCAAATACCACCACAATGTCGGTGGGCTCCCGGAGCGCATCGACTTCGATGGGATTGTCGAGCCAATGCGCGATCTTTACAAAGACGAGGTCCGGGAGGTCGCGCGTGAACTCGATCTTGATGCCGTAGTCTCCGAGCGAATGCCCTTCCCCGGGCCCGGGCTTGCAGTACGGATCCTCGGCGAAGTGACCCCGGACAAACTCGAGGTGGCACGTGCCGCCAATCATGTTGTTGAGGAGGAACTTGCCGATTACGACCCCTGGCAGGCGCTGGCGGCCGTCATCGGAAAGGCAACTGGCGTGAAGGGGGACAATCGCGTGCATGGTTGGGTGGTCGCGGTTCGATCGGTCGAGAGCCGTGATGGCATGACCGCGCGTGCTCAGGAAATCGATTGGGAGACGCTCCAGCGGATTCAGAGCCGGATCACCGGTGAGAACGAGAACGTTGCCCGCGTCGTGTACGACGTGACCCACAAACCCCCAGCGACGATCGAGTACGAGTGAGAAGGTACATGCGCGGGGACTCCCTCCGCTCGCATGATGACTATCGTCGTGGCCGGTATCGACGAGCACCACCTCGCCGACGCACTTGAGGAGCGTGGCGTCTCGGTGGAGCGGGTCGACATCGCCAACCGCAATGCGCTCGCCGCAGCCGGTGTCGACGGTGCCGAGGCGTATGTGCTGACGGAGGTCGAGCAGGCGACATCGATCGCGGTGGTTCGCGAACTTGCCCCGGACGTTCGCATCGTCGTGTATGCCGATGGGTCGCTTCCCGACTTTGCTCGCGGGCAAGCTGATATCCTCCTTGATCCGGACCTGTTCGAGCCGCAGACGGTCGCTGCGGAGTTGTCCTAATGCAGATGCTGTAGTCGTTTGCCGGCGTTTCCGACTACAGGAGGGCCGTGCCCGACGAGACCAATTTCCATCCCGGACGCTCGATCGGCAACGTCGCGGATGCTTCGTCGAACTGCAGTCATATCTGCACTCAGAAGCCAGGGCGACGGATCGAACCCGCCGTTGTGCCCACGGACAAGGTCTCCCAGTACGACCGTCGACAATTCTTCATGGAGGAACGCTAGATGCCCAGGTGTGTGTCCCGGGGTGTGAATGGCGGTGAACTTGCCAAGTATCTCGCCGTCCGATACAGTCCGTACGGGTCCGGCTGGTGGCCGCACTCCAACGCCTGCGACCCGTTGAAACAGTCCTTTTCTTGATCGCCATGGCGGGCGAGCGCTCCCGGTCAGATACCCAGCGTCCGGCTCAGCGGCATAGACCGGCGCATCCAGGCCGGCAACCCTGCCAAACGAGCCCGCGTGATCGAAGTCATAGTGCGTGAGCAATACACGCTCGACGGCGGCCGGTCCGCTAGCGACGGTTCTGAGCGCAGTCGTGAGCCGGTCTGCATGCCACGGCATCCCCGCATCGACGAGCGTGACACCATCGGCATCATCGATGATGTAGGCGTTGACGCCGCCGAAGTCGATTCGCCAAATCCCTGGTACCAGTTTTTCCACCATTAGTCCTCGGTCGGGACGGCCATACCCACCAGCGGTTCCGCTTCCGGAATCACGACCGCCCGTGCAGCGCGGCGAGCAAGGGATGGATCACCGGGCAGACAAAATACCGGGACGCCATCGAGGATCCCACCGGTGGCGCGGGTGCGAACCGCGGCACTGCCGCGCTCCTCAGCACATTCGCGCCGGATCAACTCGCCAACACCGGGGAGGTGCTTATCGAGCAGTGGTTCGACCGCATCGATGGTAATATCATCGGGGGCGACACCCGTGCCGCCGACGGTGACGAGGACGTCGACGTCGCTTCTGTCGACAAGCGCGCCGACAGTACTTTGTACCCCATCGTATCGGCTTTCGATCACCTCCCGTGTCATCACCTCACCAGCCTCTGTTGCCGCCTCGACCGCGGCATCGCCGGCGGAGTCCCGGTCGACAGTCCGGCCACTCCCGACAGTCACGACCGCAAAGCCGAGCGGCGCGGAACCATCGTCGGATGGCTCCTCGCCCGCCGAAGCGCTCTCGCTATCGCGGCGGGTGTCCCGGGACTGAAAATCGACCATACAACGTCTGTCCGACGCCGCCGTAAAAAGCCCTCGTGGCAGCGACATCGGCAATGGTTTTCCTCGCCGCCACCGACAGGGTGGCCATGGACGCCGTCCAGTTTGCGGAACATGGCGGCAGGGACGTCTTGGAGTATGGCGCCTTCCCCGATCCGGAACCTGGTCGAGACGAAGTACTTGTCGACGTCAAGGCGGGTGCCCTCAACCATCTCGACGTGTGGACCCGTATCGGCTACGGTGCCATGGGGCCGTTAGATGTCGAACTGCCACATATCCCAGGGAGCGATGCCACCGGCATCATTGACGCCGTCGGCGCCGGTGTCGAGCGATTCGCTCCGGGAGACCGGGTCGCCGTAGCTGCAGGGCTGCACTGTGATCAGTGTGAATTCTGTCGGGATGGCGAGACGACGCTCTGTTCCGACTTCCGCATCATTGGTGAACACACTCGCGGGGTTCACAGCGAGTTAACCGCCGTTCCGGCGGCCAATCTCGTCCCGGTTCCGGATGACGTCCCGTGGGACACGGCAGCTGCCGCACCACTCGTATTCCAAACGGCATGGCGGATGCTCGTAACCCGGGCAGAGGTTCGCCCTGGGGAGACGGTGCTGTGCCTTGGGGCGAGCGGCGGAGTCGGGCACGCGGCCGTCCAGCTCGCCGATCATCTCGGCGCTGAGGTGTTCGCCACAGCGAGCTCGGAAGCAAAGCTCGAACACGCTCGCAATTGTGGCGCGGATCACGTTATCGACTACGAGGCGAGAGACTTCGCCACCGCGATTGCGGAGAAAACCGACGGACGCGGTGTTGACGTCGTTGTCGATCATATCGGGGCCGCCACGTGGGAGCAATCGCTGTCGAGTCTCGCCAAGGGTGGGCGATTCGTTACGTGCGGGGCGACGACCGGGGCGGATCCGGACGCGTGTCTCAACGAGATCTTCTGGAACCAATACGATATCCTTGGATCAACGATGGGGACGCCTGGTGAGGTCGACGATGTCCTTGAGCTCGTGTGG
>JBDGPQ010000095.1:0-4107 GCA_042219595.1 Haloarculaceae archaeon
GGCTGTCGGGTTCCTCCCCGCCTGCTCACCTCGCTCCCTGAGGCCGGGGGCTCCACCTCGTAGTTCGCTGACCGCGTGGCTTTAACCCGGGCAGGGCTGAAGGCGGGAGCATGGGTGCCCACGGTGACCCGGCGGCGGATGGCCGCGCGGGCTACGATTACGTCGGCGGGGCGGTCGAACGGCCGGACCTCGTCGGCGCCCTCCGCGAGCGGGTCGATGGCGATGTTCGCTTTGACGAGTACACCCGGCAGCTGTACGCCACCGACGCGAGTATCTACGAGGTCACACCGATCGGCGTCGTGTTCCCCCGATCGACGGCCGACGTTGCGGCTGTCGCGACCTATTGTGCCGATCAGGAGATCCCGATCCTTCCACGTGGCGGGGGCACGAGCCTCGCCGGCCAGGCCGTCAATGAAGCCGTCGTTCTGGATTTTACCCGATATATGGATACTCTCGAGGCCGTCGATGCCGAGGCCCGCGAGGCGACGGTCCAGCCGGGCCTCCGTCTGGGAGACCTGAACGCCGCCCTCGAGCCACACGATTTGCATTTCGGGCCGGACCCAGCCTGGGGGGATCAGAGTGCGATCGGTGGCGCCATCGGCAATAACTCGAGCGGCTCGCACTCCCTGGTGTACGGGACGACTGACGCCTATATTCAGTCCTGTGAGGTGGTCTTCGCGGACGGAAGCGTCGACGAACTTGGCGAGGTCACACTGGCAGAACTGGACGAGCTGGCGGAAGGCGACGGGCCGGAAGCCGCCCTCGCTGCCGAAGCCAAGCGGCTGATCGACGAGGAAGCGGAGACGATCCAGTCCGCCTATCCGGACATCGGCCGGAACGTCTCCGGATACAACCTCGATCGCCTCATCGAGGAGGCCGCCGATGGAACGGTCAATCTGGCTCGGGTGCTCGCGGGGAGCGAAGGGACGCTCGCGATCGTAACTCGCGCCACGATGCGCCTGGAGCCACGGCCGTTGACGAAGGCGATGGCACTGCTCGAGTACGACGACCTCCTCGACGCCATGGCCGATGTCGCGCCAATTCTCGAACACGACCCCGCAGCTATCGAGGTCATGGATAGCGTATTGCTCGACCTCGCGCGGGAGACCGAGGAATTCGGCGCGCTGGTTGAATCGATGCTTCGCGCCGAAACCGATGCCGTCCTGTTGGTCGAGTTTTACGCGGACGATGACGCTGATGGTCGCCAGCAGGTCGCGGACCTCCTTGCGGACCGTCGACCGACCGCGACGGCCAAGGGCGTCCCTGCCGCTGACGCCGGTGACGTGACTGACGCGCCAGTCCGGGCGTCCCGCGCGAGTGAGGCCCACGCACAAGCCGAGCGGGATCGATTCTGGAAACTGCGCAAGAGCGGCCTGCCGATCCTCCTCGGCCGGACATCGGACGCAAAGCACATCAGCTTCATCGAAGATGCAGCCGTCCCGCCCGCGGAACTCGAGAACTTCGTCGCGGACTTCCAGGAAGTCCTGGAAGCTGAGGATACATACGCGAGCTTCTACGGACACGCCGGCCCGGGCTGTCTCCACGTCCGGCCGCTGATCGATATGAAGTCCGTCCGTGGCGTCGAGCAGATGGAGGCGATTGCGGACGCCGTGACCGACCTCGTGGTTGAATATGGCGGGAGCGTCTCCGGCGAGCACGGCGATGGCCGCGCTCGAACGCAATGGAACGAGAAGCTCTATGGCGAGGACGTCATGGGATTCTTCCGCGACATCAAGGGTGCCGTCGATCCGGACTGGCTGTTGAATCCGGGGCAGGTCTGTGGCGATGTCGGGATGACCGAGCACATGCGCTTCAGTCCGGAGTACGATTTCGATCTCGGCTTTGAGCCGTTTCTGGAGTGGGACAACGACAACGGAATGCAGGGCATGGTCGAACTCTGTCACGGGTGTGGCGGGTGTCGCGGCCCCCAGCACACGAGCGGCGGCGTCATGTGTCCGACGTATCGGGCGGCCGACGAGGAGATCACCAGTACACGCGGCCGGGCGAACATGCTGCGGCAGGCCATGAGTGGCGATCTGCCAGAGGACCCGACAAGTGAGGAGTTCGCCACCGAGGTGATGGACCTCTGTATCGGCTGCAAAGGCTGTGCGAAGGACTGCCCAAGCGAAGTCGATATGGCGAAGCTGAAAGCGGAGCTTGCCCATGAGCGCCACCAACGAACGGGTGCACACCTCCGGGATCGCTTGTTTGCGAACGTCGACACACTCGCGGCTTGGGGAAGCCGGCTCGCACCCGTCTCGAACTGGCTTGCAGCCCTCCCGGGCAGTGATCGGCTTGCCGAATCACTCCTCGGGATCGCGGCCGAACGGAAGACGCCACGGTTCGCCTCGGAATCCTTCGAATCATGGTTCAGAGACCGGCCCGGTGAAATCGGCGCTGATACACCCGATCGCCGGGCTCTCGTCATCCCGGACCCGTATACCAATTACGTGGAGCCCGAGATTGGCCGGGCCGCCGTCGAGGTTCTCGAGGCAGCGGGGGTCCGCGTCCACGTGCCGGCTGGCCTGGAAGCAAGTGGCCGGGCTGCGTTCTCGAAGGGATTCCTGGATGTCGCGCGGGAGCGCGTCGAAGCAAACGTCGCCGCCCTGGCGCCACGCGTGAGCGATGGCTGGGACGTGATTCTGCTCGAGCCGAGCGATGCCGTGATGTATCAGTCCGATGCGCGCGATCTCAGGGCGTCGGGACCGGTCGACATGGTCGCCGACAGGAGCTATGGGTTCGCGGAGTATCTCGACGCATACGATCTCATTGGGGATCTCGACATCGAACCGGATACCTCACTCACGTATCACGGCCACTGCCACCAGACCGCGATCGGCAAGGACCACCACGCCGTGGCTACCCTTCGCCAGGCCGGTTTCGAGGTGGATCCGCTCGACTCGGGCTGCTGTGGCATGGCTGGAAGCTTTGGCTACGAAGCCGAGCACTTCTCGATGAGCCAGGCCATCGGATCGATCCTCTTCGACCAGGTCGACGGCAGTTCCGGCGAAACGGCCGTGGCGCCGGGAGCATCCTGCCGGACGCAGTTGCGCGACCGGGCGGACGGTGGTCCCGTCGAACACCCCGCCAGGATTCTCAATAGCTCGCTGGTTGAGACGCCGAGAGAGGCATAGTGTTTTTGTTTCGGCCTGGTCGATAATCGGGAAATGGACAGCCGGGCTGCGGTGCTGCTGTGCTGCCTCCTCTTGGTCGTCCCCCCGGCGACGGCCATTGGCGGCGCTGGGGCCGAGAGCGGCCAGGTACGCGCCCCGCTCACCACGCCAGACGAGTTCGATACCACCCGGTTCCGTATCGCTGTCTTCGAGAATGGCTCGGCGGAGTGGACGATCGAGCACTCACGTGTCCTCGAAAATGATACTGAAATCGAACAGTTCGAGACGTTTGCGGCACGCTTCAACGAGGAGGAGACCGACGTCTTCCAAGCCTTCAAGATGCGCGCCAAGGCGCTGCTGGCATTCGGCCGGAACGCTACCGGCCGGGACATGCGGGCGGTCGATTTCGATCGCCTGGCCAGCGTCAACGAGCTTGGCCAAACCAGGGGCGTGCTCGAGCTATCGTTCCGGTGGACGGAATTCGCCCGGGTGAATGGTACTCGCGTCCATGTTGGAGATGTGTTCGAGGGTGGCATGTACATCGCCCAAGATCAACAACTCGTCCTCAAACGTGGGCCCTCGCTGCGGTTCCTCGAGGTCCGCCCATCACCGGATTCGACATCCGAACCGGAGTCGATTCGCGCGAGCGATACGGTTACCTGGACGGGTGAGCGACAGTTTGCCGACCAACGCCCGGCAGTGGTCCTCGGACCTCGGTCCACGACGACGACCGGTGGCGGCGGCAGTACGGACGGTGGCGGTGCCGGGAGCGGAGGGGATGCGCCCCCGGCCGATGAGTCCGGTGGATCTGGCGTCGCATTGCTTCTCGGTGGTCTCGTGGTGATCCTCGGGCTCGGTGCTGCCGTCGCCTGGTACGGCGGATTCATCCCTGGTCGTGACGGAGGCTGGGCACCCAGTGCCCCTGAGTCGCCGTCTGGAACGGCGTCGCCGTCGGTGGAGACGAGTGGCGCGGCCGAGTCTGCCGAGATCGCCG
>JBDGPQ010000037.1:0-3921 GCA_042219595.1 Haloarculaceae archaeon
TTCGCCGTCGTCAAGCGTGGGCATCTCGTTGGCACTGATCGCCAGATATGCTTTGAAGCCGATAACACCGGCCGCTGAGAGGGCTGGGATCGCCTCAAGGGTATCTGGCCCGACGTACCCATAACAAGCGAAATCCACCAGCGATTTGCGTTCACCCAGGCGTTCGGCCGTCCGAAACCGTTCGACGGTATCGATCGGTGGATCGGTGTTTGGCATCGCGAGTATCGTCGTGATGCCGCCAGCCGCCGCGGCGCGGCTCGCCGTCTCGAAATCCTCCCGATACTCCTGGCCCGGCTCGCGGGTGTGAACATGCGGATCGATGAGACCGGGGAGGACGAGGCGATCGGTCGCATCAATCGTCCGGTCGGCAGGGCCAAGCTGGCCCGGTTCGGCGATCGCGGCAATCCGACCGTCCTTGAGCCCGATCTCAACGCCTGACCGGTGATGGGTCGGCGTCACGATCGTGCCCCCAGCGATTTTCGTATCGAGCGTCATTCGGTCGCAGCAGCTACCGCCGCGGCCATACCAAGTAACGCTGCGTCTTCGTCGAGCGGGCCGATCAGCTGCAGACCTACGGGAAGGCCATCGACGATGCCGGCCGGAATCGATGTGGCCGGTGAGCCCGTCACACTCGCCGGCCGGACGTTCTGTCCGTAATCGAATGGCGGCGGGGAGTTATCGAGATGCGTCGGTACCGTCGGCGTAGTGGGCGTCACGATCGCGTCAATTCCTGCCAAGGTGTCGGCCATTGCCGCTTGAAGCCGTTCGCGGGCGGATAACGCAGTTCTATAGAGCGTTCCGTGGTCGCGCTCGAGAAGCGCGGCTCCACCGATAACTTTTGCCTTGAATTGGGTATTAACCTGGCCGCCCCGAGCAGCCCGCCGGGCGGAGAAATCCGCTGCAAACGGGCGTCGGGATCGCTCATCGCGATTCTCGTGTGTGCCGGCGCCCCAATACATCGCATTCGACACGAGGGACATGACCGACTTGACCGCAGTCGCATGTTCGATGTCCGCGACCGTCACGTCCTCGATAGTCGCCCCGGCGTCGGCAAGATCATCGAGTCGGGCATCCACCTCCTCCGCAACAGTCGTCTCTGTATTGCCACTGAAGCCGTGGGACAATCGCCCAAGCGTTAATGTCTCGACCGGTGGCGGGTCAGTGGCGGCCGACGTTGCATCGCCATTGTCGAACCCACCACGGACTGCCGTACGGACGGTCAATGGCTCGATATCTGTTGGGCCGGCGATGGCGTCCAGCACGGCTGCGGCGTCTGTCACCGTCTCTGTAATCGGTCCGATACAGTCGAACAGCGGTGTGTTCTCGAACATGCCGACCGCAGGGACGAGTCCCGCGGTCGGTTTATGCCCGACAAGACCGCAATAGGCCGCAGGGATTCGCACTGAACCACCCGTATCGGTTCCAAGGGCGACATCAACCATATCAGTGAGGACAGCTACGGCACTACCACCGGATGAACCGCCGGCGGTGTGATCGGTGTCGTAGGGATTTCGCACGGGGCCACGGTACCCGTTCGAACCCTGACCGACATTGCCGAACTCGTCAAGATTGGTTTTTGCGGTGATCGTCGCTCCAGCGTCAAGGAGTCGTTCGACGACCATCGCATCCTCAGTCGGAACGTAGCCTTCGAGAACAGGCGAGCCGCACGTCATGGGAACGCCTGCTACGGCGATATTATCTTTGAGCCCAACTGTGCGGCCGGCGAGCGCATCACCGGCCCCATTTGGTGGCTCGACTGCACACTCGGTGATGATGGCATTGTATTCGCCGGGCTGTGGTCTGGCCCACTCCCTGTCACTTCCAGGGGTGCTGGCCTGGTCCGTCGCAACGTCACGGACGGCGCCCACGCCGGCAAGGTTTTCATTGGCCAGCGCGGCGAGGTCGGCGAGGTCGCCCTCGCTTACATCGATGTTATACTGGGCAGCAAGGGAGGCAACATCAGCCTCGGAGAGGTCGTGCATGGCCCGGTTGCGGCGGGTGGTCGTATTACCCTTGGGGTCGCCCATCCCGCAGGATAGTCAGTAGGTCAGTGACGTCAGTGCAGGCCTCGAGATCCGCAACTCTATCGATTGCCGTTTCGACGGCCGAGGAGTCGAGTACAGCGCCGGCTTGATCGCGAAATTTTGCCTCCAGCTGTGACGGGGATAATGGGTTCTCCGGGAAGCCTTTCGGCACAGAGATACGCCGCTCGTGTCGATCTCCGTCCCGAGTCTGGACAATCACTCTCGTCGCATAGCGCGCGTTATAGTCACTCGCATCCGTCACGAGGGCATCATCCGCTCGGACAGTAATGTCGTCGACGCGATCCAATACGGCCGGTCGACGGATCGCCTCATCCGTGTAATCGTGCACCGAGAGCCGCCCTTCTAACAACAGGGTCGCAATGGCATACTGGATATTCGACTGGGCGGCCATCACGCCGGTCGGCTCGTACTCCCACCCTGACTTGTCTTTCGCAGCATCTGTCACGTGCACCTCGACAGTGTCGACGTCTTCGCCATTGATCTCCGTCTCAGTGAGGATGGATTCGACGCCAGTAATCGCGGGATGGGTCTGGCCAACACTCGGATACGGTTTGAGGGTGAGCGTCTCCAGGAGTGTGTACCGTTCGCCGAGGGCATCGGTGACCGCCCCCGGATCACCATCCGCGGCCATCGTCGTTGATATCGAGCCCCACCGATCCTTGAAGAGCTTCGTGTCTCCGGTGAGTCCATTGTCGGCGAGAATCGCACCCAAATACCCCGATTCTGCAGCCTTGCCCATATGGAATCGCTTGACAGAGGCACCATAGGTCGCACCCATCAGACCCGCGCCCTGCGTCGCCGCGATCGCAATGGCATGCGCGGTAGTCTCCCGATCGAGACCACCCAAAACGCTCGCCGCAGCAGCACCCGCGACAGCACCTGTCCAACCAGCGATGTGCCATCCCCGCGCTAAGCTGCCGCGGCCGATGCCGTAACCGGTACGGATGCCGACTTCCGTCGCGGCGGCCATCGCAGTGAGTGCGGCGCGGCCATCAACCGGTTCGTCACGGGTCTCTGCGCGCGCAAATATAGCCGGCAAAACTGCGGAGCCAGCGTGGACACCAGCATCCTGACAGTAATCGTCGAAATCCATGGCATGCGCCGCCGTTCCCCCGACGAGCGTCGCCCGAGCCGGACTCACTGCGATGCCAGTTGTCGGGATCGAGGCCGGACCATGACCAATTTCGCCCAGGTCTCCTAGTGCGTCCACGACAGCCCCAACCCAGGGGGTCTCGAGTCCGTAGGCAATACAGCCGAGTGTGTCGAGTAGATGCCACCGCGCTCGCTCGATTACCTCATCAGGAAGATCGGCAAACGTCACCTTGGAAAGATACTCCGCGAGCGCCCCGGTCGTCTGGCCAATGTCGTCAGTCATGGCGGAGCGATGTTGAGATCGACAATAGGCACTCCGATCATGGCTTATTGGGCATATTCAGCAGCGTTCTCTCCCGCTATGCGACCGAATACCGCCCCGCGGGTTTGTGCTGAGCCGGCTGCATAATTGTGGTAAAAGATCCCGGCGGTCGAGTTGCCTGCCGCCCAGAGTCCATCGATGCGATTACCCATACTATCCACAACTTCAGCTGCCGGTGTGATCGCAACGCCGCCGAACGCGAAGGTGATCCCTGGCTTGACTGGGTAGCAATAAAATGGTGGCTCGTCGATCCGAGTAGCCCAATTCGACTTTGGTGGTGTCAACCCCTCGGTGTGTTTGCCGTCAAGGTGTGTAGGGTCGAAGTCACCAGGCTGGACGGCATCGTTGTACTCGCTGATGGTCTCGAGTGCCTTCTCAACGTTTCTGATCTGCAACCCATCGAGATCTACCGTCGTGAGAAGGCCCTCCAGGGTCTCCGCGTGGATGGGTTCTGAGTCCATC
>JBDGPQ010000022.1:0-3894 GCA_042219595.1 Haloarculaceae archaeon
CTCGTTGCCGCGATTATGGATCTGGCGTGTCTCGTCAGGGTCGAGGTAGATGGCTTGCTCCTGGTCGAGTGGGATTGTTTCGCCGTCGAGATCGATCTCGACTGACCCCTCGACAACGTAGTAGACTTCCTCCTGTCCACCCGCATGATCGTGCTCCTTCCCTTTACCGCCGGGCTCTAGCTCGAGGATAGTGAACCCCAGGTGGTCGGTATCGAGTGCGTCTTTCAGAAACCACATGCCACCCCATTCCTCGGGAACGATCGACTCGACGTCCGTCTTCGATGCAATCGCGTAGCTCATAGCTGCTTCACTGAGCGGAGCCAGGTAAAATGTCGACCCTAACCCGCAGTCATCCCGCCGTCGACGGCATGGACAGCGCCAGTAACGTATCGCGCAGCGTCGCTCACGAGATATAGGGCCGGTCCGGCAACCTCCTCAGGATCGGCGAACCGGTCGAACGGAATATCTGCAAGAAGGTCCTCTCGGATCGACTCGTTTTCGCGCACGCCCGCGGTGAGATCGGTTTTGACGTATCCAGGTACGAGCGCATTCACCCTGATGTCCGGCGCCCATTCGATAGCGAGTGAGCGTGTTAAGCCGGCGACAGCATGTTTCGACGCCGTATAGGGCGCCTGATAGGGGAGGCCGTCAAGGCTGGCCACGCTCGCGACGTTGAGAATAACACCGCCTGCATCACGCTCGAACACCCGCGTCGCGAACTCCCTCGTACATCGAAAGGTGCCGGTCGTATTGACATCGATGATATGTTCCCAGGTCTCCAGATCGACTTCCTCGGATCGTCCAAAGTATGGATTCACACCGGCATTGTTGACGAGACAGTCAACCGGACCCAATTCATCGATCGCCAATTCGAAGGCTGCCGTAACAGCCGCGTCATCCGTAACATCTGCTGTGGCCACGGCGGCACGGCCCCCAGCCTCACGAACCCGGTCGGCAGTTGCCTCCAGAGCATCACCTGACCGTGCGACCAGGGCCACATCGGCGCCAGCGTGGGCATAGGCCACCGCGACCGCCTCACCGATACCCCGGCTGGCACCAGTCACCAGGGCTACCCGGTCGTCGAGACGGAAGTCATCGAGCGTCATGCACCGATCTGAGTGCGGCGATAAAAAGTAGGTTCGCCCCGTGAGCTGGCCGGTAGCACTTAGGCAATCAATACGCAACACCCTGCCCGGATGCCGCGAGAGTGGGGGGCAGAGGCACGGTCGTTCCAGCGGACCTTACCGGAATCCGATGCTGTCCTCTGGTCCGTCGTGATTCTGGCATCGGTCTTCGACGTGGTCACGACGATCGTCGGGATTGGTGCTGGCCTGTCCGAGGCAAATGCGGTCGCTCGGGCATTTTTGCACACCTACGGGACGCCCGGAATCGGACTGCTGAAATTCAGCGCGCTGGTTCTCGTCGCGATATGTTGGGTCGTTTTGCCGGAACGGTACGGCAGAGCGGCCCTCCAAGGAATGGCCGTGGTCTCGGTTGGCATCGTCGCAATCAATAGTGTCACGTTGGCACCGCTCTGACCACGGTGATTAACACGCGGCCGGGCTGATAGCTGCCCATGCGCCGCTCGCGGTTTAGCCTCTTGGGGCTCCTTGTATTCGGGCTGCTTTTTGTCGCGTTCGTGGTCCGCGGGTTTGGCCAGATTTTGATTGGGCAAGCACTCTCGCTCCGACTTGCGGGGATCATCGCTGGTGCCGCCGGCGTGCTCGTAGTAGCGTTGGTGGCGTTCTGGATACTGGCGCGGCTTGGTGTGACATCGCTCGAGCAGTCTTAGGAAAAGTACTGATCACCGACTGTGGCATGGCGCTGGCGAGCCTCGGTCATGATTTGATCGATGATCTCGGCGACCGTAGGCTCGTCTTCGATATACGTCCCGATCTGTCCGGCTGCGACCATGCCCTTCTCGACATTGCCGGATGTCTGCGCAGTGGCAACGCGGTCCACTTCGGCCTCTCGTATCTCGCCGATGCTTGCCTCCTCCGCGAACTCCGCATGAGCCCTCGATCCCGGCGAATCAATGACCCGATGGGGGGTCTTTTCCGGCGCAACAACGGAGTCCTGTCCCTCCTCGGAGGCGATGATATGGTCCTTATAGCCCTGGTGGATGGGCATCTCCTTGGCGGTGAGAAAGCGCGTCCCCAGCGAGATGCCTTGCGCCCCCATCGCCAGTGCCGCGCCGAGGGACTTCCCGTCCTTCATGCCGCCCGCGGCGATGACGGGGATATCGACCGCTTCGACGACGTTTGGCACGAGAGTAAACGTCGTCACGGCATCGCTTTCGGGATGCGTGTGCCCACCCATTTCGTACCCCGCAGCGATCACGCCGTCGACGCCCATGGACTCGACCTTTTGAGCGTGCTTGACCTTCGCAACTTTGTGGAAATGCAGCAAGTCGCCCGTTGCCTCTTTGACGGCGTTGATGTCGTCGATCCGGCGCTCAGGGCTGCCATACGACGTGATGACAACTTTGAGCTGGTCGGCGATCGCGTCGTCCTCCTGCTTGAGTCGCAAGGCCTCCATCAAATATGACTCCCGGGCGCCGATATCGTCGATCGGCGAATCGAGGTTGCCGACCGGCACGTTCATCGCGATCGGCCCATCTGTGAGCTCTACCGTTTCGCGAAGATGCGTTCGTGTATGGGACCGTGCCTCAGTCTTCGAGAGGTTGACGCCACCCTGGCTCACCGTCCCGAGGCCACCGGCATTCGTCACGGCCGCTGCGAGTTCGACCGTCCGCGTCGGGCCCATCCCCGCTTGCCAAATGGGATACTCGATGCCGATTTCAGCGCGGATGTCGGGACTGACCATGCTAGCCACGGAGACGGCTAGCGGCAAAAGAGGTGTTGTCCTCAGTGGGTATGGGTGTGCGTGTGAGAGTGAGTATGCCCATGCTCTTCAGGTGGGGCAAGGGGTTCCTCACAGCGAAGGTTGGTATAGTGGGACTGGAAGGTTTCGACAAATTCGTCATCCGGATCGAACTGGTGGCGCTGGATGCAGCCGACGTCCGCGCCAAGTAGATGGACGCTGACGCTTGGAACGTTCGAGGATGTTTGGACCTGGTGGATGTCATTATCCGGCGGGACAAGCTCGTAGAAATCCCCAACATGCATTTCCTCGGTCCGGAGATGTTCGAGGTTTGCCGGGCCGATATCGTTCTCGCCATCATCGACACGCCGGTAGAATTCCTCTTCTTGCGCCCCGGAATAGATGCCCACAAGGCCCCACGCCAGATGGTCGTGAACCGGTGTCTCTACACCGGGCGGGAGTGCAAGCGTGAATAGTGAGAGCTTGTTCTCGCGGCGGTAGAGCAGCCACTGCGCGATATCTCCACCCATCTCACCTTGGTCATCGTATCCCTCGGGAACGAGCCCGTCGTAGGGTGATTCCAGCCACTCGTCGTCGGTCAGCAAGTCCCGAAAGGGGTCGTGGAGCGCCTCAAGCAAATCGGGAATTTCCTCGTGGGTGTTCGCGGCCTCGTCGACGGTATCAATAAACGACCGAACGCGGTCGTTCTCGAGGTACCATTCCTCCGTCATACTCACGGAGTATGCCCGGCGGGGTATAGAAGGCTGCGGGACGGCTCAATTCATGACACCGTCGACCCGTAATGGCCGCGTTGATCGATCGCTGTGGAGAGGTTGTCCATCACACAAGCAGCAGCCATGCCGGCTGAAGCGATGAAGATACGTCCGATGCAGGCCGAAACATCTCCGAGGGTCTAACCCGCACTCCAGCGTTCGACGCATTTCTAGCTCACGCTTCTACTACGGAAGGATCGGTAGCTTTGCCGGTCCTTGAGTCGTGGTATAGACGAGCTAGATAATCCATCGGAAACGCGGTGATTTCGCCTCGAATCGTCTCTGTGAAGATGGACTC
>JBDGPQ010000206.1:0-3862 GCA_042219595.1 Haloarculaceae archaeon
CCGCGTAGCAGTGATCGCACGCCGGCGAGATCCGCGTGCAGCCGATCCACGGGTTATAGGTATGGTGTGCCCACTCGATTTTCGTGTCGGTGCCCATCACGCCTCCTGCTTGTCGCTGTGCGAGGCTTCGCCATGCTCGCGCCGAATCGACGCCTCGACCGGCTCGCGCCACTCCTCCATGCCGCGACGAACCAAGGCCAGCAAAAGCGTTCGGACCGCGCAGCCTTCTCGGATCGTCCCGTTTGGCGGTATCCCGACATCAACCGGAAGGCGCGCATAGAGCAGGTTATCCGGAACCTGTCCGCCGCTATCGTGCGCGGCGATAGATTGCTCGATTCGTTCATACAGCGCCTGGAGCTGCGATATTTCTTCGGCGACCTCGCGGTCGTGAACGCCGCCATCGGGCGCCGTGTGGCTGTACTGCAATCCAGCGATCAGGCTTTCGATCTCCGGTCGAACATCACGCAGTAACCGCTCCGCCTCCTGCGCCCGTTCTCTCCATTGTTCGGTCGCACGGATTTCCTGCCGCCGCGTCTCGCGCAGGTTGTCGCGTTCTTCCTCGGCCTCCTGTAGCCGCTGCTCCAGACGCTCGATCTCGGCTCCGCGTTGAAGGAATCCTGTACGCAGCCATTCCACGTCTTGCGAGCGATCCTTGTGCTCAGTATCGAACAGGTCGCGCTCGTAATGGAGGCATCGCAGTGCCATGTCGCACAGGCCACGGGGAGACGTGCCGAATATCGGCTGCTCGGTTCCATCCGGCATCTGCGCCAAGTAGCGCACCCGCAGTATCTCCTCTCGCGTCAGTTCGCTCATGTCACGCTCCACGGAAGCGGGGTGAACGGTCGTCGATTGGCTTATTGTGAATGCGCGCATGGCATGAAGGGCATAACCAAACCACATCCAACGGCCTGCTGTAGTCGTAATGGTGTGCTTCCACTTTCCCGCTCGCTCCGCAATGAGAACAGCAATCAGGTTTGTTCAAGCGACCATCCCTAACCGCATTACCGACGGCAATTTGCGCCTTTCTCTTGCCCGGGTTTTTAGCCTTCCAAGACTCTACCGTCTCCTTAATATGCTGTTTCCGTTCTGGAGTTTTGCTGCGCTTACGGTCGTACTCGCGGTAATAATCAACGCGAGCCCTCCGGTTCTCTCGTGATCGCTTACGCACGCACGGTTTGCATACTAATCGCCCCGAATAGAACTCATCAGGCGGCATATCAACACCACACTCCTTGCATTCCATGATGCCCCGTCAGAACGGAATATCCGAATCGAATTCGTCGCCGCCGGTAGCTCCACCGCCCTGCTGGCCGCTGGACTGCGCGGATTGCTGGCGTGACTTCGGCTCGAACAGTGACACGAAAACCTGCCCGTTCTGATTCGCCGCACCGGCAGGATTGAACCACGGCTCCAGCACCAGAAACGGGCGATCCTCGTCGTTCACGAGCACCGCGCCCACGTTCTGATAGCGGCCCTTCTCGTTGCCCTGCGCGTCGGTGTAGGTGCCGGTCTTGATAACGGCGTCGTATTTCTTGCGTGCGCTCATTTACTTCTCCACGTCGATGCGAGTCTGCCAGCGGCCTTCCTTGCGGTACTGCTCAAGATCGATGCCCTCGGGCACGGCCGCCTTGTAGTCGATGCTACCCTGCGTCCAGATATGCTGGAGCTTCACGCCACAGCCGTAGGCCGGAGTATCGCCGGCCAGTTCGACCAGCTCCTTGCGCGCGGCCTCAACCGCTTTCTTAGCCTCGGCCTCGGCCTTCTTGGCCTCCTGGTAGCGATTTGCCGCCTCGGCCCATGCGTCGTCGTTACGCTCGACATACTCGGGCTTGTCGTCCTCGGGCCGCTGGTCGGCGTCCAGCATCGACAGGAACCACTCCCACGCCTGCGCGATGCTCTGCTGCGCCTTCTCGTCGGCCTCCACGGTGCAATAGACCGCCGTGGTGATCGCCTCGGATTCGTCGGCAGCACAGACGGCAAAGATGCACTGTTCGGCCCCGGAGCAAAGGAGCTGTTGCTGCACCTGCCACCAGTAGTGCTTCGGCGGGACGCGGTGCTTGGCGACATGCTGGAACGTGTCCGATTGTTGGCCCTTCATCGGCACCTTGATCTCGAGAATCGTCGTGCCGCCGAAGTCGATGCCGTCGAGGCTGGCGCTGATCCGGCCCCACTCGCTGACGTGCGGGCTGAACGCGCACTCCAGCGTGCGCTCCATGTAATCTCGCGCCGGTTCCTCCAGCCGCGATCCCCGGCGCATGGCCTCATTCTCGTGGACCGTCTGCCGGCCGATTTTCACGTCGAACAGCTCGGCTGGCGTCCGCGGGTAGAAGGGCGAGCACTTCATCAGCGCCGCCACCTCGCTCGCGTTGCCCCGCGTGGCCCGGTACTGGTGCCACGCATCGCTGCCCTGGATCTGATGTTCTGGGGTTGCCATTATTCGGTCTCCTCTGTGGCCGCCATCTTCTCGGCCTTGTGCTTGAGTGCGGTCAGGGCGCGGTCGTACTGGTCCGCCGGGATGGACTCGATGCTGTCCACCTTGAGCCAGCCGCAGAAGGCCGCTTCCTCGGTATCCGTGTCGGTAATCCACTGGCGAATCTTGGCGACCTGTTCGTCGGTGATGTACTCGACCTGCTCGAACTCGGCGGCGAGCTCCGCGACGTACTTCTGGTCGTCGAACTGGCCCATGTGAATGTCAGCCCCGATGCCAATGTAGGCGAGGCACTTCATCACCGCGTCGGTGAGCGCCTTCTTGAACGCCTCGTCGTCCGGGTTCAGTCCGTGCTTGTTCTTCTTGACCACGAAGTCACCGCCCCACTGCGGTCCGGTCCAGTACGGCTTGCCGCCATCGGTGAACCAAACGCGGGCGCGGATATAGACGAGAACCTGGCCGTCGTCGCAGGGCATGGTGATGTGCTGATCTTCTTCGAACCCCCAGCCCTCACCGATTGGGCCGAACTCCTGCGTGGCGCGCCGGATCGCCCACATGGGCTTGATCGCCGTGCCCTTGAATCCGCCAGCGCGCGTGAACTTGCTGGTGTGGTTCGGGTCGGTGCGGGCGAGCCGGTCCCACAGGGCGAGGTTGGCGTTATCGGTCTGCTTGCTCGCCATGATTGCTCTCCTGTCGTTCGTGTTGGTCGCGCTCGACCCATTCGGCCTCGGTGAGCGCGTCGTCACTGCGCCGGGGCGCGTCGTCCTGGGGTACGGGATCGCGGTAGCTCATCGCCCCGCCATGAAGTCGCGGATGGTTTCGACCGCCGACTCCACGCGGGCGATGTATTCGAGGCTCTGGTCGCGCCGATAGCACTCGGCGTTGCTCATCCGCACGTCGTCGCGGTTGAGGTCGTCGCGGATCTGTTCGATCTCCGCCTCCAGCTCGGTGAGCTGGGATTCGAGCGCGTCCGGCTCCGGCCCTCGGATGACCTGTTTCTCGGCAGTGCTCATGCGTGCGCCTCCATGCCCGCATCGCGCACGCGGTCAACGTCGATCACCTGCGCGCCGGAGACGATGGAATCGGCTACCTCACGGTTGATGCGGTTGTGGTGCTCGATCCACAGCCGCAGCTCGTTCATGCCGCGCAGGATCGCCGCGGCCGGCTCAACGCCGTGGAGGATCGCCTGCCGGGCGGTGTGGGCGGCCCAGGCCGTGCCGTCCGGGTCGGCGCCCAGCGCCCTCGCGTGCTCGTGGATCGCCTGCATGGCGTCTTGTGTGTGCTGTTCGGTCATTGGCCCGTCTCCGTTCGCTTCTTGGCAGCGCGCCCCCCCCGACTCCCGCTTGCGGCACGTCGGCGGCTACAGCGCCCACGGGGTCAGGTGGGGTGCCGGTCCCGCGGCCCTCGCTCGGGGTGGCCGGCGGCGCTGTGCTG
>JBDGPQ010000143.1:0-3856 GCA_042219595.1 Haloarculaceae archaeon
CAATGCATCCATCTGGACCGACTACCTGCAGGGGTGGCTCATGGTGGTCGCCGCACTGGGCTTCCCCATCGCCGCGATGCTGACCGTCGGTGGCTGGACCGCGTTCTTTAACGAGGTCGCGTCTGCGGGTGGCGCCGGCCTCGTGGCGTGGACGGGCGGCCAGGAGGTCCAAGCAGCGCTGCTCTCGATCGCCGGCCTGTTCGGTATTTCCCTTGGGTTCATCGGCCAGCCACATGTCATGCAGCGGTTCCAGGCCATCGAGTCGGCCCGGCGTCTGAGCCGCGGTGCCGTCATCGCGACGGTACTCTCGGCGATCCGGCTCTCGATGCCGATCTTTATCGGGATCAGTGGGTACGTCCTCCTCGATAACGTCGGCGATCCCGAGAACATCATGATCGAGGCGCTGCCTGACCTGTTCCCAGCGTGGATTGCGGGTATCTTGATGGCTGGGATCATCAGCGCGATCCTCTCGACGTCCGATTCGATGTTGCTTCTGACAGCATCGGAGGTGACTCGCTCGATTTATGAACGGTTCATCAACCCTGATGCTGGCCAGCGTCAGCTCATCCTCGTCGGTCGGGTCGTCCTCGTGCTGTTCATGGCGCTCGCGGTTGCCATCGCTGCCGCCAACATCACGTCGATCTTCGCACTGATCGTCTTTGGCTGGACGGGGCTTGCGGCCAGTCTTGGCGTTCCCCTGGTCATGCTTCTGTTCTGGGAGAGCACGACCTCCGAGGGCGTCATCGCCGGGATGATTGTTGGCTTCATCATGACCGCCGTCAACAATCAGATGCTTCTCACGGAGATTTACCCACTCCTGGCCTACCCAGTGACGTTCCTCGCTGTGATCGTCGTCTCGTTGCTCACGGGTGGCCGCGCGGCACCATCCCCATCGGGGGTCCCGGGCGCCGACGACTAACCCCCGTCTAGGCTTCTGCCTTTTCGAACAGCATTCCGCCGTTGATGCGGCTCTGGTCGATGTCGACATGCCGAATGACATCCCAGAGTGTCGCCGAATTGCTCGTGACCACGGGCAATCCTATATCTGCCTCGAGCTGCGGCACGATCTCTCGCGTCCGGTAGTTCGCACAGCTTATCACGAGCGCTTCAGCGTCGTTGGTATCCACCGCTCGTGCCTGCCGGTACGCTTGCTCGGGGAATCGCTCGCCGATGGTTTGGCCGGCTTCGATGCCGAGCCCATCGAACGCCACTACCTCGAATCCACACTCCTCAAGATACTCCCGCTCGATTGCATTTAGCTCGTCCACGTACGGTGTCACGACAGCGATCCGTGCCGCCCCAAGCGCGTCGAGCGCTCTGCCGAGCGATGCGGCCGTCGTCACACTGGGGACCCCGAGTCGATCAGTCATCCGGGCTTCGAGGTCCTCAGGGCCATTGAGAATACTGCTCGTCGTACAGCCAAGCGCCACTGCATCGGGATTTGCCGTCCCCAGGCGATCGAGACAGGGATCCAATTCCGCCGTCATATCTCGCAACTCGTCGGTCGTTCCAGCATCCAGTTTGAGTCGCGCCGTGTGGACCGAGACACCGTCCGGCAGTGGGGCTGCGAACTCCGGCTCCGCCGTCGTATTCAGCGACGGGACGATCAGGCCAAGCCGCGCACGCCAGCCGTACATATCGGCTCAGACTTCGGGGCGACGCATCAATCTGTCGCGGCGCTCAGTCGAGATCGAAGATCCGCTTCGGATTATGGGTCGTCATCGTCCGGATGGCCGTTTCATCGACGCCAGCGTCGAGCATATCGGCGATGAACATCCGGAACATCTCCATCGCCGGTGGATTCCCGGTCGCCCCACCGTCCGTTGCCATCACGACGCTGTCTGGGCCGACTGCTTCCATCCCTTCAACGTAATCTTCGATCGTGGCACACTCATCGAGCAGTTCGGTCGTGCAGATGTAGTGGAACTCCAGTGTTGCCCCGAGATCGGTAATCGTTCGCATTTGGTCGAGAGAGTAGTCGAGGAAGTCGACGTTCGGGTGCTGGACGAGGAACTCGTCGACGCCGCGGTCCGCCGCTTCCTCGACGAAAGCGATGGCTTCGGCCGGACTGACATGCGAGAGCCCCGCGACCATATCGTGTTTGGCGATCCGATCAATAACGGCAATCGTCTCGTCGGTTAATCGCTCAGATTCGTCGAAAAGCGAGACGCCCGGCGTCTCATCATCTCGGGGTGTCTCGGATTCGAGATGAGGGATTTCACCGGTAAGCAGATGGTGTGTGGCCGTAATCGACGGTAGCCAGACCATTTTACACCCGTACGACGCCGCGCCGTCGACCGTCCGCGGGTTCATGCCCCCGACCCACTCGTTGAGCGTTACCCCACCGACGACCTCGAAGCCCGTTTCCATCGTCGCCATTTGGGCGCGTGCGCCGGTTTCGAAGTGGTGGCTTTTGATGCCGATGGCACGCATATCGTTATCGCGGGCCTTCCTGGCAGCCGAGAAGTGAGTATCATGGCGCGGAAAGGCATCCGGTCCGGTGTGCATATGGGTGTCTACTGCGCCATCGACCAGCCCGTCAACTTGCTCTGAATCGGCGTCGACCATGGAACCACCCCGGCGGTCCGACGCTTAAATATTGGCACGGAACGTTCAACACTCGGGCGTGGCACCGGAAACCATGGGCGACAATTACTATGGCTGGCGGACTCGGATTGCGTTGCTGACACCGTCCGTGAACACCGCGACCGAGGTCGAGTTCAATCGGCTGCTTCCCGACGGTGTGTCGGTCCACGCGGCTCGGCTCGGCCTTCCCAGTCCGGTCGACGTCGAGGCCGTCCGGCGGATGAACGACGATGTCCCCCAGGCGTGTGCTTTGCTTGCGGATATCGAGCCCGACATCGCAGTCTATGGCGTGACGTCCGGCAGTTTTGTCGAAGGAAAGGGCGGGGACATCGATCTCGAGGAAACTGTCGCCGACCGACTTGGTGTCCCCGCAGTTGCCACGGCGGCAGCCGCCCGACGTGCGTTTGACGCGCTCGGGATCGAGTCGATCGTGATCCGGACGCCATATCTCAATGATATCAATCGGACGGCGAAAACCTTCTTCGAGGCATACGGATACGATGTCCTCGAAATTTCCGGGGAGGAATTCGAAACGACCGCCGATTACGGCAACTCCACCCCGGAAGGTGTCTATCGCGCCGTCCGATCGATGGATCACGAAGCCGCCGACGCCATTTTCATCAGTGGAATGGAGTACCACGGCGTACCCATCCTCCGTGATCTCGAGGCGGATCTCGACAAGCCGGTCATTACGGCCCATTCGGCCACGCTGTGGGATACACTTCGGACCGCCGAAGTCGATTACAGTGAACTCGACCTTGGTCGTCTTTTCGAGGAGTGAGCGAGGAGAATTATTAAGCCGGGCCCCGGAGTGGACCCGGCCAATGCAGCCGATAGACTTTGGCTCGGCGCGTAGCTACGAACCCGACGCTGGGTGGCGGCGGCTCGAAATGGCGGGGAGTGATCGAGTCAGCCTCGAATTCTTCGAGAAGCCAGCTGGACATACTTCCCCGATGCATCATCACGAGAACGAACAAGTCTGCGTCGTCCTCGAGGGAACGGTAATCTTCGAAAACGAGGCGGGTGAGGAACACGAACTTGGACCGCTGGACTCCCTATTGCTCGAGAGTGATGAGCCCCATTCGGCCACGAATCCAGGGGACGAGATGGCAACTGGGATCGATATTTTCGCCCCTGGCCGGGGGTTCGAATACTGGACGGAAGAATAGTATTCTCAGTCCAATCCGAGGATCCGTCGCGGATTCTCGCGGATCATCGTCTCGATGTCATCCTCGGGAACTTCGGCCTCGAGCATGCCGGCGATGAACTG
>JBDGPQ010000123.1:0-3817 GCA_042219595.1 Haloarculaceae archaeon
GTTATGCGCGAGCGGAATGACCGCCAAGCGTGTCGTTGACGGTAAGCCGACCGTTTTCGGCGTCTCAGGCAAGCTTTGGAACTCCGACTTGGTGATGTATGACCGGGCGACGGAGAGTCTCTGGAGCCAGATTGCTGCGACGGCGATCCGTGGCCCGATGACCGGCGCGCAACTCCCCTTGGTACCATCCTCCACGACTACCTGGGGTGCATGGACGGCTGATCACCCTGAGACCAAAGTACTCCTCCCACCCCCAATCTCGGGGACGATCCGTGAACGTGGCGCCAGGAACTACCGACTCGATAACCCCTATCTTGTCTACGACTCGATCCCGGCTGTCGGGATTGGCCAAAATGAGGTGCCGACGCATGAGGCAGATATCGACCTCAAGGCGATGGTGCTGGGTGTTCGGGCAGATGGGGTGGCGAAAGCCTACCCACTCGACACCGTTCGCCGTATCGGCGTACTGAATGACGCAGTTGGTGACATTCCAGTAGTTGTCGCGGTCGCTGAAGACGGCGAGACGATCGTGGCGTACGATCGCCGTGTTCAGGGAACGACGCTGCGATTCCGGACCAGCGACGGGAATATGATGCAGGCAGGCGGCTCACACTGGTCCATCACGACGGGTCGGGCTATTACTGGCCCGTATCAGGGAACGCACCTCTCCACTCCTGAACGAACCGCGCGCCTGTTTTGGTTTGCATGGCTCGATTTCAACCCGGATACACGCGTCTACAAGGCTTGAATCACGGCCAGCGACACCGCATGCACCGGGACCCGTCGGTGTCGCGGTCGACACGGTCCCGAACCTCCGCCCAGGAACCATCGACTTTCTCGCCGTCAGGTTCGACGCCGCAGCCCCGCGATCCAAGCAGGTGCCAGGTGCCTGATCGATCGTTTCTGGCGGCGCGCATGGACTGATCTGTGGACCCGCTACTCCTAAGCACTATGCTCCTCAGCGGCGCAAGAGGCAAGGTTCCAACGGGAGAAGCGGGCGGCGATCGACATGCACTTGGTTCGATTCCGGACACAGACCGGCGCTGTACGGCGTGGTGAGCGACGCGATGGCCGATTTTTCGCCGGCGGCAGAGCCTATGCTCCGGATACCGTGGAGGTGTTGCCCCCGACAGATCCAACGAAGGTGATCTGTCAGGCAGGTGGATACATGGACCATCGTGAGGAGTCCGACCTAGGAGACCGTCCGGAGCGGCCCGAACTCTTTCTCAAGACGCCGAACTGCGTGATCGGGCATGAAGACAGGATCGAACTCCCCCCGAACAGGGAGACTGTCGACTTCGAGGCCGAATTTGCGATCGTAATCGGACGGCAGTGTCGGTCGGTCGACGAGACTGAGGCTATGGACTACATTGAGGGCTTCACTTGCGTCAATGACGTGTCGAATCGTGATGATCAGGAGGTTGAGCGCAATTGGGTTCGAGGGAAGGCATTCGACGGCTCGCTCCCCGTTGGTCCAGTCGTCGCAACACCAGACGAGGTTCCTGCGGATGCGACGCTTGAACTCTATCACAATGGCGAACGCAAGCAAGAGACGACCCGGGAACAGATGCTCTTTTCCGTTGAAGAACTCCTGGCGGATATTTCCGAACTTCTGACCTTGGAGCCAGGCGACTTGATCGCAACCGGCACGCCATTCGGCCCGGACGCACTCGCTGATGGTGACGTTGTTGAGGTTAAATTCGAAGGCGTTGGGACGCTTCGAAACGAGGTTGTCGGGCCCGCCTGACCGGGGTCGGAATGGACGTTCGGGCAGAAATCCGGGGAAAGTTATAAGAGACACCGGGGTATGCCCCCCGGATATGTCAGGGAGCACAGCAGACAGGTCAGTGATGGATCGACTCCGCGCCGTCGGACCGGCGTTGGTGTTGGCGGCCGTCGTCGTGGGGCCGGGGAGCATCGCGCTGTCGACGATCGCGGGAAGCCTCTACGGGTACCAGTTACTCTGGGTCCCCGTCGCCGCGACGATATTCATGATAACATATACCTGGATGGCCGCTCGCATCGGCCTGGTAACCGGCGAGACCATCTTCGGCGCTACCCGGCAGAAATACGGCGATACTGTCGCGAAGGCAGGTGGCATCCTAGCATTTCTTACAATACTGTCATTCCAAGCCGGGAACAACGCCGCCATGGGGTTCGCCTCCGAGGCACTGTTCGATACCCTGAGTCCGCAAAACTGGGCCATCATCTTCACGGCCGTCGCGATCATCTTCCTCTGGGCGCCAGACCTGTACGACAAGGTTGAACTTCTCGTCAAGATCGTTGTCGGCATCATGATCGTCGGGTTCGTTGGCACTCTCGTGCTCGTCGGAGTGGATGTCGGCGCGGCGGCAGGGGGATTGGTCCCGACGTTCCCGGATACTGATGCCATCCTCCTCGCTCTCGGCCTTGCCGCGACGAATTTCTCGATCGCAGCGGCGGTGTATCAGACCAATTTGATGAACGAGAAGGAGTGGGGCCCCGACAAGCTCGCTGATGAGGGAATGGACACCCTCATCGGTATCGGCATTCTCGGGCTGATCGTCATCGTCATCATGCTCACGAGCGCTGGAGTGATTTACGGGCAGACTGATCCGGTATTCAGCGCCCAGGGCATGGCTGAGCAGCTTCGACCGCTCGTCGGCCCGGCCGCCTTCTACCTGTTCACGATCGGATTCTTCTTCGCCACGCTGTCGTCACTGTTCGTGAACGCGCTCATCGGTGCAACCCTCCTGATCGACGGCTTCGATCGCGATGCTCGCATGGACTCACGACAGGTGAAGTACTGGACGATGGCTGCGATGATTCTCGGCCTCCTCGCGGTCATTCTTTCCGGCGGTTCGAGCTCGCCGATCGAACTCCTCCGGCTGGCACAGGCCATCGCTGTCGTCGCCTTCCCACTCCTTGCATTCATCGTCCTTGACATCGCTCGGGACAGCGACATGATGGGCGAGTACGCGAATCCCACTGCAGTCAACGTGATCGGTGTCCTCGGGTACATCACGGTCATCGCCATCATCATCAACTACCTCAACGAAGTGCTGGCGTACTTCGGCTACGGCATCTTCTGAGCGGCCGGTTTTTCCCGGTTGATCCCACTACGGGCACTATGGTAGACGTTGGGATCCTCGGTCTTGACACGAGCCACGGGGAGGCGTTTGCAACAACGCTGGCAGCGAATGGCGCATCGATTGCCGCCATTTGGGACACCGGGACCGTTCGAGACGACGAGTACGTCGCATCGGTGTGCGAACAGTTCGACGCCACCCGGTACGACGATCCAGCGGCGCTCATCGATGTCGTCGACGCGGCGCTCGTGCTGACGGTCGATTGGGATCGTCATGTCGACCTCGCCGTCCCGTTCCTCGAGACTGGTATCCCGACACTGATCGACAAGCCTGTCGCCGGCTCCATGGCGGATTTGGATCGCATACTTTCGGTCGCTGACCCACCTCTCTACGGTGGCTCGGCCCTGCCCTTCCATCCGGATTTTGCCGCCCTCCGCAGCAACACCGCTTCTCGGACGGTGCATCTCGTCGGCTACAATGACTTCTATTATTATCGTGTGCACGTCGTCGATGCAGGTCGTCGACTCGTCGGAAGCGACTGGCAATCAGTCCATCCGGTGCGCCGGACGGACACCTCCAGCGTCGAGGTGACGTTCGCTGATGGGTCGTTGGCAACGCTTCGATTCGACGGGCCCACCGCTGACCCGGCTTTCGGCGCGCTTGCGGTTGGGGACCGGACGCGCACAGCATTGGTTGGAGCGAGCGAAGCTGCGCTTGACGCGATGTATGACCCGTATCTCAGCACCTTT
>JBDGPQ010000182.1:0-3741 GCA_042219595.1 Haloarculaceae archaeon
CACCTGGACCAGTCAGCAGCGCGCGGTCGAAGCCGCCGAATACAGCTCGGTCTCATGTGCCCCATACATTGCCATTACCCTGGCTACGGGAGCAGATTTTCCCATCGAGTCAGCATCAAGATCCAAACAGTCCCCCAGTAGATCTCTCCAAATGAACGTTCGCGAATTATTCACTCCGAAATCATGGCACTAATCGGCGAGCAGGTCTCCTAGCACCTCAGCGGCGCGTTCGGGATTGTCCCGAGCAACCTGTTCAAGCTGGTCTAGCAACTTGAACTCTTCCACGGAATCTGCTGATTCTTTCGCCTGACTGGCTTCGTCCGTAACGGTGTCTCGGGCGGCTCTGGCATCAGGGGTAAACACAGATCCGCAACGCTCACAAGATTTCGCACCGGGGCTGAGCGTCACGCTACATGTCGGGCAAGTGTCCGGCGTCATAGGGGAGTCCTGTTGTTCGGGTTCCTCGCCGCGATACTTCGCAGTGGCGTGCTCCACAGCGTCCGCGTCGCTCAGGTGACGGTAGGTAGTTTCCATCACATTCGAGCCCGGAGCGTCGCCTCTAAGCTTTTTGATATAGGCGTCATCCATCCCATAGTCTCGTTTTGCAATCGTTGTGAAGTAGTGCCGAAAGATGTGTGGATGCACATCTTTGTTGACTTCTGACTTGTCTGCGATCTTCCGCAAGTGATAGCGTATCGTATCCTGGGTAATCATATCGCCAGGCGTCCCACCGCCGGTCGCCTTCGGTGTAATCAGGTAGTCCGTGGGCTCATTCGTTGGATGGTAGTTTAGCCACTGTCGGACATACTCCTCGGCACCAAGTAGCGGCCGCTTTCCCTGCGCCCCCTTTAGCCCGTCGGAGGTCTCGTTGATATATAGAACTCCCTCGGCCAGGTTCACGTCCTTCACCCGCAGCGTCTGAATCACGCGGATACGCTGGCCGGTATAGGCGAGCAATTCGAACAGACAGCGTTCCCGCGCGCTCTCAATCGCGTCACGCATTGCCTGAATCTCGTCGACGGTAAACATGTCTCGCTCCTCCACGGTGGTATCATCCGGAGCAAACACCGGAATCGCCTCGGGGTCGACTTCATGGCCATCGTGGTAACGGTAGAATGCTTTTAGCGCTGACTGATACTGCCCCACCGTCCCGCTTGCGTAGCCGTCCGAAGGGGCCACTTCAGCCGCTCCGGTCGCCATATCGGCCATAAGCTCATTGATGCTTTCAGTATCCTGTTCGAGTAAACTGCCGTCCGCCTCGACTGCAGCGAGTCGAAGCCTGGTCACGTAATTGCTCAGGGTTTTCGGTGCTAAAGTCTCCCGACTGCTTCCATTCGCCTTGTACACCTTAGCCGGTTCCACCGGATCAAGAGCATCCAGGACGGCTTCAATCCTCTTAAGATCCTCACCCAAAAGTTCGCCAGACTCGGCCGCCGACCGCAACCGGGCGAGAGATGCATCGTATATGTCTCGAGGATCATCGCGGTGGGTCGTTGCCATACTCAGCAAATAGTGACTCTTCCTGAAATAACTTAGGACGGAAGCCATCTTGGTATTGAAGATCAAAGCGAAGAAAGAGGCCGAGGAGAAGGCGGAGCGAGTGGCCGAAGAGGAAGCAGAAACGGCGGAAACCGTCTCCGCGGACTGACGATTTCTCGACCTGCTCGAGTCGCCGCTTGACAGCGACATATCTTTTCGTCGCTGAATCCGTTCAGGTGCGAAGCGTCCGGACATCCCCAGATTGATAATGCTGATCGCTAGTCTGCGTCGCGACGAGCACACGACTTGAATCGGCACGTCGGGTCAATTCCCCTTACGTTCGCCCGATCCGCGACGCAATGGGAAGACCTATTCCGTGACCGCCGCACGGACCGGCCGACCGATGGATCGTCGCCGGACCGTCCTCCTTGCATTAACACTGCTTGCGTCCTTCTCCTCACTCTTCGCCCGGCTCGTCCTCAGCCCGCTCGTTCCCGCGATCATCGATGACCTCTCCGTCTCAACCGGAGCGATCGGCCTGGCGTTCACCTGTATGTGGGCAGCCTATGCGGTGGCTCAATACCCGGCGGGCGCCCTCGCGGATCGCTATGGCGAGAAATCCATCGTCCTCGCAGCGCTCGCGGCAGCCGGTCTGACCAGCGTCCTCGTCGCTATTGCCCCTATCTACGGCTTGTTCCTGATAGCTGCCGTTCTTCTTGGCGGGAGTGTGGGGCTCTATCCACCGGCCGGCTCCTCACTATTAACGAAGCGCTTCACGAACACCGGCAGTGCCCTCGGTATCCACGTGGCGGGAGCGAACATCGCCGGCCTGATCGCACCGATCGCGGCGGTGTTCGTGGCGGTCCGGCTTGGGTGGCGGGCGGCCCCACTGCTCACGACCGCTCTTGTGGCGCCGCTACTCGTTTTATTCGCCACGCAGATCCGTCCCACACCGCCGGATACCACGGCATCGTTACGCTCTCGTCTTACCCCGAGCGGCGCCGTCGCGGTACTTTCCAGGCCACAGATCGCTTTCACGGCCGTCCTCGGAACCATCGGGGTGTTTGCATTCGGGTCCGTCGCATCGTTTTTGCCCACGTTTCTCGTTCAGTTCAGGGGGCTCTCCACCACTGAGGCTGGGACGGTTTTCGGCATCGTGTATCTGTTCTCCGCATTGGCGATGCCCAACACCGGTCGGCTCTCGGATCGAGTTGGCCGTGACTATGCCATAGCGCTCGCCTTTACCGGGGTCGTGAGCGGGCTGGTTATTCTCTTGTTCGCCCTGGCTGTCCCAGCGATCCTCGGCGCGGTGGTGCTTGGCCTTGGCATCTCCTTCGCAGCGCCCATTCAGTCCCGGTATATGGACTACCTCGGCGACGGTGAGCGGGGCGTGGGCTTCGGCCTTGCCCGGGCGGTGACCGGACTGGTGGGGTCGACGGGGAGCGTCATTGTCGGGACGGTGGCGGATCTTGCCGGCTGGCTTCCGGCGTACGGACTCGTCGCCGGTCTGCTCATCGCGGCGATCGTGCTGATTCTCGCCAATCGACTCCTTGGTCCGGGGTGGTGAGACCAGCCCGGCCAACCTAAGTACAGGGCCCGCGGACGGCGTTTATGCTCGACGCGGAGTTCGAGACCGTCACGCTGACGCTCGATGCGGAGACCGGTATCGCCAGAATTCAGCTTGACCGGCCCGACTCATTGAACGCCCTCTCTGCAACGTTACGGCGTGAGTACGTGGAGGCGTTCCAGTCGCTCGCGGACCATGACGCCGACGGGGACGGCGTCCCGGTGCGAGCGGTCGTCGTCAGCGGCGCCGGTCGAGCCTTCTGTGCCGGCGCTGATGTCGACGAATTCGCTGAAGGCTCTGCGCTCGTGCGTCCCGATGTCGTTTACGAGGCGGCCAGTCGATTTCCGGCCCCTGTCATCGCCGAGATCCATGGCTACTGCCTCGGTGGCGGCCTCGCCCTCGCACTCGACTGTGACTTCCGGTTCGCCGCTGCCGACAGCGAGTTTGGCCTCCCCGAGGTGGACCTCGGTCTGACCGTCGCCGGGCGGACGCTCCCAGTCCTCCGGGCAGAAGTCGGGCCGAGTGCAGCAAAGCGGCTCGCGGTCACCGGTGAACGGATCGATGGCTCGACTGCTGCTGAATGGGGTCTGGTGGAGGAGGCGCTCCCAGTGGAGGAGGTGCCGGAGCGTGTCACCCGGTTTGCTGAGACGCTTGCCGAGAAGCCACCACTCGCTGTGCGGGAAACGCTGGATGTC
>JBDGPQ010000068.1:0-3717 GCA_042219595.1 Haloarculaceae archaeon
CCGACGCGTCCTGTCGCCGCTCCTTCCCGCGATCATCGCCGACCTCGGTATCACGCCGTTTCGAGCAGGGATCGCACTCTCGATCGGGACTGCGTCCTGGGCTCTGCTGCAATATCCCAGCGGTCGGATGGCCGACCAACTCTCTCGCCGAACTGTCCTCCTCGGCAGTCTGACCCTTGTCTGCTTCGGGGCCGCGCTGCTATCATTTACTCCGACCTACCTCGTGCTCGTTCTCGGTGCCGGGTTGATCGGTGCAAGTGAGGGGCTCTATGGACCCGCAAGCCGCGCGCTCCTGTCCGACCTGTTCACCGCCCGTCGCGGCCAGGCATTCGGACTCATCAATGCCTCGATCGATGTGGCCGGACTCTCCGCCGCGGCGGCTGCAATCGGAATCCTCGCTGTGGCTGCATGGCAACTTACGTTTGGGATCGTTGCAGTGGCAGTTCTCCCCATTCTTGTCGCACTGTTCGTGATCGCGCGGGAACCGATCGTTCTTGCTCGGTTCGATATCGGCCTTCGTGAGACCGCTGGGCGACTGTGGTCCTTCACGCAAGTGCGGTGGATTGCGCTGGCGTACATGCTCTATATGACGACCGTACAGGGTGCTGTGGCGTTCATCCCAACGCTGCTGGCGATCGATCACGGCTTTTCGACGACCGCTGCCAGCGCGATATTTGGTGCGATGTTTGCTCTCGGTCTCGTCGTGAAGCCGCTGGCTGGCCGGCTAAGCGATCGCTATCCCCGCCTGTATGTCTGCGGCGCCGGACTCCTGTTCGCTGTCGTGGGATTGGTATTGCTCGTGCTCGCGCCGGCTCCGATCTGGGCCCTTGCCGGTGCCCTCGTCTGGGCTGGTGGCGGGAAGATGTTTCCACCGGTGATGCAGGCCTACCTGATGGACACGTTTGAGGAGGATTCGAAGGGTGGAGACTTCGGAGCCCTTCGGTCGACCTTTTTGATCGTCGCCAGCATCGGCCCGGCATATGTCGGATTCGTCGCCGGTCAGACGACGTTCACATTTGCGTTTGGGACACTGATCGTCTTCGTGATCGGAGCGGCCGCGATCGTCATTGGTCTTGGCCGGACGACACCCTCGTGATCAGGTATTTCAGCCGGATTCGGAGCCGTTCGAAGGTCGATGTGTTCCGTTCGAGCCGCCAACCCGCTCGAGCTGCCGCCTCGTCGATCGCACGGAACTCCCAGTTTACATAGTCGGCCAGATCGGCATCATCCTCGTCAGTCCCGACCAGCACATAGCGATCCGTATCCGCCTCCCACTTCAGTCGCGAGAGTGTAGACTGACGATCCATGCCGACATCGTAATCCTGCTGGATGCCGGCCCGCTGGGCGGCCCGCTGTACGGCGGTTTCGTCATCATCGACGATCCCAACGTATTGGCTCCACCGCCGGGCATCACGCACAGCTGCGCGAGGGTCGGCTAACGCCTCGAACGCTCCGAGCGTAAACGCGAGGGTCAATGCTCCGTCCTCGCCACTCATCGATCCCACCCCATCGCTTCCTCGACGATGCGTTGGAACGCAACGCCACGGCCGGCCGTGGGGATATCCGGCGGCCCGCACGGCCGACCAAGCTCCGCCGGCTTGAGGTACCCGCTTTCGAGCCAGGCGTGGATTTCGAGCGACGGGTGACACGTCCGGGCATCAACCGTACACACCGGGAGCCACCCGTTTTCCTCTGGTGTGTATCGGAAGTAGGAAGCATCCCGATCGCACCCTTCAATGGCGCAGTCTGGGGTGGGTGTCATCACCCGGTTCGCGCGGACTCTCTGAGCAGTGGAATCGTGCTGCCGAGAACCGCCGCCGCGCCTACGACACCAAGAATCATACCGACGGCAGCGGCGCCAGGCAGTGCACCGGCCAGGAGTGGGCCGAGAACGATCAGGAGGATTCCCGGAACGAACAGTAACCGCTCGCGGCGGTGGACCGCGCCGAGGACTGTCCCGAGGATCACCAGCATGGCCATGCCCGCGACCGCGGCGAGAACCGTCGATACCATCCGTATTAGAGTAGCCCAAGTTTGCGCCCGATCATCCGGAGCGGGTCGAAGCGCTCGTCGACGACGGCCTCCTTCTGCGGGATGATTGCGTTGTCGGTGATCTCGATGTTTTCCGGGCAGATGTTCGAGCAGCACCGGGTAATATTGCAATAGCCGACGCCACCCCCGTCACCCGATGCGTCCGCGAGCCAATCCGTTCGATCGGCGGTGTCCTCCGGATGGAAGTGCAGCCCAGCCGAGCGGACGAAGAATCGCGGGCCGGCGAATTCCTCCTTCTTGTCGTGCTCACGGAGGACGTGACAGACATCCTGACAGAGGAAGCACTCGATGCATTTCCGGAACTCACGGGCGCGTTCGACGTCTTCTTGGTAGTATTCGAAGTCGGCATCTTGGTCGGGGGAGAATGGTTCGATCTCCTCGTTGACCTCGTAGTTCCAGGAGACGTCGGGAACCAGGTCTTTGATCACCGGGAAGGTGGTCATTGGCGTGACTGTCACCGGCTCGTCCGGGTCATAGTCGGCCATCCGTGTCATGCAAGCCAGCTTCGGCAGGCCATTGATTTCGACACTACAGGAGCCACATCGACCGGATTTGCAGTTCCATCGCACCGCGAGATCGGGCGCCTCGTTGGCTTGAATCCAGTGGATACAGTCCAGGACGACCATGCCCTCCTGAACCGGGACATCGTACTCAACGAACTCGCCCTCGTCGTCATCACCCCGGAACACCCGGAGGGTGTATTCGGTTGTCTCCGCGGCCATGTCGGCGGTATCGGCCGTACTGGTGATCTCTGCTTCTTCGCTCGTCGTGGCGTCGTTGGTATCTGTACTCATGGTAGTCACTCCTGGTCGAGTTCGAGCATCTCTTGGAGTTCGTCGCGGGGCTCCGGAACGATCTCCCGCTGGAGCCGGAATTCGTCGTCCTCCAGGCGAACAGCAAATTTGACACTCCCCAGATCGTCATCGGGCTCCGGATAATCAGTCCGGCTGTGGGCCCCACGGCTCTCAGTCCGCCGCCGAGCCGCATGGGCGATAGCTAGCCCGACGTCGATCATATTGCGGACGTCGAAGCACTTCTGCCAGCCCGTATTATAGTCACGCGGCCCCGACGCAGCGAGATTGTCGGCGCGCTCACGGAGGTCCTCGAGCCGTTCGATACCCGCAGACAACCCCGCATCATCCCGGCTGATACCGACATGATTCTCCATCACCTCATTGAGTTCCTCGTGGAGGCTGAACGGATCGGCGCCGGCGTCCGTGTCATTCTCGAAAGGGAACTCGAGATACGCTCTACAGCGCTCGATCTCATCGTCATCGACCGTGGGATACTCCGCCATCTCCGCAGCCCGTTCGCCGGCGTGAACACCGGCACGGTTGCCAAATACTAGCAAATCCGATAGGGAGTTGCCGCCGAGCCGGTTCGCCCCGTGAAGTCCGCCAGCGACCTCGCCAGACGCATACAGGCCAGGCACGCTCGTCTCTTGGGTTTCGGGATCAACGGATACTCCACCCATCATATAGTGGCACGTCGGTGCTACCTCCATCGGCTCCTCAGTGATATCGATACCCGCGAGTTCCTCGAACTGATGGACCATCGCGGGGAGCTTCTGCTCGATGAACTCCGCCGAGCGCCGGCTCGCGATATCGAGGTAGGCCCCGCCGTGTTCGGAGCCTCGGCCCTCCGCGACCTCGGTAAGAATCGCCC
>JBDGPQ010000141.1:0-3704 GCA_042219595.1 Haloarculaceae archaeon
CGTCCACCGTCGAGTTCGGCAGCATTCTCGCCATCGAGGATCCGTCGGTGGGCGTCCAGAAATTCCTCAGCGTCATTCGGCGTGTCCCAGACCGTCGTCCACACGTAGCCGAATCGATCCCCATTCCGATATGGGACCACGCTATCGCCGCCCCACCCGACCGAGGCTGGGTGCTCATATCCGTACCGTGCCACACCCGGCCCGATGTCATTGGCGACCATGGTGACAAAAATCGAGGCCTCGCCGACGGTGTCCGCCACCGGGTCATGATCAAACCGGTGCCACTGGTCGTTGGAGCGGTCAGGAATCTCGACGTCAATAGGCCTCTCATCTGGGTAGGCCTGTGGATGGATGATCTGCTCCGTACTTTCAGGCAGTGCCGTGTAGAGATCGTTCAGCCCCTCATTTCCCCGTCGTTCGGCGATGGCGTCGACGAACCGTGGCCCGGCGGCGTACGGGGTAAAGATAACGCTGAATACGTTCTCCGCCCAGCGACCGAGGGAACTCTCTCCACCGCCGCCTCCGGGTGTTCTCACACACTCCCACGTGCGCCCACATCGACGCTCGTATAATCCCTGCAGCCGGTTGGCTTCCCCCTCGACCACGCCGTTCCGAGCGAGTTGCCCATCCTGCGTGGAACGCCGTTGATCGAGGCCGAAGTGCTGATCCTGCAGTGCGTGAACCAACTCGTGGACGAGTGTGCCACGGCTGATTTCCGGGCTGGCGCTGTCGCTGACGATCACGACTTCATTGGATCCGGGCACGTAGAATCCGATCACCCGTGCGCCGAGAGCGGTATCAAGTACCGACGAGACGTTGGCATCCTCGCCGACGAGGAACAACGCTTCCCAGACTTGTCCGTTCCAGGCGACATGCGTCGGATTACTCCCCCCGGATCGGTTGTCGAGGTACTGCGCGCGGCTAATCACCCGAGTTGTCACCGGTTTGTGAAATTCGAGGTCGCGGAGCACCTCTAGTCGAGCCATCGCCCTGGCCGTCACCGCTGCGCGTTCAGAGGCATTGAGACCGTCGCTGGTCGTTACAGCCAGTTGGTCGGTCGCTGAATATCCGGCCTCGTATCCCAGCTGATTATCATCATCCGGATACTCGGCGGGCGCTGCGGCGAGACACCCCGTAAGTAGGACAAGCACGACAATCCCGACGGGAGCGATTGTGCGGGTCATCGCGCTGCGGGGCTGATATCCGCGAGCGTTCCCGGGCTGTCGGCGTGAGCGACCGTGACGACCTCACCAACACGGTCGATGTGGTAGGCTCCTGCAAATGGGCTCTCTGCCGGGAGTCGCCAATCACCGGCATCCGTTCGTTTACCGCCCCAATGGCGGAGCAGGTCTTGATACGCATTGAGGAACCGAGTCGCGGCGGATGCCGATTCCCATGTCAGTCGCCATCGGTACGCTGTGGCCTCATTGCGGTGGTAGACGTGGATCCGGTCACCGGTCCAGCCTCGAACCGGCGGGGGATCGTATTTGATCGGATCCGTGCTATCGACACCCCCGGGGCCAAGATTCAGTAATTCCTCAGGGGTCAGGACTGCCGATTCGTTATAGTCGTCGTATATTGTGTACCCAAATGCCGCCGCGAGTGCTGACTGCCCAAGCGTCCCGTGATCCGCTCGGTTGGGCGGCCGGACACGCTCCCAGCCATTCCGGAGACTGTCTGTCAACGACACGTTCCGTGGCGAGAAATCCGGATACGCTGCGGGATTGATAACCTCCGCAGCCGTATCTGGAGGATTTCCATATGCGTCGTTCACGGTCGCCCAGTCGCCCTCAGCCCGGACAGCCTCGACAAAGTCAGGACCGTCGCTATATGGGAAGAACTGGAGCATGAATACGCCCAAATGCGGGGAAGAGGGGTTGCTTCCTCCGCCGTCGGTCGCCGCGGTGTCGGTGTGGACGCAAGACCACTCTGCTCCACATCGCTCCATGTATGCCTGCTCCACAGCCGTGGGATCTCCCTCGAGGAGTCCGTTCCGCCCGTTATGTGCATCCCGTGTCTTCGCAGCGGGAAGTGCGGAGAGGTTGAAGTGTTGGTCCTGCAGGGCGTGCACGAGTTCGTGCGCTAGCGTACGCTCGCTCCTGAGCGTCGGCGTCGACGAATCAGAGACGAGGACGATGGCGTCCTCGGCGGGCGAATAATATCCGGCGATGGACTCGTTGCGGGCTTCGGATTGCGTCTCGATCGAGTCGGTTTCCCCGCCGACGAGGAATAGCGCTTCGAATTTCGCATTATCAAAGCGTCGTAATGCCGCACTCGGATCGCCGCTGCCCGTACTCAGGTTCGATCGCGACCGAATCGAGAAATCGACGTCGCCCGCAAACTCGAGACCCCGGAGGTATTCGACGCGTGCTTTGGCTCGCGCCAAGACGGCGTGCCGCTCATCAGCACTGAAGCCGTCGTCCGGATCCACCGTAGTCAGCGTTGCGTTATGCCAGTACCCATCCTCCCAACCAAGTCGGTCCTCGGCGGGGTCATCAGCCGTCGCCATCCCGGCAGGCTGACCGGCGGCGGTATCGCTCCCCGGTCGGGTCGTGCTATCCGACGGATTCACGGGTGCCGCGCAGCCGGCACAGACCATCAAAACGACAACGCCGAGCACCACGATAGCCCGCATTACCCCCCGCTTCGTCCGGGCGGGGAAAAGTCGCCCGCCTGCTGGCCTCAAGACGGTTTTGCTTCGGCAAGACACTTCATCGACGGAACCGACGTACTAGACATGAATCCGGACCATACTGCAGCTGTCATCGTCGATATGCAGAACGGCTTCTGCCACCCCGACGGCAGCCTTTACGCACCCGGCTCGGAAGCGGCCATCGAGCCGTGTGCCCAGCTCGTCGAGCGGGCCCGTGAGGCGGGTGCCCGCGTCGTGTTTACACGCGACGTGCACCCTCCTGAACAATTCGATGACGCCCACTATTACGATGAATTCGACCAGTGGGGCGAGCATGTCGTAGAGGGCACCTGGGATGCCGAGCTTGTCGAGGAATTATCGCCGCGAGACGACGACCTCGTCGTCGAAAAACACACCTATGATGCCTTCTACCAGACGCAACTCGAGGGCTGGCTTGCCGCCCATAACATCCGCAACCTCGTCTTCGGTGGCACGTTAGCAAACGTGTGCGTCCTTCACACTGCCGGTAGCGCCGGCCTCCGAGATTACCGGCCAGTTCTGGTTGAGGAAGCGATCGGGTGCATCGAGGAGGCTCACAAGGAATACGCGCTCGATCATGCCGACTGGCTGTTCGGCGAGGTAATGCAATTTGACGACGTTCCGTTGTGAGTGTCGCCGGCCGACCGTGGAATCAATCCATCAAGAGAACGTTACGGATACAGTCTCACCGACGGCGAGGTCCATCCCGCGACCGACCAACTTCGCGCCGAGTGCTTCCCGGCCGGGCGAGAGCGCGAGACCGGTTATTGACTGACCGTTTGCTCGGACGTTAATATCGTCCCACTCGACACTCCGACCGTTGAATCGTCCGACCCGAGTGCCGGCGATGCGCACACGGCCACCGGCTTGCGGTCCGCCGAGTATCCCCCCACGTTCATAATGTGGTAGGCCGCCGTCGAGGACGCCCCCGGCCGCGGCGATGCCAGCAAATTCCTCACCTGGCGCTGGATGAACAGGTGCATCGAGGCGAGCCCATGTCCCCCCGGTCACGGCGACCGTGCCCGTGCCGTCC
>JBDGPQ010000239.1:0-3669 GCA_042219595.1 Haloarculaceae archaeon
GCCTCTGGATCGAACGGGAGGTTGATCAAGAGTTCGTCGAACCAGACGACCGGGCATTCGAAGATTCGTGCGCGCTTGCCCAATCGATGGAATTCCTCGAACGCACTCTCGAATTGCTCGTCGATACTGTCCCGATCGAGGACGCGGAGATGGTGACCAAGTGCTTTCGCGTCCGGACTTCGGCGGTCGCTACGGAGCTTCGAGCGATCGCCGGTTGCTACCCGGCGCGTGCGGGCACCGCCGTTTGCAAACTCGCCGGACGCGCCACAGTGAGCAAGGAGATCGAGCAACCGAGACTGGTCGTATCGAGCGTGGTGGTGGACGTCAAGATCCAACTGTTTGAAAACCGTGGTGTCCGCGGTCGACAGCACCCGATCGAGGAAAGTATTAAGCTTCTGTTCGGTGTACTCAGGTCCGCCTGTGGGTGTACTGGACATACACTATTTCCACAGGCACTTTCCCTAAGACTATGTCATACAGCCGTCAGACACACTCGTCTGACGGGCCCGCTGGAGCGGTGTGTCCAGGAGGTACTTCGGCAACTACTGTGGAAGGGGTGGGCTCCCGCTCGAACTATGTGAACTTGTCGATAAAGTGACCACAATCTTGGGATTGCCCGGTTCTCCGTGGCACTTTAGCCGTGACCGTGTTTCAACGCTATCCCTTGATGAGAGATATATTCACTTCATGATTTGTATCGCGAGTTGTCGGCTTTATCACCGATCTATACGCTTTGTCCGAAGATAAATCACACCGAGGCGCGTATTCAAACGCATGCGTGACGAGACCGCGTCCGAGTCACTCCCCGCCGACGCCCATACCAATGCAGCGGCGGCCTTCGTCGACCGAGCGCGGTCCCGGCACGGCGACGACATCGTCGAACTATACGTCTTCGGCTCGATCGTCCGCGGCGATGCCAACGGACGATCGAGCGACGTCGACTTTCTCATCGTTTTGGACGAAGCGACCGCTCGCGATGGCACCGCCGACTCGCTCCGCGATATCGCCCTCGACGTGACAATCGAACATGGGCCTGCCGTCGAACTCCACATCCTCTCGGAAACCACATTCGATCGTTACCGTCGAGAGGGAAATCCGTTCATCCGAAACGTCGTCACTGAGGGGCGCTCGTATGGCTGACTCTGACGACACGAATCCTGCTGTCAGCCGGGAACTCGAGTAGGCCCAGCAGGCACTTGACGACGGCACGAAAGCGCGAGCGGCCGACCTCTCGGACGCTGCAGTGATCAACCGCCTCTATTACGCCGCGTTCCACGCCGTCCAAGCAGTCCTCTACGACCGTGGGTTCGAGCCCACCTCTCACGGGGGCGTTCTTTCCTTGTTTGGATCGGAAATCATCGCTGCTGGCGACGCCCCACGGCGGACGGCCGCTTCTTCAGTCAACTTTCGGAGCTCCGACAGCAGGCCGACTACGGCTACGACGAACTTGATGAGGATGTCGACGCGCTCCTCTCACGAACCCAGCAACTCGTCGATGACTTGGAAGACCTCTGTACGTCGTCGGACTAGGGAGACGGTAGCTGCACCATTCGCGGGGCACTCGTGGACCTCAGCGGAGCACCAGTCTGCCAGCGTGGATGGATCTCAACCGCCGTATGCTCGGATATGTGCACTGCGATCCGCACATGCTCCCGATTCGATCGTTTCAAGAAGCCGTGAATCGGCGGTGTAGAGCGTCGCTTCGTTCGAGTGGGCCAATGCGAGATACGACGCATCGTACAGTGTGATGTCGAGTTCCACGGCGAGCTCTGCGACCGGGCCTACGTCACGGTAGGGGATCAGTTCGATCCCATATTCAGGGAGTGTCGTGGCGGCTTCGATCAACCGATCACCCTCGTAGTGCCCACTGAATTTGAGGGCGTTAATCACCTCGAATGGGAGGAGCGCGGGAGCCACCAGATCGTGTCGACCGTTGAGATAGTCATCGCGCAAGGCAAGGGCCCGCTTGTGGTCGCGTTCGGGAACGTACCACTTCGTGACCACGCTCGCGTCAGCCACCATAGTTGCCATTAGGTCGACTCACCGCCATACCGAGAGTCACGAAACGCCCGGATCACCTCAGCCGTGTTTTCCTCGGCCACGTCGGATTCGTCGATCGCCTGGCTCAGGCGCTCACTCGTGGCGACGGCGTGGGCCACGTTCCGGCGGTCCAAGTCGGCGATTTCGTTCTCGATATGTCGCCTGAGGACGGCACTCCAGTTGATTTCGTCGTGGGCTTCCATCTTTTCCTTGATGTCGTCCGGCACCCGAAAGCTGACAGTGGCCATGCTGTAATTCATGTAATACAGTAGGAAGAGTGTTATGATGACCCGGACGCGTCGATCGTCTCGTCGCACCAGAGACACCGATCCTTGTCCCGTGGGGTTGCCCGTCCGCACCGTGGACAGTCCACTGGGGCGATCGGCTCGGATTCCTCACCGCTGACTTGGACTCCATGCACCCGTTTGAGTTCGCGGTCGGCCGCCTCGCCGAAGACGCTCACGTAGCGAGCCGCCACGTCACTGCCGCGGACCCAGCCGTGATGATCCTCGAGATGGGCCTGATTCATGCCCTCGGAAGCAAGATAGCTGGCCGAACTCTTCCGGAAGTTGGTGAACGTGACCGGCTTGGTGACACCCGCTCGCTCGGCGGCGGTCCTGAGGATCCGTAAGATCGATTGGTAACTGAGTTCCGCTGGCCGGGCGAGTTCACTCCAGAGGGGCGCCGCCGAATCATCGCGGGCTGGGTGGTCCGCGAGCCACCGCTGGAGATACGGAACGGCAGGAATCAGTGTTACTGTTCGCTTGCCGGTCTTGCCGGAGAGTGTAAGCTGGAGCTCGTCTCGATTGTCGGTCACGTCGCCCACCGTCAGCTTCCGGAGCTCTCCGCTTCGGGCACCCGAATCCCAGGCCGTTGCGATCAGGGCCGCATCACGGGTGTTGGTCGTCGCATCGATCATCGGTCGGACATCGTCCGACCACTTTAGCATGTCAGCTGGTACAGGACTCGGATCGTGGGTCCTCGGTGTGCCCGAAGGGACCCAGCTGATGCTCTCCGGCGGTTCGTCCCCGTTTTCGTCTGCAACACGGCGGCCGAAGACCCGGAGTGCAACGCGGTAATCGCGATTCGTTTCGACGTTGTCGTACGTCCGGTTGATCCAGCGGACGATCTCCTCTGCGGCCTCGCGGTCCTCCAGCGCGTCGGCGAGTCCTCCGGCGTTCTCGGCCATCAGCGTACAGTGTCGGAGGAGTTTCACGTGTCGATGTTCTCCGTACTCCGTCCTGAGAAGATACATTTCATCGCTGAACGCCAGGAGGGCCTGGCGATCCCTCTCTGAGAGCTCGTCGGAGTCCTCGATTCTGTTGCGGAGTCTCTCGATTTGGTGCCCTGGATTCAGCACCGGAATCGTTGCTGCGCTCTCATATTTGAAATCGAGGGTTAGCCAGGCCGGTTGACGGGATATCTGGTTGGGATGTACTTCACATACCTCTCTCGATGCGATTGAATCATCTGACGGGTAACTACCACAGCTCATGACAACTACTGGCCAGGAGTGGACCTCTGGTGAAACTGATGCACCCGATGTAAAACACTACCGGGCAATCCATTGCGTTCGCTGCCGAACCGAGCTGAAGGCGTGAAACCGGTGATCAAGCACCGCGAATTCGG
>JBDGPQ010000080.1:0-3619 GCA_042219595.1 Haloarculaceae archaeon
GCTCGAGGAGGCCGACCTGACGGACACCCACTTCGTCGAGACGACCACGACTGGTGTCTATGGGGCCCCGGACTTTCCCATCCCTGAGGGTGGTGCCGTCATGGAAAACGCCGGGGAGCGGGACGAAGTGCCCTTCCCGGACATGTCAGGAAGTTGGTATCATAAGACCAAGAGTTACGATGCCGGCAACATGCGGCTCGCGCACACCCAGTTCGGGCTCCCGATCAGCGACGTCCGCACGGCAATCACCTATGGAACGGAAATTGACGAGACCCGGGAGGACGCCAGACTGAAGACGCGTTTCGACTTCGACTACTACTTCGGGACGGTGGCGCACCGCTTCTGCGCCCAGGCCGTCGCAGGCTATCCCATCACTGTCTACGGCAAGGGCGAGCAGCGCAAACCGTTCATCTCGTTGCCGGACGTCGTCGAGGGACTTGCCCAGCTCGCCATTGGCGATCCAGCAGAACGACCGGATCCGCTGACCGTGTACAACCAGGTGACGCGACCGATCGCGATCGTGGAGATTGCGGAAACGATCGCGGATGTGGCAACGGAGTTCGATTATGACGTCGCCGTCGAGCATGTCGAGAATCCCCGCGACGAGGATGAAACCCATCGGATGGAGATCGAAAACGATCGGTATCTCGATCATATCGGTGGCCAAGCCGTGGACTTCGAGGCCGGTGTCCGAGACGTCTTCGAGACGCTGTCTCGGCACGAGGACGCGATCGTCGCCCACGAAGACCGCTTCCTGCCAGACGTCCTCGAATGAGAGCCCCCTAGCGCTAAGGCAAGCCTCGGCGAAGACCGGCAACATGCTCTCACTCTCCTCGGAGCAGCGAATGCTGGTCGACACCACCCGGGATCTCGCAGAATCGGAATTCGCCGAGAAGGCACTGACCTGGGACGGTGAAACGCCCTGGGAACACATCGAGATCCTCGCTGAGAACGGGCTCATGGGCGTGAACTTCGATGAAGAATACGGTGGCGGCGGCCTGACAGAGTTCGAGGCGATGCTGATGTCCGAAGCCATCGGTCGGGTCTGTCCGGACACGGCGCGCTTTTTCAACTCCGCGCACATGATCGCGGCCCGCGCGATCGACATGTTCGGCACAGAGGCAGCGAAGGAGGAGTACCTACCCGGCGTGATCGACGGCGAGTACATGATCGCCATCGTGATCTCGGAGCCCGGGGCCGGGTCGGACGTCAAGGCGATGAACACGACGATCGAGGAGGATCGCGGCGAGCTATACCTCAACGGAGAGAAGATCTGGGTGAGTTGGGTACCAGAATCCCGGGCGGGAGTCTGTTGGACTAAATTCCCGGACGGCAATCTGGGGACGGTGATCATGGATTTCGATGACCCCGGCGTCGAGATCACCAACCACTTCACGAACATGGCGGGCCATACCCAGAGCCAGTTCACGATGGACGACGTGCACATCCCTGAAGAGCACGTCCTCGTTCGTGGCCGGGACGCCTTCAAGGAGCAACTGAAAGCCCTGAATTGGGAGCGGCTGTCGGTGGCGTCAAACGCGAACACGATCGCCGCCTGTGCGCTGGAACGCGCTCTCGAATACGCTGGCGACCGCGAGCAGTTCGGCCAACCGATCGGGGATTTCCAGGGCATGGAGTGGAAACTCGCAGACATGGCCAAGGAACTCGAAGTGTCCCGAGCAATGGCCTACCAGACGGCCAAAGCGGCTGTCGAGCGGGGCCGCGTCCCCGACCCACTCGGAACCCATATTGCCAACCTCTATGCCGGTGAGATGGTCGAATCGGTGGTTAGCGAGGCGTTACAAGTCTTCGGTGCTAACGGCTACCAACACGGGCATGCACTCGAGTACCTCTACCGGCTGCAACGCGGCTACCGTATCGGTGGCGGGACCGACGAGATTCAAAAGAACACCATCGCCGATCGGCTCAAGGACGAGGGCGTTCCACGGCTTTGAGATCAGGAGGTACTTGGCCCCCCTGGTCCTAACCGGCCGCGATGGACGTCCTCGTGACGGGCGGGTGCGGGTATATCGGTAGCGCGCTCGTGCCGCGGTTGGTCGCCGACGACCGCGTCGATCGGACGGTGGTCCTCGACAGTTTGACCAGCGGCTCACCGCGAGCGCTGTTCGGGACACTCGACGGCAGCGTCGAGTTCCGCCGTGGTGACGTCCGCGAGTATGGTGACGTCGAGAGCGCCACCCGCGGCGTCGATCGGGTGATTCATCTGGCCGCGATCACCGGTGCCGCGAGCACGCACGACCGCAGAGATGAGACCTTCGCAGTCAATTACGACGGGACGGAGAACGTCCTCCGGGCCGCGGGGAAGCTCGACGTCGACACCGTCGTATTTGCGTCGTCGTGTAACGTCTATGGTCGGGCCACGAGTACCGAAATAAGCGAAAGCGTCGAGCCGGCACCGATCAACCCGTATGCTGAAGCCAAATACGAAGCCGAGTCGCTGCTCGCAGACTACGGCGAGGATCATGGGTTCGATACGACCGCGCTGCGAATGTCGACAAATTACGGCGCCGCCCCGGGCATCCGGTTCAATTTGGTTGTCAACCATTTCGTGTTCCGCGCGCTCACTGATCGACCGCTGACCGTCTACGGTGATGGGTCGAACTGGCGGCCGTTCATCCATGTCCAGGATGCAGCGCGAGCCTATGCCGCTGCGGCGCTGTCGCCGACGGACTGGCCGCAGGACGTCTACAATGTCGGCGCCGATTCCGGGAATTTTCGCGTCGCCGAAGTCGCTGATGTGGTCCGAAACGCGGTCGGTCCGGTCGACATCACGTATCTCGAAGACGAGCACCCGGGGCCATCCTATCACGTAAACTTTGAGCGTCTGGCGGAGACGGGCTTCGAGACGGAGTGGGACCTCGAAGCAGGTGTCCGGGACCTCGCTCGGCGATTCCGCGAGGGTGACCATGACTGAGGTCGTCGTCACGGGGGCGGCGGGCTATATCGGCAGCCGACTCCTTGCCGATCTACAAGCACAGCACCCCGACTGGGAGCTGACCGGCCTTGATGACTTCTCGCTTGGAACGATCGACCAGGTCGGCGAGGTTCCGATCCGAGCTGTGGATGTTCGGGATCGGGATGCCCTCGAAGCGGCGCTTGATGGCGCAGACGCCGTGGCTCACCTCGCGGCCGTTTCGGGCGTCGACGACTGCGAGGCGGAGCCGGACCGGGCATACGAAACGAACGTTCTCGGAACCGAGCATGTTGCGTGGTGGTGCCGACGAACCGGCGCAGCGATGCTGTTTCCGTTTTCCATGGCCGTCCTCGGAGATCCACACGTCTTCCCGATTACCGTCGACCATCCGCGGGATCCGCTGAACTGGTACGGGCGCACGAAGTACCTCAATGAGCGAGCCATCGAAACCTACGCCGATGGCGCCTTCCCCGCCGTACAGTTCATGATATCGAACCTCTACGGTGCCCACTCCATCGACGGTAAAACGATCACGAAGGATACCGTGATCAATTTCTTCGCCGAGCGCGCACTCGCCGGGGAGCCGCTGACCGTGTATGCACCGGGGAGTCAGGCTCGGAATTTCATCCATGTCACTGACGTGGCGGCCGCGATGCGCTGTGGCATCGAGTGGGCACTCGAACG
>JBDGPQ010000212.1:0-3613 GCA_042219595.1 Haloarculaceae archaeon
GTTCCTTCGCTTTCTTCCGCCGTTCGCGAAGCTCCTTGTTTTTCTCCTGATAGTCACTCATGACATCCATATTCATCAGATTATCCTGCAGGAGGGTCGACCAGAGCCCGGTGAGCACGGCCAACATCATGATCACCATATAGAACGGTAGTACGCTCTCAATGGGTCCGAGGAAGATATCGAGGACCGATCCGACCGCGGCCCGAATCCCCGGATCCATGTATCCCACCATGATACCGACCGCGGCCACAGCGGCCGCCTTGTCATACGTCGACCAGCTCCCATCCGCCTCCTCCTCGTCGGCCGGATCTGCTTCACCGAGCGCTTCGCGAACACCATCCGGGTCGTCAATGACGAATCCCTCACCATCCGCGTCGACTAACAGGCCCGTTTCGATCAACCGGCCCCACTCACCCGTTGTGAGCTCGTCGCTCACGTCGCTCCACGTCACTGCCCCCTTGGACTCGGCGACATCGAGCACCGCTGAGAGCGCGTCGGTCATCGACTCGCCCTCGGCGGCGAGTTCGTCGACTTTCTGCGCTGTACGTGGCATTCCTTGTCTAAGTGTCCGAGGTTAGCTCCCTTGTACGTGTCGCTCGATCGCCTCCTCGATCGCGTCCCAGACGCGATCGGGCGGGCGGTTGCCATCGATGGATTCGAAGCCGGGGTGGTCGCGGTAATACTCGATCACCGGCGCCGTCTCGGCATCGAACACGTCTAACCGATTGCGGACCGCCTCGTGTCTGTCGTCTTCCCGCTGGACAAGCTCTCCCCCACACTCGTCACAGATGCCCTGATCGGCTGGCGGATCAAAATCGACGTGGAAGTTCGTCCCGCACTCGCTACAGACTCTCCGGCCTGTCAAACGATCAATCAGTTCCTGGCGGTCGACCTCGAGCGAGAGCACAACATCAATGTCAGCCATCTCATCGAGAGACACGGCCTGATCGCGGTTCCGGGGATAGCCATCGAGGACGAACCCGTCCGCACTCGATAACGCCTCTTCGACGATCGCGGTGACAACATCGTCCGGGACCAAATCGCCCGCATCCATGTATTCGCCGGGGGTATCGTGTTCGGCGTCCATGTCGCTAATATCCATCTCCTTGTTCGCTCGCAGGGCGTCACCGGTAGTGATATGCTCCACGTCATATGTCGACGCGATCCTCGCACTCTGGGTGCCTTTTCCCGCTCCAGGCGGCCCGAGGATAAGCACGCGCGGCTCGGTCATGCGTGCGCCTCCACCGGCGGCGGATAAATGCTTGTCCAAGCGTCGCGCGGTCTCCATTATTCAACAAAACTCCTCGAACGAATATCCATCCACGTGACGACTCGTGTCTCGAAACCCCTATCCGGACTGCTGGCCAGGCACCGCTATGGAAGAGGTCTTTATCGAACTGGCCGAGCCGCTTATCCTCGTGGCCTACACGCTCCTCTCTGCCGCCCTCACGCTCGCAGGACTTGCAATAGAGTACCTCGGTCTGAGTGGCCAGGTGACAGGAACGCCGCGACTATGGGCGATTTTCATGGGGCTTGTGATACTCGGCTTCGGGTATCTCGTAGCACGGGATAAGGTGCTCCCAGTCCTGCAGTCATCATAGCAAATGGATTCGCTTCTCGTACGGGCCGCACGCGGTGAATGGACCGAGCGGCCGCCGGTTTGGTTGATGCGTCAGGCTGGCCGGCATCTTCCGGAATATCGGGACCTTCGGGCTGAATACTCCTTTCTTGAGGCGATTTCGACGCCGGAGATCGCCGCCGAAATCACGCTTCTTCCGCGGGAGTATTACGATCCGGACGGCCTCGTGATTTTTTCGGATATCCTCACTGTCCTGGAGCCACTCGGTTTCTCGTATCACATCGAGGACGGCGTTGGGCCGGTCATCGAGAATCCCATCGACGGGCCTGCGGATGTCGATCGCACAGTCGGGGATGTCCGCGAAGAATTATCCTACGTCGGTGCGCTGCTCTCGGATCTTGACCGCAGGGTCGACCCGGAGACAGCGCTGATCGGGTTTGCTGGGGGGCCGTTCACACTGGCCTCGTATGCGGTCGCTGGCGGCTCAACCCGGTCCCATCTCCCACTTCGGCGTCTCTTAACCGAACATCCCGAAGCGGCCCAGGAACTGCTTTCGCTGTTTGCGTCGGCGGTCCGGGAATCGCTTGAGTATCAGATCGAATCCGGCGCCGATGTCGTCCAGCTGTTCGACACCTACGCAGGCGTGCTTCCCCCCGCAGTGTATCGCGACGTGCTTCTCCCACTGCACCGAGAGATCCTCGAAGCGCTTGACGCGCCGACGATCGCGTTCGCTCGGAATATGGGTGGTCGGTTCGACGAGCTTGTAGACTCTGGTGCCGATGTGATTGGTTTGGATTGGACCGTCGATATCGGCGCAGCGCGGGAGAAACTCGATGAACAGCCGGTCCAGGGCAATCTGGATCCGGCAATGCTGTTCGCTCCACCGGACGAAATCGAGCGACGAACCCGAGACATTATCGATGCTGCCGGACCACACGGGCACATATTGAATCTTGGTCATGGTGTCCATGCAGACACGCCAGTCGAGGGCGTCCGGACATTCGTCGAGACCGCGAAGGCAATCGAGCGTTGATCAGGCTAGCGTTTCCGCGAGTGCGGCCGCCTCACGCACCCGGCTTGGAATACCCATTCGGCCCGCGTAGTTCGTTGCGATGTGGACGCCGTCTGGGAGCGAGAGGTCCGTGAGAGCATCCCAGGACGCGTCATAAGCGGGGAATCCGCGTTCGAGCCGCCATACATCGAATGCCTCCGCCGGCGTACCCGTGACCGTCTCGAACTCTCTTGCGGCGAGTGACCCCAGTTGTTCGTCATCATGCTCGAGGACACCAGGATCGTGCATACCACCGAGAAATGCCGTATGGAGGTCATCTCGTTCAAAGAGTGCTGCGTTCCACGTCGTTCCGAGCGTGCGGATGTCCGCATCGAATCCAACCTGGTAGCCCATCCCCGACCGATCCACATCCGCGCGCAATGAGACCACAGCAAATGGATTGTAGGTAAGCTCCCGCAGCGCTGACGCGCCCGAGGCTAGCCCGTCGAGCAGGGACCCAGCCTCGGGCCCTGGAACTGTCAGTACCACTTGATCGACGTCCTCTGCTCCAGATGGTGTCTCGAGACGATAGCCTTCTTCACCGCGGTCGATCTCGGTCACGGCCCGCTCCAAGTCGACCCGGTCGTCGTAGGTCCGGGCCAGGGCGTTTGGCAACTGCTGCAGACCGTTCTCAAATGTGGCCGACGGAAATTGCCGGCCGCGGCCGACCCGTTGCAGGAATGCCCGTAATAGACTGTGTGCCTCGGTCTCGGCCTCGAGGAGGCTGCCCAATGCGTGTCGAGCGGGCATCTGTTCGGGATCAGACCCATAAATCCCCCCATACATCGGGCCCAGAAGGTTTCGATAGGCCTCCGTACCGAACTTCCGCTGAAAGAGTGCAGCAACGCTCTCATCGCCCCGCCCAGCCCGCGTGAGTGGCTCTGCGAGCATCCGGATCTTGCCCCGCCACGATAGCAGGTTGGTACGAACGAAGGTCCGCCGGTCAAATGGAACTTCGCAGAGATGACCCCGAACATAGACAT
>JBDGPQ010000199.1:0-3504 GCA_042219595.1 Haloarculaceae archaeon
GATCCGCCCCGTCTCGGAGCGCATTCACTATCCCTCGATCGAGGTCCTCCGCGGCAGTATCGGCGCCAACGAGAACCGTCCGTTCATCCACGTACTGACTGGTCCGGCAGACAAGGCTGGTATCGCTGTCGAAGGATAATCTGGGGTCTCCATGTCCAACAAGAGTCTCATCCTGGTCACCCACAGCAAGTTCGAGCCTGATTCGGGCGTCGTCATCTCGGCACCTGTTGACAAAGGATGAGGGGATATCCGCGGGGGTCGTATCGGCCTCAATTCCGATAATACAGTCGCCTGCGGGCGTCAGCCAGTTTTCGCTCGTGAGTTCCAGCGTCGATGCATGTGTCGCCCTCACGTTTTCATGCCCCCGGGCAGTGATCTCAACGGTGCGCATGCGGTCGGTTAGCGGGCCGAGCCCGTGAGACCATCGTTGCTCTGCCCGCCGGAGCGTGACATCGGATAGCACAGCTTTGACGCACACTCCGTGGCCGCGGTGATTGACGCTGAGTTACGGAGATTCTGCAAATACAGACGGCCTGATCCGGGCTCTTTCGCGGTCTGCCAGAGCTGACAATCAGGATTGACGCGGACCTTCACCTTCGACCCGGACGTCGACTTCGGAATCACTGACATAGGCCGCGACACGGACGCCAACAAGGCTGATGAGAATGCTTGCAAGAATGTACAGCGCAAGGTGTGTCCCCGAGGAAATCGTCAATCCGTCGATCCCGACAGGACCGAACTCCATCGGGGGAATCGTCACCAGATCGAATTGACCCGACCGTTCGAGAAAGTATGCTGTAAACCCTCTCAGAGCCAAACCGACTGCGACGGCGACGAATGGAAGGTTCACATACGCTCCACCGAAGTCTTCTGCGCGGATGAGTTCATCCAACAGCCGGCCAGTGCTTGCAGCGAGCGCCGCGGCAGTCAGCCATGGCACCGCCTCATAGCCAAATCGAGCGCCTACAATCAGTCCCCCAACTTCGCCGACCTGCATCCCCGATACCGCCAGTGCACCGGCAAATAGACCCACGAGTGCGAGGCCGCCGGCCACAACGTACGTCACGAGGGAAACCTGGCCTGCATAGAGGGCCTCTTGGACCGTCCCCGGCACGGCCGCGAGATAGTCATCGACACCGAGGCCCTTGTACAATAAGAACGCGCCAACGGCGGCAGCAATAGCACCGACAGCGACGGCGAGACTATCGGCAAGAAACAACAGGGCTGGGAAGGCCAGTAATGCAACCCCGAGAGGGACGAGGACCGTCGCCCGAAGCTCTTCGTCCGCGAGGAACTGTTTCAGGAGGTAGTACGTCGACTCGATATCTCGCGCCTGGCGAACGACGACACGATCGACAGCATCGACTGGGATCCGGCTTTCAACGATCGGCACTAATCGCTCATCTTCGGCACTATCGACAACTACGATCGCTGACTCGATCGCCCGATCCTCAACCAGCGTATCGATCTGCCGCGCAATCTGTCGATCAGCATTCACGCTTTCCCCAGTGCCCGCGACCACTGCAACAACTGCATTGTCACCCTCGTTTTCCAGATCGCGGGCGACATGGATAGCCTCGAGCATTGCATTGACGCGACTATCCTCTGGATCCGCGACGCCGGCCTCGGTGACGAGCGCCGAGACGGCATCTTCCCCGACGACAGGAAGATCCGCGTCGGCAAGGGGCTCGCCGCGGTGAACGCAAACGACCAGCGTGGTCACTGTCGTCACATTGCGCCGCGCGGATAAAAATCCACGCGGGAGCTTGGCGCTAGCGCATCCGGAGTCCGTCGGCTTCGCCACCAAATCGGGATGCGAACCCAGCGCCGAGCGCAAACGCGATGTCCGCCGCGCCACTCCGCAACCGTTCCGCGAGGCCCCCTTTCGGGGAGAATTCCTCAACCCGTACCGGGCCGTCAATTTCGTCCTCAAGCTGCTCCTCAATGACCTCGCGGTCACCCAAGCTATCGACCATGCCTAGTTCCTGAGCCTCCATACCCAGATAGATCCGCGCCTCCGTCTCTCGAACGGCGTCTTCGCTCATCCCAGTTCCCTGTGCTACCCGCTCAACGAACTGCTCGTACCAGGCATCTGAAAGCGCTTGAGCGTACTCGCGATGTTCGTCCTCCATCGGTCTGAACGGCGAGAGCGCATCCTTGTATTCACCGGATGTGATACCCTCATAATCTACACCCAGTCGATCGAGGAGTTCATCAACGCGAAACTGGGCAAAGATCACGCCAACTGAGCCAACGATCGAGCCTTCGCGGGCCCAGAATTCGTCACACCCGGACGCGATCCACATACCGCCACTCGCACAGAGATCCTGTGTATAGGCGATCGTCGGCCCGTCAAACTCCTCGGCCGCCCGGCGAATGTCTTCGGAAGGCACGACCTCCCCACCTGGCGTATTGAGCTTCAGGAGCAATGCCTCGACTGCTCGATCCGCATCCGCGGCGTCGATCTGCTCGACAATGTCATCCGTGCCCGGCGTCATCGGCCCGCGCGGAATTCCTGAACTCCCGGAATCGCGGGTGATTGGCCCCTCGACCGCCACCTCAGCAACGGTATAGCTGGGAAATACCCGAGATGAGAGACGACTTCCCAATTGGAGACCCCCAGCCACCACCATCACGGCGACCAGCATGCCAAGCAGATCCGTGAGCGAGGCGGGGTAATCTACGAAGAGGAACCAGCCGGTGGCGGCAGCGATGACGGCAACCACGAGGACGAGGGCGATGCGAGCGAGAGTCCGAAGCCGATCAGGGATGGACATAGCTGCGGTTCCGGCGTGGACCCGGTTAAATCTGGGCGAGTTCGGCGGGCGGGATCTCTCGGAATGCCAACTGACAGCAATGCCGCTGGACGACGGGCTGCGTCAGGAGAACTGTGTCCGCCGGGAGTTACAGCAGCCCCGTCTTCTGGAGCTTCATCAGGTCCTCGGTATCGAGCGTCTCGCCGTCCTTGAACTTCTGGTAGATCTCCTCCGCCTCTTCGCGAGCGGCCTCCTGTTTCTCCTCGCGTTCGGCCCGTTCTTCCTCTTCCTCCTTCTTATCAAGTTCGCGGAGTCGCTTTTGAACCCGGACGAAGTCTTCGTGGTGACGGTCCGCGGCTTCCTGGGCTTCGACAAACTGTTCGTGCATCTCGTCCGCCTTGTCGCGGATTTCGTCAGCCTCGCGGTAGGCCTCGATCATCTTGTTATGATGCTCTTGAGCCTTATCCGCGAGCTCTGTCACTTTCTGGTGGTGTTGAGAGGCTTCCGCACGGACCTCTTCGGCCTCTTCCTTGAGTTCCTCGAGCTCCGAATTGCGCTCCAGGGTTTCTTTCTTTTCACGGAGCTTTTCGCGGCGGTCTTCGATTTTCTCGATGAGTTCCCGTTCCTCATCTGCTCCCAAGACCTCGGTCTGCTGTTTGAATTCCAAGTCCTCGATCTCGGATTCCAGCTCCTCGATGCTCTTACCTTGGTCAAGCTTGAGATCGTTTTTGAGCTGTTCAACTTCGTC
>JBDGPQ010000031.1:0-965 GCA_042219595.1 Haloarculaceae archaeon
CCGTGGCCTGGACGGCCAAAGGTAAACGCGATCACATCCACACCAGCTTCCACGAGTGCTGCGGCAACGAGTCGCGAGTCGAGGCCGCCTGATAACGGTACGACGACTTGTCGTCCGTCGATGAAGTCCACGGCGCGGTCGATGGCCGAATTGAGGGCTGTCCGAAGACGCTTCAGGGCGGTCGTTCGATTCCCCGAATGATCGTTCGTGGGTTGGTGGGTGAAGTACCGACGCCGCTTGACATCCATTTGGCGATCGCGCGGGACTTTCACAGCTTCGCCGGCTCGGACCGATTTGATGCGTGGGTCGAGTGTGTCGCCGCTGGTGACGTACCGCGTCAGCAGGAACTCGCTCGCTGCTACGGGATCGATGCCGCCGTCGGCGGGCCGAATCCGGCCGGCTGCGTCCGTGATGACGACCGGTGTCTCCATCCGAAAGTACAGCGGAATCGTTCTGGCATGGTCACAGGCGAGAAGCCAGGCATCTTCCGTGCGGATGACGACGGCATAGAATCCGGACAACGCTCTTGTGCGCTCTACGAATGCCTCAAACGTCTCGGTGCACCCATACCAGTCGGCGACATCGACGGGCTGGCCGTCCCGATCTAATGCAGTGCCCCGCCAGCAGATCCGACCGGATTTGGTCCAGCTCTCGTGGCCGACGTCGACCCTTCCAGCGAACATGTCGGTCCGGCTCCGCTGCCCCTTGGGGGTCCACTCTCCTGTGCTTTCCCCTCGGAGTCAGCGCTACCGTCGACGAAGGAGCGACGATGTGGACGAGCAGACGGGAACTCCAACGATCGCGAGTGTCCCGCCCTGCTCGCTCTGTTCGAACTTTAGGTAACCACCAGAGTCACGGACGACCCAGTTGACGAGCCAGAGCCCCATCCCACTGAGGTGTATGAGACTGGCTTCCTTTCCCCGTTCGAGCGCTACGAGTTCATTCGGGTCCAAGCCAGGGCCCTC
>JBDGPQ010000031.1:975-3426 GCA_042219595.1 Haloarculaceae archaeon
CTGTTTCCTCCATCCGCGAGCACACCTCGATCGCCACGGTCGGCTCTTCGTCGACCGTGTGTTCGATTGCGTTTTCGACGAGTTCGATGAGCGCCTCGTCCAACATCGGATGCGCATATACGGCCGTCGAACGGGGGACTGTACTCGACACGGAGCCCGTGGCGGCGTCCGAGCGGACTACATCGGCGGCCTCGTCGAGCAACTCACCGACCTCGAACCGTTTCCGATCGACGGCCCCGCTTGTAATCTCCCTGATCGTGGCTGCCCGGTCTGTATAGCGAGTCAGTTCGTCGATTTTGTCGATGAGTAGCTCGATCTGTTCACTCCCAGCATCATCGACGGATTCCCTAAGAGACTCGATGCCGAGGAGGATCACGTTGATGTCGTTTCTAATATTGTGTCTGAGTACGCGGTGGATCACTTCAAGTTCCTGGCGCTGTTGGGTGAGCCGCTCACGGTCCGCCTCGAGCTGAACTTCGCGAGTATGGGTGAGCAGGAATATGAGTCCGGCCGTGAGGACGACCTCGGTGATGCCCTTGAGAGCCTGGATTCGACTGAGGAGTGGCTCCGCGACCATCCGCGGGAGGGCGAGGTCGGAGAGCCCGAGACCGACCAGTCCCACGACCAAGTACAAAAGCGAGATTCGAAGCGGCGTCAATGACCAGCCCGGACGGACCTGATCAAATATACCCCCGTTTGCCGATCCGGTCGGAAGGGGAAATCCACCGTCCGTGCGGAGCGTTCCCATACCGGTGGGCCGAATGGCCCTCACATAAATGATACTTCGATATTGGCGCTCGAAATTTCACGAATGATCGCTCGCAATCCCTCCTTAGGTTTGCGGACCGGAAATGGGCGTGATCGTCACGAGATAGACGGTCGAGCACCCCGGACATTCGTACGAGGTCTCGACCCCATCCTCACCACGGGTGAACGTTGAGAGGGATTCCCCACACGCACACTCGAACTGGATGTCCATATCTGCCATCATGATTGAGCAGCCTTAATGGGTGCCAAACGGCTTCTCAGTTGGATAGAAGTCAGCCCAATTGGCACCATCAGATGTACGACAGCACCGTCAATCGGTCGAAGGGGAGGCGGGTATGTGTGGGGAAAACCCGGCGCTGAGCAAGCCGGAGTGTACCGTTGCCGATTCGGAGGTTGTCACGGCGTTCGCCTGAGACGAGCGTCGACTCCGACGTATCACCCTGTGATCGGTGCATCAGGACGTTGCTCCGCACCTGCAGCATTGTGTCGGTAGTTTCGAGGAGCCGGACGTTGGAGACGAACCGTTTGGTTCGGGTTGGCGGGTGCTCAACCCAGGCGAATTCCGACTGCAACCGCTCAACCCTGGTCTCAAGCGTGTCCCTGTCGTCTCGGACATGGAAACTCTCGTCACTGAACTCCGGTGCATCGCGCTCGCGTGCGGACCGCATCAAGATTTCGTACTCGATGTCGTCGGTAAGCAGATCGAGCCACGCTTCGAGCTGACGCTCATCGAGCAATTCGGCCTCCCGATAGAGGAACCGACGCGCGGCGTCCGCTCGTGCCCGGTGCTCAGCGGGAATCTCGGCTGGCACTGCTACCGACGAATCGGGTTTGTTCATGCCCATTGACTCAAACTGAAGCCAATATATGTCTATGCGTGCCAACCTACCGTGCGAGGTCGAGCACCGCATTCCCGAGCGTGTTCGCGGCCGCGTAACAGTCCGCCCAGCTTGTGTACTCGGCCTCGGCATGGCTGATCCCATCCTCGCTCACGGCGAAGACCATGCCCGCATCACAGACTCGGGAGACGTTCCCCGCATCGTGAACTGCACCGCTCACCAGCCGTGTGGAATCAAGGTCGAGATCTGCGGCGGCCGACTCGACAGTTTCGACAATTCGGGCGGGAAAATCCACGCTCTCCGTCCGTGAAAGCCGCTCGGTCTCCGCCTCGATCGCTTCGCGATCGGCGACGGTAGTCACCTCCTGAAGGATGTCGTCGATACAGGAATCGACTACCTCGTCTGCCGGATCTCGGATGTCCCACGTGAGTCGTGTGTGTCCGGGAATGACGTTAATGGAGCCCGGCTCGACGGCGATGTCTCCCACCGTTCCGACGGTGTGTTCGCCTGCACCGTTCGCGATCGACCGCACGCTCGTGATGATGTTGGCCGCCGCAGCAAGGGTGTCCGCACGCCGATGCATCGGTGTCGGTCCGGAGTGATTCGACTCGCCCTCGAGTCGAATTTCGCCCCACGAGATCCCGACGAGTCCGGAAACCACGCCGACGTCGAGGTCGTTCTCGTCGAGTCGGGGCCCCTGCTCGATATGGAGTTCGAGAAAGGCCTCGTACGCTTCTTGAGGGGCTGCCGGCTCCTGCCCCTTGTAGCCGATCTCCTCAAGCGCAGCCTCGAAGCGAACACCGGCCCCATCGCGGCGATCGTATTCCTCGTCGCGATCCAGGGC
>JBDGPQ010000159.1:0-3406 GCA_042219595.1 Haloarculaceae archaeon
ACTCATGTTTCCACCCGCATCACCGTCACCATCTGCTTACTTCGTCACCTACTGTTCAGGGCGGGGCGGATGTCAACTCGTAAATTCAAACACATGTTCTCTGCTTGCGCCACAGGCCGGGCACACGTGATGGTACACAACTTCTTGTCCGTTCGTCCGGCTCGTCCAGTTCCCCTCTTCGTCGACATACCCACATTCGGGACACTGCTTCTCGGTCGTTTCGTATCGGTGCCGCAGGCGCTCGAGCGCGGTCGATCCCTCGCTCGGAGTCGGGGCCATAGTCTATCATGGTATTCCATGACAATAAGTGCGCTCCCGAGCCCAAATCCGATAGTTCCCCGAGTTAGCAATTGGCCTCGAAGCGGTTCAGCCGAAGCTCATCAGCTCATTCGCTTACCCCCGACGAGTGCTGCTCCCCTGGAATTTTGGCATCCCGCACTTTCGACTGTACCATGCGGGGTAAATTCTTCGAGGACTTCGCGGTCGGTGACACGTACCAATCGGTCTGGAAGACGGTAACGCCGTCCCACGTTCACCGGTTCGTCGATCTCATTGGACTTGCGGAGCCACTGTTCGAGAGTGCGTCCCACCTTGCGTCCGATCTCGGTCACGACCGCTGGATGGCGCCTGGCATTTTGACGCTCTCGTTGTCGGTTGGCTTGTTCAGCCGTTCCGGGTGGATCGAGGGGACCGCCGTCGCGATGCTTGGTATCGAGACCCTGTCCTGGGAGGCGCCGGTCCTTGCAGGCAATGAAATCAGGATTCAGGTCGAGTGTGTCGACACGACGGCCACAGGTGCGGAGGAAGCTGGCGTTGTCACACTCGACTGGACGACCGAAAACCGCGACGGTGAGACTGTTCTCTCGATGCGGACAACGCACTACATGAAGAAGCGTTCAGCTTAGCCGAGTCCACTCCCGGCACCGACGCCAATGGTTAAGGCGACCCCGTCGCTGGAGCGTGCATGCCCACCGACGCACCCATCTTCGACTTCGCTGCCTCCGAACCCTGGGAACAGGCGGTCCTGGCATACGGCAACCTCGACGCGACGAATGAGGCCATCAGGGATATAGTGGCGGATGGAAAGACGAAGGACGAGGCCTGGGAGGCCATTTGGGACTATGAGGCCCGTCGGTTCGAGACCGATCCTGACCACCGCGAGGCCGTCCGGGATCTCTACCGTCGGGCAGGGGTCGATGTCATGAGCGCGACCCCATGGACCCATGACAAGACACTCGAGGACCGTGTCGGCCAGCGACGTGCGCTCGCGCGATGGCAGACTCGCTTCGATGCCGCGGACTGGATGCGGAAGATTACCACTCCTGCAGAGGCCCGGACGGTCGCCGCGGATGATGCCGTCGGAATCCTGCTTAACACGCAGAACCTCGGCGGTGCAATTGGTGGGCGCGTCGAAGACGTCGAGACGCTGTACAACGAGGGCCTCCGGGTATTCCAGCTTACTTACAACTACCAAAACCTATTGGCGTCCGGCTGTGGCGATCCCTCAGAGGGCGGTCTCTCGGCACTCGGCCGCGAGGCAGTCGACAGCATCACTGATCTCGGTGGCATCGTCGACCTGTCCCACTGTGGCACCCAAACGACGCTCGATACCATCGAATACGCCGAGGCGCCCGTCGCGGTCACTCACGCGGGTTGCCGAGCCATCCGGGACCACTACCGCGGGAAGACCGATGAGGAGATCCGAAAATTAGCGGATAATGACGGCTACATGGGCATCGTAGGACTACCGTGGTTCCTCGCTGAACCTGGATCCGAGCCAGGCCTTGACGTTCTCTGTGACCACATTGAACACGCGGCGTCGATCATCGGGATCGAGAATGTCGGGATCGGTACGGATTTCTTCCCCTGCGACACCATGTTTCCGTCAGAACTCGTCGAGTATTACAAGCGGCACATCATCTCATTGGGGTTCGATCCCGCGCAGGTTAAGCAGCGTGAGGGGCTCGCGGGCGGGCTTGGCGCCTTCGAGACATGGGCCGACTGGCCGGCAATCATCGATGCAATCCATGACAGATTCGACGACGAAGCCGCTCGCGGGATCCTCGGCGAGAATTTCGTCGATTTCTGGGAGCGCAGCATCGCCGCTTGATCAATCGAATGCGAATGTCTTCGTGTCCGTCGCTGCCGTGCGGACGTGTTCGGCGACGGCTACGTCGAGACTCCCGAGGCCCAGTGGAGCAAACACAGTCCGATCGCCACTGGCCGCTCCGTTGTTTGCGACAACCTCGCCGATCGTCGCGTCGATATCCGCTGGGCCGAGCTCGCCCCGCTCTGCGAGACCGGCCAGTGCACCCCGCTTGAGGCACTGTTCTCGATGATCCACAATGATCCGCTCTGCCCCAAGGATCGTTTTATTCGGCAGTTCCTGATAGGTGCCGAGTGCAACGAGAAGTGAGGTATCTGCGACATCCTCCGCCTCAACGACGGGTTCTCGCGCGTCTGTCACGGTGACGACGACCTCACACTCGGCGGCCGTCCCGACTGTCTCGCATGCGACGAGGTCGGCCGCTGTGGTCTGCTGGTGTTGCTCCACGAGCGAGACCGCGTCCGCGTAATCGATATCGTACACACGAATTTCGTCCGTATCGAGTAGCGCATCAATAATCTCCACCTGATAGTCTCCTTGGAACCCGGCGCCAATTATGCCGATCGTGCTCGGTGTGCCCTTCATCAGTTCCTGCACACCGACGACCGTTTGGAGCGCTGTCCGTACGCCCGTGAGGTGCATACCCTCCATTACGGCTGTGAATCGGCGGTCCTTCAGATCGAACAGGACCATGAGTGCGCTGATTGGCTCTGCGTCCGCGTCCCAGGTAGCGACGGCCCATTTGGTCCCGGCAACATCTAACCAACCGACGTACGCGGGCATGTCGATCGCGAAGGCATTGAGATGTGGCCATTCGCCATCATCACCGAGGTGCATCCCGAGCTTTGACGGGTTTACTACCCGACCACGGGCGGTCTCTGCATACGTGCGCTCGACTGCAGCAAGCGCGCTCTCCAGATCGAGAGCGCTCGCGACATCGGCCGACGAAAGGAGACTGGTCGACATTGGCCAAAGGGATGCGGGCAGCGCTATCCCTTTTCGGGTTTGAGCCCACCTTTTTGCTGTTCCTCCGCCTACAACGAGATATGTATGGCTGGCGCTGCCGAATTGGGCTAATCGTACCCTCATCGAACTCCGTCGCCGAATCGGAGTTCAACAGGCGTGCTCCACGCGGTGTTTCGGTGCATGGCTCCCGGATGCACCATACACAGACAAGCGTCGAAAATCAGACCGCGATGGCCGAAAAGGGTGAGAAGTGTGCTGACGTGCTGTCGACTGTTGACCCGGATGTCATTGCGTTTGCTTGTACGACCGGGAGCCTCGTCACCGGCGAAGCGG
>JBDGPQ010000229.1:0-3360 GCA_042219595.1 Haloarculaceae archaeon
CGAGAGCGACGATTGTCCGCGGTGTAATCGTCGCGATCGGTAGGATGCATGTTGCGTGCCTCGACGATCATCTTTGAGGCATTCGCCCGTGCGATCCAAACACGTGATTCAATGCGATCGATAAAATCGAATCCAGCCCAGCCGGTCCAGGTTCTCCCGTTGAGGTTCCTGGCGCGCCCGCATCTCCGGGGGATGTTCCTCAAAATCAAAGGATTCGATCAGGAACATCTTCCGTAGTAGGTGTGTTCTGCTACGTGGGTCGCTTCCCGCTCACACTGTCGTGTTCATTTTATCAGTCCGGCCGAGCAACCCCCCGCCATGACTGATCCTGAGTTCTTCGTCCACATTTCACCGAACGGCGACTACGTTTCCTCGGAATTCTTCCGGGAGACCGCCAATCGGGCCGCGGCCGCCGGCTTCGACGGTATCCTCGCTGGCGATCACGTGGTACTCCCAGGCGCCATCCCGGACGAGTATCCCTATTCGGAGACGGGCGAGTATTGGTCGACCAGTAGCGATGATTCTTACGAGGTGTTCCAGACGCTTTCTTATCTCGCTGGCCACACTGAGGATCTCGTCTTCGGGACCAATGTTGCCGTCGCGCCGTACCGCCATCCAGTCCTGCTCGCCAAGAACGCCTTGACAGCCGCAGCCCTCTCGAATGGCCGCTTCGAGCTCGGTATCGGGGTCGGCTGGCTTCGCACGGAGTTCGAAGTGCTCGACGTTCCCTTTGCTGAACGGGGGTCACGAACGGATGAATTCCTCCGGCTGTTCGAGCGCGTGCTCGACGACGGCGAGCTGGCGTTCGATGGACCGCATCACACGTTTCAGGAGACTGGCTTCCATCCCGTTCCGGACGGCAATCTACCCGTTTGGATCGGCGGTGACTCCGGCGCGACGTTCCGCCGGGTAGCCGAGTTTGGGGACGGCTGGACGGCGGCTCGACTCGATCCGTCAGCACTTGCCGATCGGTATGCTCGGCTGCTCGATGCATGGCACGATTACGACCGCGATGGGGAGCCAGCTGTTGCGCTGATGGACCGCTGCCGACTCGACGGGACGGACAGCCACGGGGGATCACCCTTTGTTGGTGCCGCCGAGGACGTCCGCACAGCCGTCGGCGACTACGTCGACCGCGGTGTGGATCGGATCGTCATCGTCGTCGATGATGAGTTCGAACACCTCGACCGGTTTGGCGCCGAAGTTGTCGGTGCGGTCTGAACTCTCTCGGAGCACAAAACGTGGGTTTTTGGGGCCGGGTCGCCTCGCTCCGCCCATGCAGGGGAACCTCCCGCCGGAGGCACAGGAAAAGCTAGAAGAGCTCCAGGACCTCCAGGAATCCGCCCAACAGGTCGCCGCACAAAAGCAGCAGGCAGAAACGCAATTGAACGAGTCTGAGACGGCGCTCGAACAACTCGAGAATATCGACGAGGATACGACGATGTACCGGAACGTCGGCGAACTCTTGGTCGAGACCGATTACGAAGAGGCACAAGCCGACTTGGAAGAAAAGGTCGAGAGCCTGGAAGTCCGCGTCGAAACCCTCGAAAAACAGGAGGAACGCGTCCAGAATCAGTTTGAAAAGCTCCAAGAGGAACTTCAGCAGATGCTCCAGGGTGCCGGCGGCGGTGGGCCAGGTGGCATCGGCGGGCCTGGCGGCCCCGGTGCCGGTGGGTAATGACGAACGGGGAATCGACAGCGCCAACGGACGCGGAAGTCGCACGGACGGCCGCCCGCGCCGCTGAAGCACACGTTTTCGACCGTCTCGACCGATCCGCGGTCGAGGATATCGACATTACAACCAGTTTCGCTGATGGCATTCTGGAGGTCGACGTGTATCTACACGCGCCGACCGGTTCTGTGGACACGGAAACTGTCGCGGACGAGGCCGCCCGTGCCGGACGGACAGCCGTTGACGAATTACTCGAGAATTGAAGGGAGGGCCGAAGCGGGGGGATTACGCGGCAGATGCGTTGCCGGTCGATTGGGCGTCTTCATCCGGCGTGGCGTCGCTGACGTGATCACCAAGAATTCCGTCCAGCGATCCCTCGATATGTTGCCGGATTAGGTCGTGGATCTCGCCGACGAAGTCAGGCACCGGCCCCGGGAGATCAGCTGGCGGACCCTGCTGGTCGTTAGCACCATCGCTGGCAGCCTGTGCGTCACTTGCGTCCACATGCGCGGTACCGCTGGAATCGACCTGCGCGGCATCGGCATTGTCGGCCTCGGCGTCGTAGTCATCGGTCGGTACGTCCACGGGCGCGTTGCCAGGCGCCGCAGCGACCGCCCCGGTGGCGACCACTGTGAGTGCCAACAGCGCGGCGCCAATGAATTTCAGGTTCATGATTCGCTGCACCCGATCCTGGTCGCCGGATGTACTTGAAGGGGGAATGCCCTCACCCCGATTTCGGCCCGATTTAGCCGAGTTATCGATCGTCAAATCCGCCTTTGGGTCCTTTTAGCGGGCTCAAAGAGGTCGATCTGGATATATAAGTAAATATTGCCGATAACAGAACTTTCCGCGGGTGCATGCGCGGCGGGAGCAATCGCCGTCGCACAGTCTTATGGCCCTCCATGCCAAACCCGACGGCATGGAACACGACGCGACGGTGGAGGGCGTCGGTGTCGGGATGAGCGACGAGGGTCCGGGGGCTCCCGTCGTTTTATTGCGCGCTCGGGACGAGCTCATCCCCATTTTCATTAGCTCCGACCAGGCCCAGTCGATGCAACTTGCTCTCGAGGGGGAACCGTTCGAGCGGCCCTTGACTCACGATCTCTTCGTGGAAATGGTTGCGGAGTTCGGCGCGGCCATCGATCGGGTCCGGATCGATGATCTCACGGATGGCACGTTCTACGCGAAGATCGATTGCGAACAGTACCACGGTGGGGAACGCAAGCAGGCCGTCTTCGATGCTCGGCCTTCGGATGGGATCGCGTTGGGGCTTCGTGTCGACTGTCCCATCGTCGTGACTGATGAAGTCATCGACGAGGCTGGACGGCCACCCGAGGCCTTCGAACCGGAAGATGACGAGGAATCGGACTACAAATTCGAAGGCTGAACCGACCGCAGACTCATCGAAACGAGAGCAATCGCCAGCCGGTAATCCTGATCTCGTCGCTGATGGAGCCCCGGAGTGTACACCGGGAAATCCCACGTCGATGCCCGCAGCGTTTCGAATCCTCATACCGATGATGACTAGCCGTGGAGCCGCTCCCAGGGGGGTAACGACGAGGCACACGAAAGCCTGGGAACCACGAGGTGATGACCTGGTCGACGCAGTGTCAGCACCGGCCAGGCCCATCCAACGTGGGCATATTCGGGGCCAACCACCCCTGATTCGGACTCACCCGTTCCGGTGA
>JBDGPQ010000181.1:0-3343 GCA_042219595.1 Haloarculaceae archaeon
CGCGTCGCCCGAAGGTCGCGAAGATCGAGCCGACAGTGAGGACGATGAGCATCCGGCCGGAGTAGTCCCGAAACAGCCGCTCGTTGGCCGTGCTCGAGCTCGTCGCCCCAGCCATGGGCGGGCAGATACAAACGACTCACTTCAACGTTCCTGTTCAGTCGACCCGACGAAGGGAAAGGCTCGCGACGACGGCGACGGCGGCCGCCGCGATAACGACCCCCAAGCCGGCCGCAAAACCACCGGTGAGGTCCCGAAGGCCGCCGATCACGATCGGCCCAGTGAAGCCGCCAATCTCTCCAACGGCATAGATCAGACTAACCGCCGTTGCGGTCATCTCCGGATCAACACCGTCCATGTCCGCAGGAATGGCTTTGATCATCGGCGACAATCCACCGATGCCCGCTCCTACCAAGGCGAGAATGATCACGATGAGGGGGATGGCGCCGGGGAGGATGAGAAGGCCGGCTGTGCCTACGAGACAGAGTAGGCCAGACAGCGCCAGGGCGGCTTTCCGGCGATTCCATCGATCCGAAATCGTTGGGATGGTCAGTGTTCCGCCGATTTCTGCCACGACCATGAAACTAACTAGCACGCCCGCGAGCCCGGCCGCGAGCCCAGCCTCTTCCAAAATGACCGCAAGCCAGCCGCGAAGCCCGTGATTGAGGAATAGGTAAGCGGTGCCGACGACGACGAGGAGCAGCATATCACGATGGCCAACCAGCGTACCGATATTCCGACGAGCAGACTCAAGCGCGGTCGTCCCATCGGGATCACCTGCTGTCCAGTTGGTGTCGGATGAGCGGGCATAGATACCGGTTACGATCCACCAGACTGCGGAGAACGCGAGAACAATGGCCCCGCTCGCCAGGAAGACACCCTCCCATCCCCCGAGTCGCGGCTCGAGCACGGAGCGACTGAGCCCGAACGCCGCAACGGGGCCGAGTTGCGAGCCGACCTGGTATACTGCCGTGCTCGAGCCGGTCCGTTCGGCGGGAAACAGCTCGGAGACGAGCTTCGGGAGGCCGAATGTCGCCGCCATACCGAGGACGCCGAGCGCAAGCGTGGGAACGAGCAATCCGATGAAGTCAGTTGCCAGTCCACGAACAAGCTGGATGACACCGAAGCCAGTTACGGCGACGCCGAGTGCCGTCCGTGAGCCAAGCCGGTCGATCAAGACGCCGCCGACGAGCCCAAGCGGAATATAGACGAGTGGGACGGCACCGACCACAAGTCCGGCCTGGGTTGTGGAGAGGCCGGTGTCCGCAATAAGCGGCGTCAACAACGCCGGCAGGGAGAACCAGACGAAGGTATATGCTGCGTAAACCAGGGCACCGAGTACGAGGATCCCGTACTCCCACCGGCCGACGGCATCCGCCATAGCGCACGGGTCCGGTGCCGGGCTCGAATAGGTTGCGTTACGTCGGCGCAGCGGTGTCGGGTAGCCGATCAGTGTGGTAGAGCACCGCAAGAAGGCCGGCGACGGCAATGACGACGACAGCGATCGCTTGAAACGCGAGCGCGTAGCTCACGCCACCGGTCACAACCGTACCGACCGTTCCCGACCCAAGGGCTTGCACGGTCATCATGCCCGCCGAATACGCCGAATATGCACTCGCTCGGTGGTGATCGGGCAGCGCCGATAGCAAGAAGGTGTCATTAGCGGGGAGGAGTGCGAAGTAACAACCGCCGGCGAGCAAGCTCAATAACGCGATCGCGATGAGCCCGTCGATGACGGTCACCGCGACGACTCCGACGACGAAGCCTGTGATTAACGCGAGGAGCAGCGGAACAGCCGGGACTCGATCGGCGAGTCGGCCTGCACCGAGCATTGCGAAGGCACCGGACGCGAACATGGCAGAAAGGAGCAGTCGGCCCGTGGAAGGGTCAATACCCTTCGCCACCGTGAGATAGTCTCCATATAGATTGAAGAACGCGTTCCACAGGAATCCCGAGAGGCCAAGAATCGCTAACCCGGTAAGGATGAGACGCCATTGGCCGCGAATCGCCGCGAGAAGGCTCCGGTCCTGCGTTCCGGCCGCCGGTAGATCTGTTCTATGAGCGGTCCAAACCAAAACGACCGTCGTCACCGCGGCAAGCCCGGCGACGATCACGAATGCCGTTCGCCAGTCGCCGGCGATGAGAACCGCTGAGACGATGAGTGGAGCGGCGATGGACGCCGTCTGACTCGTCATCCCATGAATGCCGAGGACGGTGCCGACGCGGTCGGGGTACAACTCACTGACGAGCGGGAGGGCGGCGATGAAGTAGATACCCGAGGAAAGACCCATCAGGAAAGCCCCAACTGCAAGATGGAGAATCGAAGCCGAGGCGGCCGTAAACAGGGACGTGCCAACGAGGAGAATGCCGGTGCCAGCCACGACGACCGACCGTGAGACACGCGTGAGAAGATAGCCCGTTGGGAGGCGCGGGGCGGCGCTCCCCAACCAGGCCGCGCTAGTAACGATGCCGAGCGATGCTGCGGGCACCCCGAAGTCGGCGGCCACCGGTTGGACAAGGGGCGCGAATACGATCCGCGCCAGATTGACGAGAAAAACCATCGCACAGAGCGAGCCGAACAACTTCCGCCGTGTCACGATCGCAGCGCCGCGGCGCACATATTTCAAGGACCCGGTGTCTTTAGGAGGGGCAGGGCCGTCGGGTCGGCCATGGATCCCACTGCGGCTGATGAGCTCATTGACGCGTATTTCGACAGCCTAGACACGACAGACTACGACACGATCGTCGAGATCATGGCCGACGATATCGAGCTTGTGACCGGTGGCGGCGAGGTCTATCGTGGTATCGACGATGTCGGGGCCTATTACCGGGATGTTCGGGGGGATCGCGACTCTACGCACGAGACCAATCGCCGTCGGTACGGCGATGGATTCGCGGTCGCCGAGGGCGATGCCACGCTGGATGATGGCGACGGGCTCATCGAGAGTGAATTCTGTGATGTGTTCGACTTCTCGGACGGGAAACTCGCCCGGGTGGCCATCTACAGTCGTCGCAGCTGATCACCGTTCAGGTGCCGTAAGAGCGAGCATCACGAGCACGACGGAGAGCCCGGCAAGCACCAGAAATCCTTCGTCGAAGTACCCCCGGTCCGCGAGGGCACCGAACATCACCGGGCTCGACGCGCCAACCGTCGTGTACGTGGTGCGGACGACACCAAGGCCGGTCGACCGGGCGGTTTCGGGAAGGGCCGTTGTCACGTACGCGAGTGTGACCGTTCCGTAGCCCAAGACTGCACTGGCAAGCGCCGTTACTGCAATCACAGGTACCAGTCCGGTAACGTACGGAAGCGTCGCCAGTGACGCTGCCATGACCCCACCAATCAGGG
>JBDGPQ010000078.1:0-578 GCA_042219595.1 Haloarculaceae archaeon
TCACCTGGTAGATGATGGATGGGGGGTCACTGAGCTGGACGCACCAGTGACCGGGAGAGACGGTCGAACCTTCCGGTGGACACTGGCGGCAGATACAGCGGCAGCGTTTGTGAGAGACGAAATTACAGCCGAAGAGTTTGTCACGGCGATCTTCGAGTCGATGCGCGAAACGTAGGGGCTTCAGTCGACGAAGCCCAATGCCGCATCGATACGGCCGAGTTCCGGGCCGGTCGTGTCTTCGCCGACGAGATACCCTGACTCGTTCGCCACTAATCCGGAGCCCACAAGCGGGCCACCATAGTTGACGGTCCCGATATCTGCGGGAACATCGAGGATCTCCTCGAGCCGGTCCAATTCCGCATCAGTGCAGTGCGGGTGGCAGAGAACGCCACGGTTCGTCGCCACGGCTGCTGTGCCGACCGTTTGCACACCGGCGAGATCACCACGTTCGGCGGCGACGTCGAGGCCATCCTCGACGGCCGCAACGGCCGCCTCCGAGAGGTCGGGGTGGACATATGCACCGTAATCATTGGCAAGCACAACATTCCCGGCCGCATTGATACGGCCCGGAAGCTCCG
>JBDGPQ010000078.1:588-3297 GCA_042219595.1 Haloarculaceae archaeon
TGGAGTCGGCGGCGCTCCCGCTCGCGAAGGCGGCTACTCACGAGCAGTCCTGATTCATTTCCCGCAGCCAAGGCACCAACAGTTCCCGCGCCCCCTACTGTCGTCGCGATGGCGGTCACTTGGAGCTCCTCCGCACACTCCTCCTGGAGGTCGTCGGCGACATCCGGTCGGATCAGGAGCACGTCGTCGGTCGCGCGGGCGAACACACCCACGTACGCCGAGCCCGCGAAGGCGGCGCGAAGCACGCTACTCCGCTGTCTCTGCCTCGACCACGCCGGTGCCTTCCTCCTCGAACCGGGCCGCCCGCACCCGAAGGCGGCTCGGCGGGTTCGATCGACCGTTCGCCCAGACCGCCTCATTGATCGAGGGGTCCAGCCGGACGGCATCCTCGTCGACGGAGAAGTGTTGGGCGAGGTGGTCGCGGATGATGGAGACGGCTGCATCGGCGCGTTCGCGTTTCGAGGCCGCCTTCGCATCACGCAGCGGCACGGTCATGACGCGTTCGTCGAAATCAGAAGCGCTCATTCGTCGGTATCGCTACGCCGCCAGTGGCGTCGCTTGGGATTACGCTGAGTCTCTCTGTCGGTTTTCAGGATGACCCACGCCGGCACGCGGCTATTCTGCCGGTCAAGCTTTGCGAGGCGCTTCTTCTTTGCCTTCGATTTCTTACCCATGTTGGGCTGAAGTTCCGCACGCGACCATATAGGCGTGTTCCTTCCGTGTTTTCGTTATTCCCCGTTCGCGACCGTCGTGGACCGGTGTCCCAGCGCTACGGGGAGATGGAGACTACTGCGCTATCAGACTCCACGAAGGCGGTCGCCTTTGCTGTCCGGCGTCACGGTTCAGACGAATGCCAGTGGCACCATGACGAGCACCCCGATACCAAGTCCGATCACGAGTTCTCGGATCCCCCCTGCGGGAAGATCCGCTCCCGCCTCGCGGGCCTCGGGTATGAACTCTGTGAGGACGAGGTAGATCATCGCCCCAGCAGCGAAGCCAAAACCAAACGGCAGGAAGGCGGTCGCGACACTGACGAACGTAAAGGCGATCACTGCGCCAATCGGTTGTGGCAGGCTCGAGAATACCGCCCACCATACCTTCCGGGGGTTGGATACGCCCATCGCCTCGAGGGGGATCGAGATGGCGATCCCCTCGGGAATATTGTGAATCGATATAGCGATCGTCATAAACAGCCCGAGCACGGGTACGGTGACCCCAAGTATCGAGACAGCATCCCCAGTAGCTAGCCCCAACTCGGCGAATGCAACCCCGACGGCAACGCCCTCCGGAAAGCTGTGCACCGTCAGTACACCAAGGATAAGCACCAATTTCCGGAAGTCCGCCTCGGCATAATGACGGGGATCCAGCTTCGAATGGTCGATGATATGATGGCCGACAACAACCAACACGACCCCGGCAACCAATCCGGGTACAATCAGCCACTGAGTCCCGTAATTGAGCCCCTCACGCAGTAGTCCGAAGAGCGACGCGGAAACCATAATTCCCGACGCCAGCCCCCACAACAGGACATTCCAGCGGTCGCCAATGTCCTCAACGAGAAAGAAGGGCACCGCACCGACCCCAGTCGCAAGAGCCGTCAAGAGACCGGCGAGAAAGACGAAGATCAGGTGCTGCAGCAACATCCACGCGGCACTACGCGCCGAGTGGAAATAATTGTCACGAAAATGATTAATTTGGCGGGCCTAAACTGGGATCCGATCGACTGTCTCGTATTCCGGGCCGTCGTCGGTCAGGGTGCTCTCCATCAAATGGACTGCGTCGATTCGTGTCGTCCCGACGACCGGATCGTGTTCCTCGAGAACACGCTGAACGCGTTCTTTCCCACCAGCGTGGTCCATCCGCGCGATGGTGGTATGCGGGGTGAAATCGTGATCCGTGGGATCGAACCCGAGGTCGGTCGTCCTGGCCTCGATCGGGTTGTGGAGTCGTACCATCGCTCCATCAGCCTCGACACCAAGCCAGACCACGTTGATATACTCCCGACTTGGGAAAACACCGAGCCCAGCGATGCGCGCCTCAAACGGGCCGACATCAGCGGCCTCGACAGCCGCTGTGAGCGCCTCACGAAGGGCGGTGAGGTCCGCAGGATCGGTATCTCCGAGAAACTTCAACGTGACATGGGCCTGCTCGGGATCCGTAAAACGGAGGCCGGACGGCTCACCAAACAACGCTTGTACGTCACTGATACCCTCCGCCAGATCTGACAGGTCAACACTGACGAACAGCCGCATGGCCGGCAATGGGAGTGCAATCGCCTTCAGGACGCCGGCCGTTCAGCCGTTTCGTGGAGTCGCCTCATCCGTAGCGTATCGCCGCGGCCGGCGATCATCAGCGGGATAGACCCGACAGAGTCCCGCCGAGGCCAGGCGCTCGCACGCCTCTTTGACAGCCTCCTCGGCAAGTAACGTCCGCTCGGCGATCGCGGCCGCCGATAGCGGGCCGCCCGCCCCCGCGAGTTCCATCATCACGACCTTGGCCGTCAACCGTGCGTCCCCCGTAGGTGGAGCCTCTCGGTCATCCCCCTCTCGTCCCACACGCGACATGTAATCTACAGTGAGTGTGATACTCCGTTATAAACGATTCCCATCTTTCATTCAGATTATATCGTTCAAAAAAGTTCATCAGAGAACGAACCCACCGTCGTCGCCGTATCTCGGCGCTCGCTCGATCGTGACGCCACGCTTAACC
>JBDGPQ010000093.1:0-2193 GCA_042219595.1 Haloarculaceae archaeon
GGGGAGCGGCGGCTGCTCACCGCAAGTGCATTCCTGTCCGCGGCATCGATTGTCGTGTACCTCGGCTCGACAACCTTCCTGATCTTTCTGCTCGCCTCGGCGGCGTTCGGACTTGGTACCGGCATCTTCGGGCCGGCACGCGGGACGGCAGTCATCCGGGCGTTCCCGGATTATGACGGCTTTGCGTATGGCGCCGTTCTCTCCGGGGGCAGTCTCGGCGCGGCGCTGCTCCCGGCACTGGGCGCCGTCCTGGCAACGGTGATCGGGTGGCGCGCGGCGCTCGGTGTCACCGTACCTGGCTTCGTGCTCGTGGGTGTGCTTGTGTGGCGGACGATCCCCAGTGGGACGGCCGCCGCGGCTGTCACAGACGGGGGGACGGCTGTCGCGGCGGGACTGGGCCGCGTGTACGACGGGGTGGCGAACCGAGGCGTGGTGCTGGGCGTACTGGGAACGACGCTGATGCTGTTCGCTTTCCAGGGGCTGACTGCGTTCTTGACGACCTACCTCGTGGTGGTCAAGGGACTGAGCGAGGGGATGGCGGGTGTACTGTTTGGGATTCTATTCGTCGTCGGTGCTGCTGCGCAGTGGATCGGGGGCGGTCTCGCCGACCGCTTCGGCCACCGAGCAGTGTTGGCCGCGCTGGCGTTTCTCAGCGTTCTCCCACTGCTTGCGCTTCCCTTTGCGACGGGGCTCATCCCCCTCGGATGTATCGCCGCGGCGATCGGCCTTCGACAGGGTGTCGTTCCGGTCTTGAACTCGTATATCGTCTCGCTCCTACCTGTGCGAATCCGAGGGACGGCCTGGGGCCTGCTTCGAACGGGATTCTTTATCCTCGGATCACTGGGATCGCTGGCGGTCGGTGCGATGGCCGACGCCGATCTCTTCGCCCAGGCGTTTTTCCTGCTCGCAGGCTTGACCGCGCTCGCAGGCCTCGTGTTCCTCGGGCTCCCTGCACGTGAGACCGTGCAACCATCAAACACCTGAGGGGAGCGATCAGCGACTGACCCCGATACACCCGCCCGCCGCTGCTCCCATGACCGTGGAGCAAGTTGCGATCGGCGACGATGGGAAAGACAGTTTGCTGGCGAGCATCCAGAGCCGGTATGCGCATCGCCCTGCCCAACAAAGGTCGCCTCCACGAGCCGGCCGTCGACCTGCTGGAGCGGGCGGGGCTCCACCTCGTTGACGGCGCGGATCGGAAGCTCTACGCGGATACCGTCGATCCGGATGTCACCGTCCTGTTCGCCCGGACCGGGGATATTCCGGAATACGTTGCCGACGGCGCGGCGGATATCGGTATCACTGGGCTCGATCAGGTCCGGGAATCCGGTCTCGATGCACTCGTTGAGCTACTTAACCTCGACTTCGGGCAGTGTCGGCTTGTCCTCGCCGCCCCGGAACAGGGCGAGATCGACACCGTGGCCGACCTCGCTGGAGGGACAGTCGCCACCGAGTTCCCACGGATTACGCGTGAGTTCTTTGCCAAGCACGATGTCGATGTCGACATCGCGGAGGTGTCCGGCGCGACCGAGTTGACGCCGCATGTCGATATCGCCGACGCAATCGTCGATATTACATCGACAGGCACGACGCTGCGGATGAATCGGCTAGCGGAGATCGAAACGGTACTCGCATCTTCGGTCCGACTGTTCGCCCGGCAAGAGGTGGCTGATGATCCGAAAGTCGAACAAGTCGCGACCGCGCTCGGGTCGGTGATTGCGGCCGATGACCGCCGATATTTGATGATGAACGTGCCCAAAGATCGACTCGAGGCCGTGGAAGACGTCATTCCGGGCATGGGCGGCCCGACCGTGATGGATATCGCCGGTGGTGATCTGGTGGCCGTCCATGCGGTCGTCGATGAAGCGCGGGTGTTCGAGGTGATCTCCGAGTGTAAGGCCGAGGGTGCCTCCGACATCTTGGTCACCGAAATCGAGCGGCTCGTTGAGTGATGGAAACGACCCATCGAATCGAGATCGGTGACGCTAGAGATCTGCCACTGCCTGACAACAGCGTCGAACTCGTGGTAACGTCGCCACCGTATCCAATGATCGACCTATGGGACGATGTCTTCGCACGTCTTGATCCCGTAATCAAGGACCACTTGGCCGCTGGCGATGGCGAGGCAGCTTTCGACGCCATGCATGCCGTCCTCGACGCAGTCTGGGACGAAATCGACCGTGTGCTCGTTCC
>JBDGPQ010000093.1:2203-3297 GCA_042219595.1 Haloarculaceae archaeon
GTAAATGTTGGGGATGCCACACGGACGGTGGGCGATCGGTTTCGCGTCTACGCGAACCACGTACGGATCACGGAGGCCTTCGAGGCCCGAGGGTTACAGCCGCTTCCAGACATCGTCTGGCACAAACCAGCCAACAGTGCGGCGAAGTTCATGGGCTCAGGGATGCTACCGCCAAACGCCTACATCACACTCGAGCACGAGCACATACTCGTCTTTCGAAACGGGCCACGGCGATCGTTCGAAGCGGGGTCCGACCGGCGGTACGAGAGTGCCTACTTCTGGGAGGAACGCAACCGATGGTTTTCAGATATGTGGTCCGATGTCCGCGGTCGTTTCCAGGAACTTGAAGATGACGACCTTCGCGATCGTTCGGGGGCGTTTCCGTTCACGATCCCGTATCGACTCATCAATATGTACTCAGTGTATGGCGACACCGTGCTTGATCCGTTTTGGGGGACAGGCACCACGACTCTGGCTGCCATGGTGGCCGGGCGGGACTCGATCGGCATCGAACTTGAAGGGGAATTTCTTGAGTATTTCGAGAGTTTTCTCGCTGACCTCCCCTCATTCAGCAAAGGTGTCATCGGTCAGCGGCTGGCCGATCACGACGCATTCGTCAAGGACCATGACGGCGCGTTTGCGTACGAAAACTCACAGCTCGAAGTGCCCGTCAAGACCAGACAAGAGGAGGGACTCAAGTTCTATCGTGTGGTAGAAGTCGACAGGGACGGCGATGGAGGATACCGCGTCGAATATGAACCGTTTCTCGATTCCTGATGCAAGACGAGCCGTCGGTCAATCCTCGTTGTCAGTATGGACATCCGGACCGGGGACCGCCAATACGGGTATCGCTGCTTGTCGGAGCACCTTTTCGGTCACGCTGCCGAGAAGCATTCTGTCCAATCCTGATCGGCCGTGCGTTCCCATCACAACGAGATCGATATCGTACTGATCGATATAGTCGAGGATTGCCTGCGCCGGAATCCCTCGGGCGACCGAGCCCTCTATCGTCTCGACATCGGCAGCCTTGGCCTGTGAGATGACCTCCTCGATCGCGTGCTCGCCCGCCGTTTCAAGCGCCTCAAGCGGGCCGA
>JBDGPQ010000133.1:0-1395 GCA_042219595.1 Haloarculaceae archaeon
ATATTTGCCTCCACCACCGCGAGCCCACCATGGCCGCAGAGTTCAGTGTGACCGTAGACGGTGCGGACGAGCCCCGAATGTATGACGAGTTGATCGGCGATGGCGTCGTCATCGCAACGCCATTTGGCGCCTCAGCATATTTCCGTTCGATTACCGGTACGACGTTCGCATCTGGTATCGGCGTAGCATTCAACAACATTCACTGGCCGGAAGACACTCCGGAGTACGTTCGTTTGCCGCCAGACGGCACGGTCGAACTCACCATCGAGCCCGCGGAAAATAGTGCCGCAGCCGTCCTCACCCGCGATAACGATCCCGACCCGGTACCATTAGAGTCGGGTTCGACGGTTACAGTCGAACGGTCGGATGGAGAAGTTGAAATCCTCAGGCTGGTTGGTTAGCCAAGGTTTTACTAGGTAGCCGAACACATTCGGCCTCAGTTTTAGGAAGCTTCCCTGTCAAAATTCCTCGTTGATGAGTCCCTCCGGAGCCTCTGATCCGCCACTCGCACAGCGGCTCTACGACCGGATCTTCCTGCTCGGCCTGCTCGCCCTGTTGTTCTGGGCGATCGCATACGTCGGGTGGGGGATCATCGATATTCTCACAGTTCCTTTGGGGGTGCTTGGATGAGCTCACCACTCGACCGGCCAGAGGGCAATTGGTGGGACCGGGCGATCAATCGCCGAGAGTCGATGTGGCTCGGGCTCGCGGGGCTCTGGTCGGTATTGATCTTCGGCTGGATGACTGCGTATACACGGATTGGAGAGCAGAACCCGATCGGAGAGACGTTCAAAGTCAGTCCCGAGGAATTCCAGTCCGATCTCGGTGAGTATCGCGAGGCGGCAACCGAGACGGACGACGGGACGCTGATCCCTGATGGCACCGATGTATATATCGCAGGGATCCGCTTTTCGTGGCTCGGAACGCCGGTTCGCTTAGAGACCGGGACGGAGTACGACTTCCACCTTAGCTCACTCGACGTCCAGCACGGCTTCTCGATTCGCCCGGAACATGCCGTGAGCAAGAACATGAACTTCCAGGTGCTGCCAGGATACGACTGGGTGCTCCCGATGGAATTCGACGAGCCGGGCACCTACCACATCATCTGCAACGAGTTCTGCGGCGTCGGCCATCGGACGATGCACGGCACAATCGAGGTGGTCGATGAGCTATGAACGTGCTTGGACTCTTCGATAACGACTACGACGAAACCGGCTTTCGCACCTGCTCGGTAACCGGTCTCTCGATTCACCGGTCCGCCGAGAACATGGTGAAGCTCTTTGGCCTTACCGCCGTTGTCGCATTGCTCATCGGCGGGATTTTCGCGTTCACCGTCGCGATGACACGGTGGGAACTCCTTGGATTGCTCTCGCCGGAATGGTATTACAAGAACCT
>JBDGPQ010000133.1:1444-3294 GCA_042219595.1 Haloarculaceae archaeon
GAGGTTGCGATCCTGTATGTCGGGGGGCCGATGATCCTCGGCCGGAGGCTTCCGGCGGCGATTCTCGCCAAGGTTGGCTACGTCGCAATGCTCGTTGGCGCGATCGTCATCAACGTCTCAGTTTTCTTCGGAACGGCGCCGGATAACGCCCCGTTACTGACCGCGTATTACCCCCTGCAGTCTCCATCGTGGTTCTACGCGGCGGTCGTACTCTTCATCATTGGGGCCGTCATTGCAGCGCTGCCGTTTTTCCTCTCGTTGTGGTACGAACGGCGGGAGAATCCGAATTCGTCGCTCCCACTGATCGCTTTCGGCGCCTTCATCACGGCAATTATCGCCGTCGAGGCACTCGTCGGGGGCCTGATCACCTTCGCCGCAGCACTGCTGTGGAGAATCGACATAATTGGAACCCTCGATGCGGCGTGGTACCGCCAAATGTACTGGACGATCGGCCACGGAAGCCAGCAGATCAACCTCGCCGCGATGGTCACGGTCTGGTACTTCCTGACGCACGTTGTAGGCGGGGCTGAAGTCGTCTCAGAGAAGGTCTCGCGGACGGCGTTCGTCCTCTATCTGTTCTTCATCAATCTCGGTGCGGCCCACCATCTGCTATCCGATCCCGCAGTCACTGCCGGATGGCGGATCTTCAATGCCTCCTATGCCTTCTACGGCGCGGCCTTCGCGAGCATGATTCACGCGTTTGCGATTCCCGCCGGTCTCGAAGCTGGGCGCCGGCAGAAGGGACTCGGTGGTGGCCTGCTTGGGTGGCTGACCGGCGCGCCGTGGCGGAACCCGATCTTCTCGTCGACGATCTTCTCAATCGTCCTCTTTGGGTTCGTTGGCGGGATAACCGGCGTGATCATGGGCCAGCTCCAGATCAACATGACCTGGCATAACTCCCTCGCGACTGTTGGCCACTTCCACGGGACGGTCGCCCTTGGGACGACGATCACGTTCATGGGCCTCGTGTACTTCGTGATCCGGACGATGTTCCAGCGACAGCTCGGCATGGGGGTCGCGACGCTGATGCTCCTATACATGGGCCTGCTGTTTTCCGTCCCCCGCCGGACCGTGCAAGTGATTACGAACATCCCCGGGACGGATTTCAGCCTCGCTGGTGCCGTCCCGCTCATGCACCTCTTTGGCGTGTTTGCCATCATTGCCATCCTCGCCGGGGTAGCATTCCTGATCGTGGCCGTCGCCTCACTCCTCGTCGGCGATCGAGTTACGGGCCCGGAGGATAATGCCGACCTTCGCGTTTCCGGGGCGCGCGCAGACGGCGGAAAGCCGGTGCATGCGTACGAGATGCGTGGAACCTTCCTGATCTGTTTGCTCTTCCTCGCGGTCTTTGTTGCCGCGTATATCGCCAACTGGTTCCTGCTCTCGCGGCTCTGGCAAGTCGGCCTGTAGCCCCTCACTCCGATTTATGTCAGAAACATCCGCCGAGTCTCCACCGGGCCCGGGTGAATGGCTTCGTCAGACACTGCGGGGAATGTGGCGCGATCTCAAGAGCGTCTACTACGCGAATACGCCGATCTGGCGGCTGCTCAAAAGTGCCGCGCTGGTCTTTCTGGGGCTGTTCTGCTGGGCTGGGGCGAACCTCCTGCTCTCCTTCTTTCAGGACGTGTTCGTCCTCTGGATCCTCCTCTCGTACGGCTTCCTCTTGCTGCTCTGGGGACCACTCACGCATTTCGTGGTCGTACCACTCGTCATCAGGTTACGGCGGACTGCCAATTCACCGGTCACCCGCTGGTTGAGTCGCCATGGATCGAAGCTCAACCTGACTGTCTTCGTGGTGCTCGTGCTCATCCTGGCAGTCTACCCGCTCGGGATCATGACCTTCCAGTTCA
>JBDGPQ010000219.1:0-3283 GCA_042219595.1 Haloarculaceae archaeon
TGGGACAACCACGTTAACAGCGTGGTGCTCTACCAGCTGAGCTACGGCGGCTCGTACGGTGGTAGCCGGAAATGGCTGATAGGCGTTTCGCTTCAGCGGATCGATACCCTTTCACTCGACACCCCTAAAGCCAATGGCATGCCCGACGCGGTCGACGCCGTCATCGATCGGGTCCGCGCACGGGTTACCCCGGACGACGACGAGCGGGCAGCGCTCGAGGCCGCCCTCACTACCGCCATTGATCGAACCAACGAGGCGCTTGCCGAACTTCCTGTCGATGCCACCGTTCGCCACCTCGGCTCCACAGCCCGAGATACATGGCTTGCCGGTGACCGTGACATCGACATCTTCGTCTGCTTTCCTCCGGCACTCGATCGCGCGGACCTCGAAGAGTATGGCTTGGCGGTTGGTCATGCGGTCTTGCCTGATGGTCGCGAGGAATTCGCTGAACATCCTTATGTGGTCGGCGAGATCGATGGCTTCCAAGTCGACCTCGTCCCGTGTTATGCTGTCGACGACCCGACGGAGATCCGGTCAGCTGTCGACCGCACTCCGTTTCACGACGCCTACCTTGCCGATCGCCTTGACGAGCATCTGGCCGGTGAAGTCCGCGTCACCAAACAGCTCTTGTCCGCTGTCGGGGCGTATGGGAGTGATCTCCGAACACGGGGCTTTTCGGGCTTTCTTGTCGAACTGCTTGTGCTCGAATACGGCGGCCTACGGTCGCTCTGTGAGGCGGCAGCCGATTGGCAGCCGCCGATGAGAATCGATCCAGCAGGACATGGCAGTGCCACCTTTGAGGATCCGCTCGTGGTGATCGATCCGACGGATCCCGAACGAAACGTGGCGGCCGTCTGCAGTGCGGAGAACGTCGCCCGGTTCCAGCACTATTCCCGCGCACTGCTCGCAACCCCCGATGCCGCCCTGTTCGAACCGAGCGAACCTGCCACCCTCGATCAGGACGCCCTCGAAGCTGTCATTCGACATCGGAGTACGTCTCCGGTCGCACTCCGGTTCACGGCGCCAGGGGTGGTGGAAGACCAATTGTATCCGCAACTTGAGAAGTCATTGACGGGTATTATTGCCGAGCTCGATCGCCGTGGATTCGATGTGCTCCGTGCGGACGCCTGGGCCGACGGTGATGCTGTGATCTTTGCCGAACTTGCGGTCGCAGAGCGGCCTGCGATCGAGCGCCACGAGGGCCCGCCGGTCGCCGTCCGCGAACACGCGGAACGGTTCTACGAGACGTATGCGGACGACACGACCGTTACTGGCCCGTATATTGATGGGGATCGATACGTCGTCGAGCGACCACGCGAGTTCACCTCAGCAGTCGAGTTCCTGGAGTCCGATCGCCTCTTCGACGTTGGGCTTGGCGCCGATGTCGAAACGGCGCTGCGGGAGCATTACGACGTTCTCGCTGGAGAAGCTGTGGCGGAACTCAGGGAGACGTTCGGCGCCGAACTCTCTGCATTTTACGAGCCAAATCCCTGAGCCTCGAGCGCCTCTAGAACGCTGAGAGCGTCTCTCGAGGGTTCACCCTCGGCTGCTGGCGGTTCGTACCCATCGAATACCTCATGCACAGTCCGAACACTCTCAGACAGAGTATCCAGGCCATATCCACCTTCGAGAACGAACGCCAGGGCGGCATCCGTATCGCTCGCAAGTTCTCTGACTGCGTTGGCAAGCTGACCGTAGCCTTCCGTGGGTAGCCGCATCCGCGAAATTGGATCGTGCTCGTGGGCATCGAATCCCGCGCTGACGATGACGAGTCCGGGATCGAAGGAGCGAATCTCTGGCCCAATTACCCGTTCGAGCGCGGCGATATACTCGACTTCACCCGCACCGGGAGGAAAAGGGACGTTGATTGTTCGCCCCGCACCTGCGGCTTCGCCGGTTTCGTCGACGGCGCCCGTGCCAGGGTAGAGCCCCTGCTCGTGAATGGAGGCAAACAGGACGTCACCCCGGTCATAAAACAGCTCCTGCGTGCCATTTCCGTGGTGCACATCCCAATCCACAATGGCGATACGCTCCACGTCGCCGGCCTCCCTGGCAGCTTCGGCCGCCAGAGCAACGTTATTGAAGAAGCAAAACCCCATGGCGTCATCGGCGACTGCATGATGGCCCGGTGGGCGACCGAGCGAAAAGGGCGTGTTCCGGCCATCGGCTCCGTCGAGTGCCGTTTCGACGGCCCATTGCCCAAGGCCGGCACTCGCGAGGGCTGCGTCCCACGTCGCCCCGGTCGCCACGGTATCGGCATCCCACTGGCCGCCGCCGTTCTCGCAGAACGACCGGAGTTCGGAGACATAATCCGGATCGTGGACGCCCTCGATCGTCGCCACTGTCGCTGGCTCGCCGGCACTGTATTCGACGCCGTGGCACTTCGAGAGCGCCTCGCGGATCGCTCGCAACCGGTCGGGACTCTCCGGGTGTCGGGGACCGGTCGAGTGTTCGAGACAGACGTCACGATAGCCGAACTTCATCCGAAATACTGCCGAAGGTCGAAGTATGCCCGGACGTCGTCTGCCTTGATCGTCCGGCGACCTGCATGCCGGGCGAGATAGGCTGCAGCGGCTCCAACATCGGCGGCAAAGGCCTCGAGCCGACTCGCTAATGCCACTCGGGCATCCATGGCCACGCGATAGGCGTCGTCAATATCGAGCCGAGCGATCCGATCGACTGGGGCGATCGGCAGGGTCAGCCCGTCCTTGTCAGGGACCTGCTCAATGCCGAAATCGGATGCCATGAGAGTCTTCCGCCCATCGGCGTCGGCCCGCTCGGCTGCCGTCCTGGCGAGGCTGGCGCCACGTTCCTGAATGCGTCGAGCCAGTTCCTCGGCGGCCGCCCCGCTCACCCTAAGGTCGCCCGCGTTCGCTCGAATCACGGCGTCCACCGGGGCGAACGGTAGCTCGACGCCCATACTCTCCGTCGGGGCGGTGCTCACCTTAAGGGTTTCCGGTTAGACAACGTCGTCAGCGTTGAGCCGCCCGTCGACAATTTCACCCCTCGCTGTGACTTCTTCCCCGAGGCGCAACTCCTCCGTTGTATCGACGGTCATAGTCTCGGTCCCATCGTCAAGTATCGCCGGATCGCCGGTTTGGACCACTGTTCCCGTAAATTCGATGCGATCACCTTCCGTCCGCTCATCCGTGGTGTCGCTCTCCACAGCGACATCGTCGTCCGCCGTGCTCGTGTCATTGGCGAACTCCGACAGCCCTCCAGTCGTCTCGCTCTCCTCAACGGGTGCTGACACACCGACGTCAGCACCCTCAAGGACGGTCAC
>JBDGPQ010000084.1:0-3174 GCA_042219595.1 Haloarculaceae archaeon
GAGGCCTCCATGGACATGCCCGAACTCGAGCGCCGTGAGGCACTCCAGGAGGCCGGCCTCGACAAGGACACCTCCCAGGAAGTCGAGCATATCTTCGGGACGAATATCATCGTCGACGTCACGAAGGGAATTCAGCACCTCAACGAGACGATGGAGTTGGTGCTTGAGGGGTTCGAGGAAGCACTCGAGGACGGTCCCCTGGCAGCGGAGCCGGTGCAGGGTGCACTTATTCGGTTGCACGATGCCCGTCTTCACGAGGACGCGATCCACCGCGGTCCCGCACAAGTCATCCCCGCTGTCCGACGTGCGCTCCACAACGCATTGATTGACGCCGAGATCCGCCTCCTCGAGCCGATCCAGCAGGTGCGGATCGATGTCCCGAACGACCACATGGGGGCGGCATCCGGCGAGATCCAGGGCCGCCGTGGTCGTGTCGACGATATGTACCAGGAGGGTGATCTGATGGTTGTCGAAGGCGTCGCGCCGGTCGAGGAGATGATCGGCTTCTCCTCAGATATCCGCTCGGCGACGGAAGGTCGAGCCTCGTGGAATACCGAAAATGCTGGCTTCCAGGTGATGGCCGATAACTTGCAACCGGAGAAAATCATGGAAATCCGCGAGCGGAAGGGCATGAAAACCGAATTGCCCGAGGGCGTCGACTACTTCTGAGGCCGTTCCGACGGAGCATCAACGAGCGGACGGCATCACCTCCATCAGCGTATCCCTGCCGAGTATACTGCCAGCGCCAATGTTTATGAGCGCGCTCCGAACATGTGGCCGATATGGCAACGGAATCAACGATCGGGGAAGATGACGATCTCGGTCGATGGGCGGCACTCGGCATTGCGGTGTACCTTGTTGTCGGGCTGGGGACAACGGTCTCGCTATATCTGATCGGGTTGGTTGGCGGCCTCCTGAGCCCCGGTCCCGGCGGGCCACTGCCGGCGACGGGTGGTTTCCTGAGTGGAGGCTCTCTCAGTGGCGCCCTGCTGGCGGGCCTGCTCGTGGTTGCCTTTCTCGGCGCGGTGATCGCGGCTGGATTGGGACTATCGATCGGAGGGTCCGGCCGGCTCGAAGCGCCGGCCGTTGCGAGTGCAATAAGTGCAGGCATCGGGGCGTTTGTCACGGCAATTATCTTGGTCGTTCTCTTGGCGTTACTGTCGGAGCAGGGCACAGGCGGGACCGGCGGTGGTCTCGGCCCACTGCTTGGGGCCGTGATCGGGCTGGCGGTTGGTGTCGGAATCACCGGCGCCGCAGCCGCTGGAGTGGGCGAACGGGCGGCGACCTGGTGAGGCGGAACGACCGGGTTCTTATACTCCGCGGCCCAGACGTCCGCACGAAATGCATCCCCCGGGTTCGCTGCGAGGTGTCGGCCGATGAGCGACTCCCGCGAGGAGGTCCAAGCGTACACAGTCCGGCTCGAATTGGTGGATCGGCCGGGCGAGCTCCTCAGGGCTCTTGAGCCGATAGCCGATCATGGCGGCAACCTGCTTTCGATCTTCCATGAACGGGGGAATTTGACACCGCGTGGGCATATCCCAGTTGAAGTGGATCTCGAGGCCACACCAGAGCGATTCGAGGCAATCGTCGACGCGCTTCGTGATGAAGGCATCAATGTCATCCAGGCCGGGGCAGAGGCCTACGCCGAGGAGCTGACCGTTCTGTTACTCGGTCACCTCGTCCGGACGGACCTCTCGAATACTCTCGAACGGATCGACCAGACCACGGATGCAACGGTCAAAGATTTCGCCCTGTCCGCGCCGGAGGGCGGCGACGGCGCATCCTCCGCACGCCTGCGAATCGCCGTTCAATCCGGCGAAACCGCCAGTGTGATCGACTCGCTCCGGGAGATTGCGGCGGAGAAGGACCTCCGCGTGATCGAGCCGCTAACGCCGGGTGGTGCAGCGTGAATATCGCCGTGCTTGGCGCCGGTGCAGTAGGCGGATCTGTCGCAGAATTGGCCGGCGAATACGGTCATACCGTCACTGCCATCTCGGACTCCAGCAGCGCGGCGGTGAATGGCGAAGGACTCGATGTCGAGGCGGTGCTGGAGCGGAAACAGAACGAGGGAGTCGTCGGCGATGACGACCCCGAGACCGCGCTCGAGGCGTCGTACGATATTCTCGTCGAGGCGACACCCACGACGCTCGGCGACGCACAACCCGGCTTTGGCCACGTTCGGGCCGCCCTTCGCCGTGACCGACACGTCGTGCTGGCGAACAAGGGCCCGGTCGCCGAGCGGTACGCGGACGTTCGAGCCCTCGAAGCCGAGAGCGACGGCCGTGTGCTCTTCGAGGCGACCGTTGGTGGCGCGATCCCTGTCCTCTCGACGATCGCCGACTTCCGGCCAGCGGCGATCTCGGCGGTCCGTGGCGTGCTCAACGGGACTGCGAACTTCATCCTCTCGCGGATGGCCGCAGAAGGTCTCGATTACGAGCATGTTCTCGCAGAGGCGCAGGACCTCGGAGTCGCCGAGGCAGACCCGAGTTTCGATGTCGAGGGGACCGACGCTGCGCTGAAATGCGTCATTCTTGCGAACGTGCTGGCAGAGGGGGAGCGGGAGTATACACTCGAGGATGCTGCCGTTGAGGGTATCAAAGATCTTCCCGGGACCGCGCTGGATCTCGCTGAAGCAGACGGCCGGACAATTCGCCTGATCGGCGAAGTCGCCGATGGCGCGGTTCGCGTCGGCCCCAGACTCGTCCCCGAACACGCCGCACTCGCCGTCACGGGGACACGGAATATCGTCCAGCTCGAGACGACTCATGCCGGGCAGCTCAACATCTCCGGGCGGGGCGCCGGCGGGCCGGAGACGGCGACAGCTGTGCTGGCCGATGTCGATAGACTTGCTGAAGAGTAGGGTTCGAGCCACGTGCCAAACCGTGCCAAATCGCCCGATAGCGGCGTTCTGTCCCAGGTTGGGGATCGAAATGGTTTTATGAACATCCACGCAACATTCCCGATATAGCGCCTCTGCGCGTGAGATACCAATGAGTGCAGACAAACCACACCAGAACCTGGCCATTATCGGCCACGTCGACCACGGCAAGAGCACGCTCGTGGGGCGACTCCTGTACGAGACCGAGAACGTACCGGAGCACGTCATTGAGCAGTACAAAGAGGAAGCCGAGGAGAAGGGCAAGGGCGGCTTCGAGTTCGCCTACGTGATGGACA
>JBDGPQ010000066.1:0-3153 GCA_042219595.1 Haloarculaceae archaeon
CGCCACGGCTTGGCGAACATACCGATGAAATCCTCGCGGATCTCGGCTACGATGCGTCCGATATCGATCGGCTCCGCGAAGCTGATGTCATCTGATATACTGGCAGCTAACGGTTAAGGTCGCCCCCGAGGTTGGTGGCGCTCATGTGGCAGGAACTTGACCGGCCAGTCCCCCGCCCTCCGGACCGTGATATCGAAATTACCGACGTGCGGACGATGGCTGTTCGCGGCAATCCGCGGGCGGATGCGGACAACTACGCCTGGGGCCTTGTGAAGCTCGAAACCGACACCCATCATCATGGCGTTGGCGAAACGTTCCGCGGGATCGCGCCGCTCGATGTCGTCGATCGGATGGCGGACACAGTCATCGGCGAGAATCCCCTGAGTCCGGAACGCATTGCTGAGCGCCTCCAACGAGCACACTATACTGCGACTGGTGGCATAGGCCGCGCGGCTATTGCCGGCATCGAGATGGCCTGCTGGGATTTGAAAGGAAAGGTGCTCGATGTGCCGCTCTACGAACTTCTCGGCGGGCCGTTTCGATCCGCCGTGCAGCTGTACTCAGACGCAGAGGCACTGGCTGGTGAGGCCGAGGGGATCGATTTCGAGGCCGAATACACTCCGGACGCGTACGCCGCGGCCGCTCGAGAGGTGGTCGACGAGGGATTTCAGGCTTTGAAGTTCGACCTCGATGTGCCAACGCCAGATGTAGACCCCGAGGACCGTGCGGCTAGGCGGCTTGACGGGCCGGGGATCGACCACAAAGTTGCGCTTGTCGAAGCGGTACGGGAAGCGGTTGGCGACGATGTCGATTTGGGGATGGACCTTCACTGGTCATATACGGTTGAAACGGCGAACCGTCTCGGCCGACGGCTCGAACCGTACGATCTGGCGTTTCTCGAAGATCCCGTCCATCATGAGAAATTGGACGCCCAGGCCCGCGTAAAGACGACCCTGGATGTGCCGATACTAACGGGGGAGAATATTACGGATGTGTCGGGATTCCTCGATGCGCTCCAGGCCGATGTCTTGGACATCGCTGCGCCAGATGTTGCAATGGCAGGCGGCCTGGCCGCGCTCCGGAGGATCGCCGCGGTCTGTGACGCCTACGGCGTCCCACTCGCCCCACATAACCTCGGCAGTCCAGTCGCGACGATCGCGGGCGCTCACCTCGGGGCGGCGATTCAGAACTTCTATGCGCTTGAATTCCGTGGCGGTGACGCCCCGTGGTGGGCGGCACTGGTCGAAAAAACACACGGCGATGGACCACTTATCGAAGGTGGAAAGATCGATGTTCCGGAGGGGCCGGGGCTCGGTATCGAGATCACGCCGGAAGCGGCTGAGTACGTCCTCGAAGAGTCGGCTTTCGTCTTTTAACGATCCCGAGACAACCGCCGGCCTGCTAGCCGCCAATCCGGACCGTCTGTGGCGGCGTTCCGCGCGGCCACATTGGGATGGCGGAACTATAGTTGCCGATACCGCCTCCGGCCGCGATCAGGATATCGTCAGTCGATTCGAATAGCGGATCGCCGTCCCAGCGTTCCGCGTTGTCGACGAGATGCTCGGCCACCTCATTGCGGGAATACGCTTCACCAAGGCGACCAGCATGGTCCTGCCCGAGAACGACGACCGATTCGCCGGCAGGCATGCCGGTCGTACTTGCTGCACTCACACCATCCACGGCTGCTGTAAGGACATCCGATGGGTCGGTCAGATCTCCTTCGCTGAAGAGTTTCGGTGCCTGAAGACAGAGGGCAGTTACAGCACTCTCTTCAGCGTCGAAGCCGGCCCGAGCAACGTGGACTGGCTCCCAGGCAGCGGCTTCCTCATTCTCGGCGAAGCAGAACGTATACCGTCCGGGGTGGGTCTGTGTGGCCATCGTTCCTTGGCGTGGCCGCGTCCCCCCGACGACGACGAACGCAAGCGTGATGGCCCGACCGATCGTGGCATTCGCACGAAAACAGGGGCCGAATAGGCCTGTGTCGTCGTTGAAGCCGAGATCGTCACGGATCGGACCGTTCACTAGGACCGCTGGTGCGAAGCCACTCGTCGTAGCAAGGGCCGCAGCGAGATTCTCCATCCGGCCGAAGCCCTCGAATGCGGCCTCCAGTACCGGCATATATTCCGGCGCACAGCCAGCCATCACGGCACAGTTAGCCAGTCGCTCGACCGTCAGATCGTCGCCACCTGTCGGGACCGCGGTGATTGTCTCGTTAGCCGATCGGGTGGCTTCCGCCGCCATATCGTCGACGCGCTCCTGTGTGGCCGGGACTACCGGCAATCCGTCACCACGGTCGTCATCCGAGAGGTAAGCGAGGGCCTCGTCGGGGTTTGTCGGCAGGTCGTCCTCCATGTTCAGCTAGTCGTCCGACTCCAAGTCCAAGAGCAGGCACTCCTCGCACGTCAGTGACGTGTGGACCGTCCACATGATTCGCTCCGCAATGTTCCGGACTTCGTCGTCTTCCAGGTACCGGGTCGGATGATCGAGCGCGATCAGCGGCAGATGTTCGTAGCCCTTGCTTTCGGACACCTGCGTATTGAGGTCGAGGAATTCGTTGGTAATGATCTGGACTGTCGGAATGCCAAGCTCTTCGAAACTGATGGCGTCTGGTACGACCGAAGTATTACAGGAGCCACAGTCCGCGATCGCGAGAATAACGCCGTCAGGATCAGCTTCGAGGATTTCGTCGTGGAGGTCAGACGGGATCGGGCTCGATGGTGAAGGCTTCTGAAACCACAACAGCTCCTCGACTCCGAATTCGTCAGCAAACAGCTCGCTGAAGGCGTCATAAAGCACATCACCGTTTGGCTTCCCCCAGTCGACAAACGCGAGCGTTGCGCCCTCGAGATCGTCGAGGCGTTCCGCGTAGCCCGTTCCACTGAGGTCCGATACCCGATCGCCAGCCTCCGCTGCGTCACTGCTCATGACCGTTTCATCGATGGACGGCCATATGACTCTGTTGGAGGGGCAACATATCAACGTGACATCTGCGTCTCCAATAGGCATGGGACCATTCCAATCCCTTTGGGTAGCCTTCTGACCAGCGAGAACATTTCCGGAGGCTCATCCGGCTCTCATCCAGATTGGAGTCCATCTTCACAGAGACGATTCGAGGCGAAATCACCGCGTTTCCGATGGATCATCTAGCTCGTC
>JBDGPQ010000151.1:0-2654 GCA_042219595.1 Haloarculaceae archaeon
GATATTCGGTAGTCTTCCGGCTTGGGAATCGACGCTTCTGGTATTTTTCGAGGGATTTGGTGTCTTGCTGTGTTTGATTATCCCTTTCATATTTGGCATCTTTCTGCCGTTGACGGAATGATTTTCTTGACTCAAATCTCTACCTCAGTCAGGACTTGCGATAATTTTGGTTCAAGCGCGCGGAGACGATTGCAGTGCAATAGCGCCGACCGATCACCACATGGTGGAATTGTAGACACCGACACGGGACGACGGGATGGTTCCAGGTCGGCGCTCACACAACCACGCGAGCGCCTCTATTTTCTTGAGTCGTGATGGACCTGTTTCGCCGCTCGGTGTAGTCGGGCTCATCGAAATATGGAGCCCCTTCGAGTTCACAGGAGCGGTACCCAGTAAACCGAGAGGGCCACTGCCCAGATAACGGCGAACGTGGTCACGTCCCCATATCAACGAGGAGTCGGCCGTCTTCAACCTGGACAGAATACGACGGCAGTTCTACATCCGGGTCCGAGATGCATTTCCCGGTGCGAACGTCGTATTCCCAGTCGTGCCAGGGACAGATCAGCGTCCCCGCCTCGTCGAGCCATTCAACCGTGGTGGTGAGCGACTCGCGATCAAAGCTCGCCGTGGCCCGGCCCGTCAGTGCTCCTTCACAGGCTGGCCCGCCCTGGTGGGGACACCAATTGAGGTACGCTCGGTATTCGCCGTCGACGTTGAATACGGCGATATCCCGCCCCTCGATTTCGACGAGGAGGCGATCGCCGGGGTCGAGGTCCGCCGCCGCGGCGACATCGTGGCGGCCATCGTCGGTACTCATGGGTCGAACCCGAAGGCCACACGGGCGTTGTCGGAAAGAACCTGCTCGCGCTCCTCGGTAGAGAACGCCGCGGTGAGGTGTTGGTCGATTGACGCCGGATTGTCAAAATCCCAATGCGGGTAGTCAGAGGTGAATAGCAAGTTTTCGGCACCGATGGCACGCATCGTCTCGTGGAGGTGGGCGGAATTCTCGTGCTCCTCGACGGGTTGGGTCCCGAACCAGAAGCGATCCCGGATGTAGGCCTCCGGCGACCGCTCGAGCAACGGCGCATCGCTCTTGCGCCAGCTGACCTCCCGGTTGAGCCGGCCCATCATATAGGGAATCCACCCAAGGCCAGCCTCGAGGATGACGAAATTCAGATCGGGGAACTTCACGGGGACGCCCTCGACGATCAGGCTTGTCAGTGTCAGCATGGCCGTCCACGGAAACGCGAGCGTGTGCATCGTCAGGAAGGATTCAGCGTCGTTCAGGACGGGTGCCTGACGAGCCGGCATCATATCGTCGACGGCGTGGTAGACCATCGTAACGTCGTTGTCCTCCGCGGCCGCGTGGACGACATCATACTCGGGGTTGCCGAGCGGCTTCTGGTACTCGCCACCGGGGAAAACCACCGCGCCAACGATATCGTCACGGTGGCCATATCGGTCGATCTCTTCGGCGGCAGCCTCTGGTGCCCGCATCGCGAGATTGAGCAGCCCGTAGACGTCATCATCATCCGCCACATATCGATCGAGCAAGACCTCGTTCGCCGCCCGCATCTCCTGAATCGCGCGCTCGGTGCCGCGGGCGGCGTCGATAAACGAAATTTGGTTGACGATCGCCGCATCCATGCCCCGGTCGAGCAAGCCGGACCGGATGTCGTCGTGACTCTGCAGCTGGCGAAGCATCGGCCCACTACGATGCCCCCCGACCGTTTCGGGCCAGCCGTGATCCGGATACGGCGAATCTCCACGCCGGTCCGGGTGGAGGAAGCTGGCATATGGCTCGTCCATTCGGCTCGCAAGATCGCGCTGTACCTCCGGCGAAGCGTACGAAGGGTGAACGTCCGAATCGATGACGGTCACATCGCCAAAGTCGGCATCGATGACCGGCGACTCGGCCGCGTGCTTGGACATGTCCCGCCCCTACGTGGCCCGTGGCTCAAGGAGTTTTGGGCGCCTCAGTATAGTCCGGCCTCGGCCTCGATGACGTTGCCGAGATCGACGAGCTCGCGCGTCAGTAGACTCATCACGTCGTCGAGCGTGATGATGCCGACGAGCCGATCGTTGTCATCGACCACCGGCAACCGCCGAACGGTGTGTTCACGCATCGTCCGCGTTACATCGAGCAGGCCGGCATCGATCGTGATCGTCACCGGTTCTGGAGTCATCACATCCTGCGCCTCGATTGACTGCGGATCGGCGCCCCGGGCAAGCACCCGAAGCGCGAGATCTCGGTCGGTCACCAACCCGATCGGTCGCATGTCTTCTTCGATGATGATACTGCCAACGTTCGCCTCCTCGAGCCGGAGCGCCAGCGCTTCGACCGCCGTATCCGGCCCGGCAGTCTCGATACCTTTGATCACCAGGTCATGAAGCGTCATGCCTCAACCTTCGCGTGCGTCGGAGATAGACCACCATGCAGATTCCTGTGAACCGAGAATTCACAGCGTATCGTCGGGGTCGTGACCGTCGGCCATGCGTGTGGCCTCAGCCGCGTACCGCTCGACGAGATCGGGATCGTCGACCGCTCCGAGGTTATCGGGGTCGACCAGTTGACTGACTGGCGTCTCCCGTGCAGGCCCGGTAAAACTCGTCAGCGCCCGCTCCTTGCGGTACGACCATTTGCCATCTGGGGT
>JBDGPQ010000151.1:2664-3143 GCA_042219595.1 Haloarculaceae archaeon
ATTTTGCTCGTCGTCAGAGTAGGTCCGCTGGACAAGCCAAACACGAACGGCATCCGCCATGGGCGATATCGGTGGCCGCCGGGCAAGAAGGCGCCGACACCACCGAATCCTTCGACGGCAATGAGGTGGCGAACGCAAGACAGCGGTCGAGCCAGTCCACAAGTGCATCGTCAGTGGCCGTGCCCTCCGGATCGACCACCACAAAGCCCCGCAGTGGCCGACCAGTGAGATCCATCTCCCGGGCGTAGGAGTGCGCAAGCGCGTCCTCATATGCCGCTTGGCAAACACGGGTGATCAGGGCATCACCGTGGACAGCACAGACCAGATTGCCACCATGCATGAACCCCAGGCCGCCAAACATCGCCCGTTCGTCTATCTCGACCCGGTGCTCGAGGTGCGTGCGGACGCGGTTGGCGAGCCCCTCGCTATAGCCCATGCCCAATCGAGGTGGCATATAGCGTAACGATAGCTGCAGATAC
>JBDGPQ010000040.1:0-3134 GCA_042219595.1 Haloarculaceae archaeon
TCGTCTGGGAGGAATGCACTGTCTGGACTCTATCATACCGAACCACTGTCGTGATGCGCCTCCAGAAACCGGAGCGCGTAATGACATGCTCATCTTCCACTCGATAGCCCCGGTGAATCCACGTGAGGTGGGCCGCCACCGGAAGGAGCGCGAAGAGGCCGAGTACCAGCCACCATTGAGGCAGCGATACGACAGCCGCGAGCGCCCGGGTGGCCCCGGCAAGAACCACAACGGCGATCGCGTATCGAACCACGTATCGGTAACGTGCACGCCTCGGTATTCGATTGACGTCGAACGATTCGACCGGCTCAAGCGCACGGGCGAGTTCTAGAACGCGGTTCCGGCGGGCTATTGGCACTGCAGATTCCACTGTGGCACCACTGCCGCCAGCATATCCCGCGGTCTCGATAACAAGTGTTGCGTAGCCAAGCCGTCTGGCAAGTGGATTCTCGCGAATTGCGACGGTCTGCACCTTTTCAAGTGGTATAGTCCCGTTGTAGCGTTGAAGCAAGCCGCGTTCGTACCGGAGCTCATCACCATGGCGTGTGAGTTTGAAGTTGTGATAGCGAAGGAAGGCCCGGAGAGCGGTCGCTGCCCAAATCGCGGCGATGGCAAACACAGCGACCAGGGGGCCAAGCGTCGTAAGCAGGAACTCGACACCTGGTGGGAGCGCGTTGCCAAGTGCCGGGACAAATCCGGAGCCAACAACTGCGACGAGCGTCAATAGACGGAGATCGGCTGACACCAGTCCGAGAACGGCGAGGTCCCGCGTCCCGATCGTAAAGAGCGTCTCACCAGCTGGCTCCTCGTCAGTCTCCGGGAGATCCGCGTCGCGCTTCAGACGGCTAATTTCTGCCTGTAGCCTATCTGCCTCTGCTCGACTAACGTATTGAAGGCTTGCCTCCGTCTCGCTGCCGCCGGCAGTTTCCAGTCGAACTTCCGCGATTCCAAGGGCGCGCTGAACAGCGTTTTGGGCGACGTCAACGTTGTGGATCCGTCTATACGGGATTTCTCGCTCGCGCCGGGAGATGACCCCCGAGTGGATATCGATCGTGTCGTCAGTTAGCTCGTATTCGAAGTGGCGGTGATAGAGAGCTTGCCACGCGACTGTCGCCGTCACCCCGATGATCACAAGCCCGAGAAGGAGCGGAAGGCCAGCGGCTGGGTCACCGGCCGAGAACACGGCGCCGAAGAGAACCAGCGCTGCCACTTGGCCGAGACCCTGAATCGCGCGGTAGGGAATCGATCGTGGGTCGAGTCTCATACGGCGTCTCCACCTTCCGCCGCGATCGAGAGCTGTTTGAGCCGCGACTGGAGGTCACGGGCTTCGGTGGCTGTAAGTCCCGGTATTGACACGTCGGCGCCACGGGAGCCAGCAGTGTACACGACCAAGGTTGACAATCCAAGCCAGCGCTCGAGAGGGCCGCGTTGGGTGTCGACGTGTTGAATCCGAACATACGGCGCAATGGTCCGAACATGGGTCACAACCCCACGCTGCAGATACAATTCATCATTGCGGACTTCGAACCCCCACGCTCGATACCTGAGAACGACCCAGGCAAGTCCAGCGACGAGGATTACAAGCCCGATTACGACTGGCAGTGCCGGGGGGATCCAGGTGAGAGCGCTCGCCGCGGCTGCTGCGGCGACGGTAACCATTACCCCGACCGCTACGACATGGATACTCCACACGATTCGGACGCGCGGAGAAAGCGTGCGGCGGTCACCGGCCTCAGACTCACCAGCAGCGGCCTCGCGCATATCGCATCGCCGGCCCCGGCAGCCGTATATCCTCCGGGAGCGTTTTGCATATCCCACCACTTCACTGACGCATGGAGTTCGAGGTCATCCAAGGAGATATCGCCGCTCAGTCCGCGGACGTCCTTGTGAATGCGGCGGGCACAAGTCTCCAAATGGGGTCCGGCGTCGCCGGCGCGCTTCGCCGGGCCGGTGGCGAAGCGCTCAATGAAGAAGCGGTCGCGAAAGGTCCGATCGATCTGGGTGAAGTTGCCGTGACGGATGCGTATGACCTTGATGCCCAGTGGGTGGTCCACGCTGCGGCAATGCCGCACTACGGTGATGGACAAGCTACTCGGCAAAGTATCGCGGAGGCGACTGTGAACGCGCTGGAGCGTGCGGATGAACTTGGTGCCACATCACTCGTGATTCCCGCACTCGGGTGCGGAGTTGCGGGGTTTGAGCTGCGAGACGGTGCGGAGATCATCTGCGAGACCATCTACAACTTCGATCCGGAATCCCTCGAAAAGGTCCGCTTCATCGGGTATAGCGACGAGGAGGTCGCGACGATCCGCGAGGCAGCGGCAGCGGTGAGAAACTGAGGTTACAATGTTTCCGCCGAGAGGCCGGTCACGTACCGCCTGGTGACGAGAGCCGTAGCCATCGCGACAGTGAAACCGACTGCAGCATGAGCGAACGTCACCGGACTCGCACTCGAGATCGCAAGCTTCGTGACCGTGGTTGCGGGATGTTCCGGAAGAACTGCCGCCAGACCGAACGTAGCGAGGACGATCGTGGAATAGAGCAGTTGTGCACGCCGGCGCCTGCGCGTTGCCAAGCCGAGAACGATACCGATCGCGACAACAAATGTGGCCACGCCGGTCACATAGCCAAGTACGGTGACGGGGTGGCCGACCGTGATACCGTTCGCAGCGAGGAGGCCGAGCCATAGTAGCACTTGCGCGGGAGCCAACGCGATCAGACCTAGCGCTTTCCCGTCGACAATGTCTACCAGGGAGACCGGTGCGACTCGCAGGAGTTCAAGCGTCCCACGCTCAATTTCCTCGGTAACGGCGTCGACAGCGACTGCGCCGCTTATGAACGGCGGGAGAAAGAGCAGGAGTGGCACCAAGACCGTATATGTAAATCCGAAATACGGACTCGCGTCAGTCTTGTCCGGCACGGGGAGCGTGGCAACATCAATGAACGCGGCCCGATTGTTTCGCTCCATTGTCTCCAGTGTGGACAGGACTCGGCGCAACTGAACGACGACAACAGTGGTCCGTATGCTTTCTGCCGGGACAATTGCCTCAACGCTCACCCGTGGCCCATCGGCGGATCGGACCCTTGTGCCATGAAGAACGGCTTGGACTTCACCGGCCTCAAAGGCGTTGACC
>JBDGPQ010000024.1:0-3129 GCA_042219595.1 Haloarculaceae archaeon
ATGGACTCGTGAAAGGCCGCACTCAATCGATCGATCTCCGATCCATCGACCCGATTGATGTTCACCGATCGAACCTGACTCTCGCAATTGAACGGGGATCTGACGGCAGCCGCAAAATTCGGATCGAACTTCGCGAAGCCGACTCCGGTACCCCGATCAACACGGCCAACCGAGCCGGCCACATTCTAATTGGTGGCCGGCAGGTCCAGACCGCACAGAACGGCGTGGTGACGGTTTCATTGTCGGAATCGACTCCCGTTGTAACGGCCAGGTTCATCCCTCGGCCTTGGACGGCTGGTGCGCCAGCCTATGCACCAACGTCCGCATCGGCGAAAGCCCAGATATCACCGACGCTCACCCGTGGCTCCCCCGCCCACTGGAGCATCGGGATCGGTTCACTGTGCGTCGGCCTCCTCCTTATGGGACGAATATTTGGGTGGGACCTCTGGCCGCCCTGGCGGGGGAGCTAGTGCGATGGATCACCACGCGATGCCCCGAGAATGGTCTGATCGCGATTTCGATTATCTCCATGGAGTAACGAATGCTGCCATGCTGATCGGGCTCGTCCCGAATCTTGCGGCCGCTCAGTCCGGCGGACCGACGCCGATGACGGGAGTCCTCGATGGACTGGCCGGCGTCATTGTGACCGCACTCGAAGAATTCCTCAGAATTCTCTTTACACCGATTGAGACCGTTATCGAACGCCATGTCGATACCCTTCTCAACGTTCTCGTCTCGACACCACACCCGGACGCGATCGTTGGAACACCGTCGAACGGTGCATGGCCTGCATTGCACGCATACTACTGGGAGCAGCTCATCCCGATTTCGCTCGGCTTATACGCGGTGGCGATTGGGTTGATCGTACTTCTGGAGACGACGAGTCACCTGTTCAGCTCGTATCATCGGACCAAGCTAAAGCGGCGGGCGTTTGCCGGGCTCGTGGGACTCTTGACATGGTGGTGGTTCGCGGGGTTCTCGCTTGCGATGGTGGATCAATTGACCACCATATTAACGCCCTCACTGACTGACGTCACGCTTTTCGAGACGCTCTCATTCAGCGCGATGGGTGTTCTCGGACTCGTGATTTCATTATTGGTCGACTTCGTCTTCTTCGTGCTTATCGGACTCGTCTACCTGGCCCGGCATCTCGTCCTCTACATGTTCGTCTTGCTGATGCCGTTACTGATCGTTCTCTGGGTTCCTGGAGTTGGTCCGTTCGGGCAGGCTGCGGGCTTCGCCCGTAACCTCGCCGGGTTCTACGTGCCGTTTCTGGTCATGCCGATTCCGGTTGCCCTCCTCCTGCGCTTAAGTGAACTACTCGGTCAGAGTGCTGCGTTCACGATGCCGGGGATCGGCAGCTGGATCGCCGCGATGGTCCTCCCCTTCGCGGCACTGATCGCACCTGTAGTGCTCATTACCCAGGCGGGACAGGTCCAATCGATCGCGGCCGGGATCTCTCGAGAACTCTCGGGCACCCGAGCTGCCCGTCGAGCCAGCATCGTGAAGCAACGCGTCGACGAGTCCACGACCCAGCGCGACACGTTCAACGCGAGGATAGGCTCAAATCGGCCATCTATCCGAGAGCCGAGCGGCGACAATTTTGCCCACTCTACCTCACGTACGTTGACAGAGCCGAGCTCGCTCCGGCCGATGGATTACGCGTCCACAAGCGACTGGCGGGACCGCACCTATCCCGTCGCTCCGACCGCGCAGAACGACTCGTCGGGGTCGGCAGAATGACGACCTCACCGGATTCCGAGAAGCGCATTCCGAAATCGCTCGACACAGACACTTCGCTGATCGGTGGATATGCACTCTCTGATCTCGCCGTCGCCGTTGGGCCAGCAGTGGGCCTGATTGTGCTCACGCGGACGGTCCTGCCGACCGCGCCGACGGTCTTCGGCGTCCACGCGACGATCCCGGCGGTTCTTGTCCTGCTTCTGATCGGGGTGGTTCTCGTCACCCTCACCCCAGCGCATGCGGGGAGTCTGGCCTGGCTCCGACGTCTGTTCCGATTCGCGGTGTCGAAGCGTCGACTGCCCCACGCCACGGCACGGAGACACACACGTGTGAGCCGGCTCCGGTCGGAATATAATGCGATCGAGCGAACCGATGGCGGACTCATTGGAGCAGTCAGGGTCGATCCGGTATCGATGGCGCTGGCTTCCGAGCAGGACTGGTCGCGCAAAGCCGAAGGATTCGCCGACGTGTTGAATACGGCGGTGGATTTCCCCATCCAACTCTACTCAACGACGCGGCCGGTCCCGATTGATGACCATCTCTCGCGGTATGAGGATCGTCTCGACGATCCGGATGTCGCGAATAATCCACAACTCCAGACCCTGATCGAAGATTACGTCCAATGGGCCGCTTCCCAGCACAAACGTCAGCAGGCGTCGGTTCGGGAACACTACGTAATCATCGCCGTGACGCCGCGGGAGATCAGAGTCGAGGGCGGCGGTCTTCGCAGCTGGGTTGGGAAGTGTGAGCGGTTCGGGTCGCTCTGGAATGGTTTGCTTGGCCCATCCGAGGCTGCCGTCCGCGAGGCGATGGGGACTGAATTGGCGGAGAGAAGCCGGCGCGTCGTCCGGGGGCTCTCCGGCATCGATGGATTGGCAGCCCACCGGGTGGAGGCGGTGACCGTCGGCACCGTGGTTGAGGAATTTTGGGTCGATACGGATCTGGACACGCATGACAGCCAACGCTATCGGAAGACACCCATCGTGACTGGCGAGAACCGATGACCAACGATCGACCTACTCTCGTTCGCCATGGCGGCGATAGCGGAACCGAACCTGAGACATCAGATCGTGAAGGGTCTGTCCGGATCGATAACCAGACTATTGCTACTCCGCCGAAGTCCCTCCGGGTGGCGCATCAGACGCTTCTCGGCCCGGAGAGTATCGAACGACGACCCGGATCAGTCCGGATTGGACCGAATGCTCGCGAGACGCTTTGGATCGGGGAGTTTCCGGATCGTCCAGTGGACGGCTACCTTGAGACCCTGTATACAACCGGCAAGGCGAGTGCGACGGACGTCTCGATTCACATCGCTCCGCGTGACACACAACCGACGCTCGATGCGTTGGAAAATCGCATCGAAGATCTTCAAGCCGAGTACGAATA
>JBDGPQ010000067.1:0-3128 GCA_042219595.1 Haloarculaceae archaeon
CGGGTATCCACTCCAATGGACTGACGCTCGCCCGCGAGGCCGTGACTCGTCAGCACGATTATGTCGACGCGTTTCCGCCTGCGCCGGACCGAACGATCGGAGAGGTCCTCCTCGAGCCGACCCGCATCTATACGGATTTGCTGTCCAGCCTTCGGGCGTACGAGACTCATGCGGCCGCCCACGTTACCGGTGGTGGGTGGACGAACCTGCTCAGAATGGGCTCGCATCGATACGCCGTCTCAGACCCGTTCGACGCACACCCGATCTTCGAGTTCATACAAACCGCCGGTGGCGTGAGTGACGCCGAAATGCACCGCACCTTCAACATGGGGACGGGATTCGTCGCCGCGCTCCCGCCGACCGACGCTGAGGCCGTTGCGGGAGACACCGATGGCCGGGTCATCGGCGCGGTCGAGGAGTCAAAAAATGGCGGTCTCGTCGCTGTTCGCGGCCTCGAACTAGAGTAACAGCGGCAGGCCAAACGTCAGAATTATGCCGATCACGAGGACGACGAAGCCGATGCCGACCTGACGACTCGTAAACGGACTTTGCGGTGCCGTACTCCGGAGCGGTGGTGCGCGCAGCGGTGGAGTAGGGGAGGCGGGATCATACGTCGCCGTCTCGTCGTCCTCCTCTGTCATGGGTCGTTCAACGTCGGGCCGGCACTTTGACGTATCGGTCCCAGGCCAATCGGCAGTCGATGAGCGCACATGCAAGACTGCCTGGCGGCTTGAGCCGGCGACTTGGTAGGGTTACTCACGCGGTCCAGCGGCACCGTCCTCGATCAGTCCGTCGATCTCGGCCTCGTCATACCCAAGTTCTGCGAGCACGGCTCGCGTGTGCTCGCCCTTGGTTGGGGGCCGGTCGCCGAGCGATGGTCTCCCGGCTGTTGTCGAGAATGGAACGCCCGCCGTCGTTGCGGGGGTATTTAACCACTGATTCTGGGTGTCAGTAAGCATGCCCCGTGCCCGCAAGTGGGGATCTTCGTCGACGACTTCGTCCACGGATCGGAGCGGACCCGCCGGAACGCCAGCCGCCGCCAGGCGTTCACAGAGCTCGTCCCGGCCAAACGACGCAAAGGCCTCGCCGAGCACCTCGCGCAAAGCCTCCCTGTGCTCCCACCGGGCATCGTTCGTGGCGAAGCGCTCATCTTCGACGATTTCCGGCCGGTCGATCGCCTGACAGGTCCGCTCGAAGAACGTGTCGTTGATCGCACTGATGTAGAATGGCTCGCCATCCGCCGCCTCGAATACCTCGTTGGGCGCGATGCCGCTGAAGCCCTGTCCGGAGCGGGTTGGGACCTCGTCCGTACTCGTATAGAATGCAAACCAATAGCCCATCCACGCTGCGGCCACTTCGTAGAGGTTGACGTCGATGTGCTCACCGTCGCCGGTCTCCGCACGGCGGTAGAGTGCCCCGGCGATGGCGTACGCCGCAGTCGTTCCAGTCCCCCAGTCGATCAGGCTGGCTCCAATGCGGACCGGCGGTTCATCCGGATAGCCAACCATCGACATCAAGCCCGACATGGCCTGAATAACGGGATCGTAGGCCGGCCAATCGCTATAGGGCCCATCGAGACCGAAGCCAGTGACCGAGCAGTAGATCACATCGGGATTCTCCGCGGCAATGGATTCGTAGTCGAGGTCGAATTTCTCGACGACGCCGGGCCGGAAACTTTGTACGACGACATCGGCTCGACGTGCAAGATCGGCCGCTGCCGTCCGGCCAGCAGGAGTTTTCAGATCCAAACAAATGCTGCGTTTGCCGCCGAGATTGACTGACGCAAACATCGCGCCATCAATCAGATCTCGGAAGGCGTCTCCCTCGGGCGGTTCGACCTTTATAACATCCGCGCCGAGCGTGGCGAGGAACTGCGTGGAGACCGGACCAGCGATCGACTGCGTGAGATCGAGGACGTCCACGTCAGCGAACGGCTGCATGGGTGCAGAGCGGCCCCGCCTGGCAAGAAGCTTCGCGTCCTAGACGAGTGCATCCCGGAGCTTCTCAACGGGATGCGCTGGTCTGTCGGTGTCAGGGTGATCGCCGAGCTGGGTCCGACAGGACGCTCCGGGTGCGACGACCGTCTCTGCTGGGCTTGCGGTGACTTGGTCAGCGAGGATATCACCGATAGCGATCGAGAGCTCGTAATGCTCTGATTCGTAGCCGAATGACCCTGCCATGCCACAGCACCCCGAGTCGAGCGGGTCCACGGCATACCCGGCTGCGTCGAGCGCGGTCGCGGCGAAATGATCGCGATTGAGCGCTTTTTGGTTACAGTGCCCGTGGTAGGCAACTGACTCCGCCGGGGCGTCAAAATCGATGGCGTCGTGGTGGCGGTGGGTGACCAGATATTCACAGACGCCGTACGCAGCGGCGCCCACCTCAGCCACGGCCGGGTCATCCAGGAGATCGCCGTATTCGTCCTGGAACATCGCAGCATCGGACGGTTCGACGAATAGCACGGACCACCCATCCTCGATCCACGGCGCCAAGGTATCTACGTTCGTTTGAGCGCGTTCTCGAGCGATATCGAGCAGTCCCATCGAAAAGGCTGCCCGGCCACTCGGGGCCAGGTTATCGGGAACCGCAACGTGTACGCCGGCGGCTTCGAGGACGTCGATCGCGGCCAGCCCTGGACCGGGGTAACTGTAGTTTGTATACGTGTCGGGAAACAGAATGACACGGTCCGTTGCATCGTCTGGGTCCACACCCGTGTCCCGTTCGGCAAATCGATCGATGAGGGTCTTCCGACGGAATGGCGGCGGGGACCGCTCCGGCGCGATACCGAGGACACGGTCAGCAAGCAGATCACTGCCGGGCAATTCTTGAACCCAGTTTGACACGGGCGCGAGTGCGCTTCCAATCGCGCTCACCCGATCAATATTGCCAAAGAGCCGGGTGCGGAGACTGGTCCCCTCCTCCTCGTGGTACTGGTGCTTCACTTCGGCTTTCAACTTCGCCATATCGACGCCGGTCGGGCAGTCGCTCTTGCAGCCTTTGCAACCCACACAGAGATCGAGTACTTCCTTCTGGAAGCGCTCGGACGTCAGTTCTTCCTCCGGCAGCTCGCCGCTAATCGCTGCACGGAGCATATTCGCTCGGCCCCGTGTCGTCTGGATTTCCTCCTT
>JBDGPQ010000130.1:0-3033 GCA_042219595.1 Haloarculaceae archaeon
GTGCCCCGAATCGCCCGGGTGGGGTTCCGTCGGTCCAGAGGAGTTGGTGAACGCTTCATTTATCCACTGGCCGGCCGGATTTGACGGTAATCAAGGCGATGGAGTCCGCCTTTCCCAACTGCCGACATGGCTGATGACTCCTGTTTCGACTTCGGCCCATGCTACGCAGAAAACTCATCCACCACGGGGAAGCAGTCGTACTGATTGCCCTTGGCGGGATTCTCGGCGCTAATATCCGATATACAATTGGAGCAGCTGCTGGCAGCGCGTTGTTTGTGACACTCCTCGTCAACACTGCGGGGAGCTTTGGTCTTGGATTGCTCCTATTCGATGCTCGTGCTGACGAACTCCTCTCGAAGCGTTTCCGTTATATTTTCGCAACCGGTTTTCTCGCCTCATTTACGACATACAGCACGTTTATCGCGGATATTGCACTCAACTCGCCTGCCCTCAGTATAGCATATCTCATCGGCAGTTACGCAACTGGGTTTGCTGGCGTGGTGGCGAGCCGAACGGTTGTTAGGACAACCTCAACCGCGAATATCCAACCCCCAATGGGAGACGACTGATGGAGGCGCTACTGATCGGTATTGGCGGTGCAGTAGGGGCTGTGTCGCGCTACCTGATCGGCCTATTGCTCGGCAAGACGTCTTTCCCTTGGGCCACGCTCGTCGTTAACGCCCTCGGGAGTTTCATCCTTGGACTTGTTCTCTTTGCGGAAGGCACTTCGACTCTTCAACTCCTGGTGGCAGTGGGATTTTGTGGAGCATTCACAACCTTCTCCTCGTTCAGCTTTCAAACCGTCCGCCTATGGGAACGCGACAAACAGATACTCGCGATTGTTAACGCAGTAGGAAATATCGTCATTTCCCTATCCGCCTTCACCGTTGCTTGGCAATTTATACTGTGAACGGTAAGCACATCTACCTTACACTGTATCGTCGTCAATTAACTGAAATAGAAGAGAGTGCAACTACTCATCAGGCACCCCGGCCGGTAAATTTCGGTCACTGGTACCCGCCCGACTTCCTTCTCGGATCTCTCACATGAGCGTGTGAAAAATCGAGTTCCGGCCGGCGGGTCACCCGAGTGGCGACCGCGAACGCTCTGGCCGGGTACCCAACGTGAGATCAACCGTCTGTTGGCTTCCGTCTCGAAGGAGCGTCAGCTCTACCGTGTCGTTCGGCCGAGTTCGTAATGCCAGGTAACTCGCCAGGTCTTCGAACGATTGGAGCATGACACCATCGATGGCTAGGAGTACGTCCCCACCGACGGGGACGCGCTGACCCTCGACGATTTCGACGCCGCTTTCCTGTAAGACCCCGACCGCAGGACCGGTCGTTTGGACCACTAACAGGCCGCGTGGCTCATCCAGGTCGTTTGCTTCTGCCACTGTCGGAGTCACGTTCTCCAGCGAGACACCCATGTACGCGTGCTCGTACTCACCTCGTTCGATGAGGGCTGGGACGACCCGCTGGGTGAGGGCAGCCGAGATGCCGAATGCAATATTATCGCCTCGTTTGGAGTTGACCACCCCGAGTACCGTGCTATCGAGGGACATCAGTGGACCGCCGCTGTTGCCGGGATTGACTGCGGCATCCGTCTGGATTGCGTCGGGAATGCGGTACCCGCTCGGTGCGGGAATCAACCGGTCCGTGCCGCTGACGATACCCGTCGTCACGGACCCGCTCAGGTTGAATGGGTTTCCGATGGCCACGGCTTCCTGACCGATCACTGGCTCGTCTTCGCTGAACGGCAGCGCCGAGGCAGGGTCCGGGACCGAGTCCACCTCGATGACGGCCAGGTCACTGTGGACATCACGGCCACGGACCGTTCCGGCGCTCCACGTTCCCTCGTTGAACCGAATCTGGGTGGACGACGCCGTGCCGACGACGTGGGCGTTCGTGACGAGATGCGTGTCGTCGTAGAGCCATCCGGTTCCCTGGCCGGAATCAGTTCGCACCAGCACGACGGAGTCGATGGTCTCCCTGTACACCTGCGTGTAGACACTTCCCTCGGGATTTGGGGTTGGATTCGGTGTTGCTGGTGATCCACCAGAGGGCGTCGCGGTATTGGCCGGTGATGACTGGCCCAGACAGCCGGCCAATGCAGCGGCGAGTGTGCTCCCACCGAGTGTGAGGAACGAACGCCGCGTCGATTCCTCTCGAGGCATATTACCACATAGTCGTCTCTTGACAGGCAAATCCCTTCTCACTCAGAATTTGTTGACCCTGTGATCATGCCGCGGGTAGGGACAATCGATGCCTCTGGATGGGCGACTCACCTTGGGAGGAACGACATCAACTCCGGACCCGTCTATAGATCTTAGGCCGCTCGAATCAGATGCGTCATACCGATCGTTTCTGCGACGACCCAGGCCACGAACAGCGCATACGCACCCAATAAGGTGTACGCCTCGAGACCCGTAATGGAGAGAGCCGTTCGCAGGAAGGTGAACAGGAGCACCGTCGCCAGCGTGAGGACGCCCAGCATCGGGACGGCGACGGCGAAGTCAACGGTTGCCGTCCCGACGATGAGAACACCGAGCGGAATGGCGACGAGCAAGTCGAACGTGTTCGACCCGAGGACGTTGCCGAGGCTCGTGATACCCCGGTCGTCCCTTGCCGTCCGAACGCTGACGAGAGTGTCCGGAAGACTCGTCGCGGCGGCGATGATCGTGACGCCCGCGAGGAATTCCGGAATGCCGAACGTATGGCCGAGTGATTCGACGCCAGCGACGAGCTGCTCGACGGCGATCAGTATGATGAGTAGGCCGGCGGCGAGGCGGAGCCACTCCCGGCCCACGGCGATGTGCTGCTGGGCATCGCGGGCGTCGTTGTCGCTCACGTCTTGCCACTGAATGAAGACGTACAGGCCGTACAACAGCAGCGGAATCACCGCGAGTGGCCGTATGATCTGGCCCGCCAGATCGGGACCCCCCGGGGCCGGGAAGTAGATGACTGCCAGCGCGAACGTGACGACCATCGCGGAGACCGCGATCATGTAGAATTGGGCCTCCTTGTAGACGATGGT
>JBDGPQ010000213.1:0-3030 GCA_042219595.1 Haloarculaceae archaeon
GTGTGGCCGTTGGGGAGACGATCGGCATCACGCGGCCAGTAGAAGTCGACCCCACCAGCGCTCGACAGCTGCCAGACCGGTGTCCACCGGCCGCGAGCAGTGCGGTGCAGTTCCACGACGCGGTCATTCTCGCTGTCGGCAATGAGAACCGCTCCGTTCCCAAGCCAGTGAGGATTGTGTTGGTGTGTGAACAATGCCGGATCCCCACATCGAACATCGCCATCGCCATCACGGTCGACGAGTTCGCCCGGTCGACGGCAGGTTGCTTCGTCGCCCTCACCCCGATCGGCATTGATGACCTCGACGACCCCGCGACCCCGTTCGAGCACCAGGAGCTGATTGGCGTTTCGAACGGACACGAGGAGTCGACCACCGCCGATGGCGTCCACGTCGTTGATGTGCAACCAATCGGTGGTCGTTGGATCCGGTGGCGCCTCGTAGAATGCACTCGCATTCCACTGCCATTCGATGGTACCGTCGTTGACAACCGCGATCCGCTCACGATCCATATCAGCGACGGCGAACGTCCCGTCAGCAAGGGGCTCGACCGCGTGAAGCTCGCTATTCTCGGCCGTCCGTACGGGGAATGACCACTCCGAGACGATTTTCGGTTCGGGGAGTGGGTCGATCACGCGAAACCCGGTACGGGCACATGGCGGTTCGTATGGCCCGCATGCCGAGGCATGCTCCTCAGCAAACGCGACGGCGAATCGGCCCTCGCCGAGGGCTTCGACCTCGAAGTAACTGTTCGCCCCCGTGATGCGAAACACCGGTTCAGAGCCGTTCAACATGCGGACCTCGCCCTGATTGGTGATGCCCTGCCCTCCGACGAGGGTCCGATCCGTCGCCCCCGCACCGGCTTCCAGATCGGGAGCCATAGCGGCGCTTGCGGTAAGCGTCAGGACGAGAAGCACGATCCCGGCGCCAACGAGCACCGTCCCCGAATTGGGACTCACTGATTGAGTTGGTTCGTGGCGCCGTGGTTGAGTGTTACGCCAACAGCCACCGATAAACGAGTAACTTTCAGCGTGCGGCAGCCGCGACGCGTTCCTTCTCTTCCTTCTGATTGACCGCGTACGTGCCGACATCGTCGTCGGCGGCGCCCATTAGCTGGCCAGCAAGCGCCTCGGCGGCACTGGTATCGGACTTGAACGAGGCATTGTGCACGCCCTCGGCGATGAACTTCAGCGCCTGATCGACGCGGCGTTGTGGCGAAATGTCGACCGCTTTCGGCACGGAGATGCCGCCATATTTGAGCCGGACGGTCTCCTCGCGCGGGGCACTGTTTTCGACGGCTGTCACGAGGACTTGTACGGGATTCTCGCCAGTGCGTTCATGGATCAGCTCGAAGGCCTCCTCGACGATTCCCATCGTGAGCTGCTTCTTGCCCGTGTTCTCCTCAGTCTGCATCAGCCGGTTGATGAGCCGCTCGACGATCGAGATGTCGCTTTTCGCAAATTGTTTATCGGCGTGTCGGCCCATCGTGTGCGCGATCGGGGTGATCGTGATGTACCGCTCGGTGGAGGGATCCGAGAACTCGATTCCGGTGACCGGCCAGCGGCCGAAGAGTTCCGCTGCGGCGGTTTCTTCGGGTTCTTCGGCCTCGGCGTCGGCGTCGTCAGCGCTCATCGCACCGGTTTCTCCGCATTACCGCGGACGAGCTCGATCAGCGAGACGCCATTCACCTTCTCGACCTTGTAATTCACGCCGGAGAGGTCACCCATCGCGCGTCCCTTCGCACCGCCGATGCCCGCGATGGTGACTTCGTCATGCTCGTCGATAAACGAGATCGCGCCATCGCCGGGACAAAACGCGGTAACTTGCTTGCCGTTCTTGATGAGCTGGACACGGACGCACTTTCGGATCGCGGAATTGGGCTGTTTCGCCTCGATGCCGACCTTCTCGAGGACGATTCCCCGACCCTGGGGAGCCCCCTCGAGCGGGTCGGACTCGTGGCCGAGCCCCCGCTCGCGGCGCGCGTAATCAGAGTCGGACCACCGATGCTTCTGGCGGTCCTTCTTGAGTTTGCGCGCGGCGTACTTGCCGTTCGCCATAGTGCCGCTCCGTACCCGATGGAGGTACTTAAGGCTCCCTTTTGGACGTTGCCAGTGCTGTCGCTCCCGATGCACCTGAAGAGTATGGTGTTTTCACCGTCGGGACCGTAGGGACGCCCATGCCGGAAGACGTCCTCTTTGAGACTGAGAGCAAGCAATCCCGCGAAGAGATCGCCACATATCTCCGCCGGGTCGCGGAGAAGCTCGAGGCTGGCGACGCCATCACGCTCACTGCTGGTGCCGACTCAGTGAGCCTCGAACCACCGGCCCGACCAACCTTTGAGGTCAAGGCCGAGCGTGAAGGTCCGGCGGGGCGCCCGGGCGAACTGAGCATCGAGTTCGAACTCGAGTGGGATGAGAACGGCGATACCAGCGGCGAGGACGGCGATCTTCGGATCGAATAGCACAACAGGTCGCTGACGATCAGGCGGCGCTCCGAGACACTGCCGCGGTTTACGCCGTCCCAACTGCGGTGATACAGGCACTGCGTCGGCTACCACCAGCTTCGGACGAGTTCCGCGATCGTTCCACCGATAGCGCCGAATAGCAGCAGTCCACCGTAATAGAATACCGCCACGTGCCGAGCGATGAGGCCCTGTGGCCGGCCCAACTGATCGACACCGCGGTAGATGCCGCTGATTCCCAGCACGGTGAACGCGAAGTACAGGAGGACGACGCCAAGCACCCAGCCATAGGAGGTGCTTCTGAGATTTCGGGTGACGGCGAACGCCCCAACCATCGCGAGGACCACGGCGAGAATCTGGAGCATCGCGAGCGACACAAGAACGGCTGTGACGATCCAGAGCACGATCAGAACGGCCAATATAGAGAATACCGTGCGCTCGTACCGGCCGACCCCGAGTCTGGCTGCGAGCTGGGCGACCGTGATAGAAATGATCCCGGCACCGACCGCTGGAATGACCGTAAATAGGAGAAGGAACCCCAACGGATCGAAGTTCGTCATCGGTTGCTATCA
>JBDGPQ010000070.1:0-2625 GCA_042219595.1 Haloarculaceae archaeon
GGAAGCTCATGTCCTACCACTAGACCACCGGCGCGCACCCTGATACTGACCGGCCGGCCCACATCAACGTGACGCTTCCGTGAACCGGACATTTGTCCATCCAGGACGGGTAACCGGCTGCCTATTTGGTGTGCCAGTCCGAATGGCCCCACATGCCAGAGATCGCCGAGGCGGCGCGTGCCCTGGATCTGACACTTTCGGACCCTGAACTTGAACAGGCCCGTGACCACATCACCGAATTCATCGCAGACCAGGTCGATGCCGCAGGTGTCGACGAGGCTGTCATCGGCCTCTCGGGGGGCATCGATAGTACACTCACGAGCCACCTCGCCGTCGAAGCCCTTGGTCGCGATGCGGTGTACGGACTCGTGATGCCCAGCGAAGTCAACCGCGATGAGAACATGAGTGATGCCGAGCATGTCGCCGCGGAACTTCTGGACATCGAGTACGACGTCATCGCCGTCGAGCCGGTCCTTGAGGCCATCGTCGAACAGACGCCAGACGTGGCCGGAACTCACACCGACGATGAGACCCTCCGGACGGCCCTCGGGAATACGAGGGCGCGGATCCGAGCGGTCTACAATTACTTCGCCGCGAACCGTCGTGGTGCCCTCGTCCTTGGGACCGGCAATCGATCGGAGGCCCTCGTTGGCTACTTTACGAAGTATGGTGACGGTGCCGTCGACTGCCACCCGATCTCGATCCTCTATAAGGCGCAGGTCCGCCAATTGGCACGACACATCGGCGTACCAGCTGATCTCGTCGAAAAACCGCCGAGCGCCGAACTCTGGGCTGACCAAACCGATGAAGGCGAACTCGGGCTCGATTACGATACGCTCGATTCCATTCTCGCGCTCCATATCGACGGCCCGCTCTCCCCGTCGGCAACCGCGGACGCCCTCGGGGTCGAGCGAGAGCTCGTCGAGGAAGTTCGAATGATGTTCGAACGCAGCGCCCACAAGCGGGCCGCGCCACCAGGTCCGGAGCCCCTATTTTAGGATTCTCGGACGACGATCCTCACGTTATCACCGCGATCGTAGGGCGGGTTCTCCACGCCGTCGAGCACGTAGGTTTCCGGGTTCACGGGTTCACCATTGACAGTGATCTCGATCTCGTAACCATCTCCATCACGGTAGGTCGTCCCCTCATAGGTGACGCTGTCCGCTGTGAGCTCGATCCCGGGCAGCGTATTCATTCCCCATTGGAGGGTGACGCCCGTGGCGTGAGCGTGCCAGACGTCACCATTGCCACCTTCGAAGTGGAAACGATCAGCCGCGAGCTGGTACTGTTCATTCGAGAAGTCCACTTGCTCGCCGAGGACGATCATCTCGATCGTACCATGCTCGTGGGCCGACCCGAAGGATCCAGGCCCCTCACCGCCACCACCGCCGGCAAAGAGGATAACGTAGGCAACAACGATCACGGCGAGTACGATCACTCCGCCGAGAACGAGCGGCCCCGTCGGCAGATTCCGGTCCCCATCTCCATCGAGATCCGCGACACGACGCCGGTCGATGCTCCCGAGTTCGTCCTTGTGTTCATCTCGAAGATGTTTGAGATGGGCGTCCTCGTCTTCGAACGACTCCCCGCAATACGCACACTCGGGCATCCATCGGGGTTATTCGCCGCGGGGCCTCACCGGTTTCGGTTCGCGAGGTCCGAGGCGCCAACGAGCTCCGCGAACGCTTTGGCTTCGCGCTCTTGTGCGACGTCCTTCGGTGATCGATCTCGCACGAGCTTGGCTATCGTTCGGGTGGCGACTGGCTCGTGCGCGGCAATCTCCCGGGCAGCTGCCCGTGGTTCGTCGAGGATCCGGCTCACAAGTCCCGCTTGGAGCGCCGCCTGGGCCTCGATCACCCGCCCTGACAACAGCAGATCTTGTGCCATGCCTACTCCCACGATTTCCGGCAGCCGGGCGGTGCCACCCCACGCACCAAATAATCCGAGGCTGACACCGTTTTCGGCAAAGCTGGCGGCCGGTGTCGCGATACGGATGTCGCAAGCCAGCGCGAGTTCCACACCACCACCGCGTGCGGGTCCGTCGACGCCCGCAACGGTCGTTCCATCATACTCGGCGATCGCATCTGCCACCCGCTGGCCACGTCGGGCGAACTCGTATGCTGCCTGCCGATCGAGATCGGCGACGATGTCAAGATCCGCGCCTGCACAGAAGGCGTCGCCAGCTCCTTCGAGATAGATGACCGGCTCGTCGGCGTCGAGGACTGCATCCGCAAGGTCATATAATCCCTCGTTGGTCAGGGCATTCCGCCGCTCGGGCCGGTCGAGCGTCACCACCCGGACGCGTCCATCGGCCACCGAGCGAATCATATCCCGGGGTTTCCCGGCCTTTCCAAAGGTCTTTGGCTTTGCCGTCCAAGCCCCGGCTGATGGAGGACGCCGCGGCTATTCGCCGGGCGGCAACCGACGCCGTTGATGACGTCGAGCCCGCCACACTCCGGGATGCGATCGAGCGCCATATCGCCGATGGGTCGATGGTACCTGGTGTGCTTACCCTCCACATCGTCCGCGCTGTTGACGGCTCGGCCCCGGCCGGTGCTGACAGCCTGGGCGAGACCATCGCGACCCGAGCTGCCGGCGTCCAACTCATTTACGATGGATTGCGAC
>JBDGPQ010000070.1:2640-2900 GCA_042219595.1 Haloarculaceae archaeon
GTGGGCGAGTGGCGATGGTGATACCGCCGATCTCGAGATCCTGGCCGCCGATGTGATGGTCGCACGGGGATTCTACCTCTTGGCCCGGACCGATGCCGCTGGAGACGCGGTTGGCGTCGTTCGGTCCTTTGGTCGCGACCAGACCGCCCGCCGGGAGACTGGGGATCCAGCGATCGACCGCAATCTTGAGGCGGATGTGCTTGAGCTTGCGGTGGTCGCCGGGGCTACCGTCGCTGGTGTGGAGGTCCCTCCGGAGTTGC
>JBDGPQ010000208.1:0-2852 GCA_042219595.1 Haloarculaceae archaeon
CGCGAGATGCTCGCGTGGCGGGAGCTCGGGGATCGCTCCGCCGAGACCGCCCGTGTCGCCAACCGGATTCGTTGGCGCGATCGGCGTGAACTCGGTTTGGTTGAGCTGCACCGGTGTCTGCTGGGCGGGAGTGAGCGGCCCATCACTCTCATTGGATGTCACCGTCGACGTGGGCGTATCCAGGTTTGCGGCCGATTCATCGGTATCGACGTTCGGGTTATTGGCCGCTCTGGCTTCTTCGATCCGGTCGTTCTCTGCGGCGGTTCGTGGGCCAGCTGGCGTGGGATCGAACGCAACCCAGCCCGAGTCAGGGAAGTACACCTCGACCCAGGCGTGAGCATTGAGGCCTCGGACAACGTAGCGGCCATCCTCAACTTCCTGGCCGGTCGTATAGCCGCTTACGAACCGCGCCGGAATTCCCTGTGTTCGAAGCATGACAACCATCGTCGTCGCGTAGTAGACGCAGTAGCCCTGCTCCATATCGAAGAGGAACGCATCGGCGATGTTCCCCTCCGGTCGGTCGACATCAAGCGAGTACTCTCGATTCGCTTCAAGCCACGTTTCGATCGTAACAGCGGTTTCGTATGCCGAATCAGCATTCGCCGTGATTTGTGCGGTGCGCTCGGCCACCCGGTCCGGCGTACTCGCTGGCAGTTCGGTATAGCGCTCCTCGAGCGCTGTCGGGTAGTCCGTATCGGCAGTCCGCAGCACCTCCGCTCCACCGGTTCGCACGGCGGAAGTGATCGTGTATGCGTCACCACTATCGAGATTTCTATCGATTGAGAGATCGCCGAGTGACGAGACGGAGACGTTCTGGGCGATGCCCTCCCCGACGGAAACGGGCCGCCAGGCAGACGGCAGTGTGGTTAATAGCGACTCAACCGCCACTCGCTGCGTAACCAGCTGTCGGGCACCCGGCGGAAACTCGAGACTTGTTTCGTTCAGCGGGGTTGAGCCGCCAGTGCGCGCCCATCCGGTTCCGGTATACCGGTCATAGGCTCGGGATTTCCACAATGTCCCGACTTCACTCTCGATGGTAAACCGGACGTCTGGCGAAAGCGTGATACTGCCCTGAATGCGGAAGCTCGACGAGTCGTCAAGGATTGTGGTCTCCAGGGACTGCCCACCACCCCCGCCGCCACCCCCAAATGAGATCGGGTTTGCAGCGCTCGCTGGAATGACAGAAATGAGCAGCGGCACCATGACCATAACCGCGAGACCGATCGCAACGTGTTCGACGCTGGCGACGGAGCCGCCATGGTAGTCAAGATCGCCGAACGCCAGGAGTCCGATGCCCGTGACGACGCCCAGTAATGCCACGGGAACCGTCGCGTCGCCGGTCAGGACGACGTAGCCGAGCATCGATGCACCGGCCACGGTCGATAGCACGTAGTGTTTCCGGAGAGCGAAGTACCAGGTCGCGAAAAGTGGTGCCGGCACTACTGCGGTCGCCCAGACGCCGGACCGGCGGATACCGTGAATCGACTCGCCAGTTAGCAGCTCGACATTGCTCCGGAGGATTCCGCCGACGGCCGGCGTATACGACAGCGAATTGATGTACCACGCCATGCCCACCGCCAAACCAACCAGCGCGATACCGACGGCGTAGCGCACGGGAAGGATCCGCGCTGCGCCAGTCGCCGCCACAAGTGTCACTCCGACCATGATGAGGAAGATCGAGACGCCGCCCGCCACATCGGCGAACGTATAGAGTACACTCGTAAATGCGCCTGCGAGACCGAGACTAGCAACGAGTGCAAGCGTGCGAGGCGTGACCGCTCGCTGCCGAACCGCTTCCAATCGACTCACGCGACAGCCACCTCCTGGATGGCGTGGGCCTGTTGGCGGTGGATCAACTCCGCGAACTGGTACGTGGCGTCCTCGATGTGAATCAGCGTCTCCCGGTGGTCCGCCGCGATCCGCACGGCTGCCTCGCCATCGTCCTCCGGCTCGCCGTGCGTCGCGCCAGCCAGGCACGTTAGTAAACTCGTCACATGGGACCGCCCGGAAGCGGGGGCGACTCGCTCTCCTGGTATTGACAGGCCAACCATGAGTCCGGCATCGAGTGCGAGGAGCGCAACGGTCCCAGCAGCCGTCGCCATCGCATCGACCGCTCCTGGTTCAGCCGACGCGGCGATCGTAATCGCCGTGGCGCGGTCGCCGGGCTCGTATTCGGTGACGAGGAAGTCATCCCGTTTTGCACTGGTCTTCCAATGGATGTCGCGGAGGGGATCACCCGGCGTGTATTCGCGGAGCCGATCGAACTCCTGGCGCTCCGCCAGGACCTCCCCGGAGACCAGCCGACCGAGTGGCGCCGCGTCCACGCCGGTATAGACGTCGGGAAAGATCACGAGTGTCTGCGTATCCCCGGCATCGACCGGTGCGGACACCAGCCCAAGACCATCGCGACGACGAATGGCTGCTGGCTCGACGCGGTATCGCCCCCGCTCGCGAAGCACGATCGTCCGCTCGACAGTCGCTGGTGGCGTGATGACGGCGTCGATCGTCTCGGCATCGACCCCGTCCGGCCATGCAAGATTCACTGCGAAGACGCCGCTGCCAGTGATCTCGAGTTCAACCGTTCGTTCAGCCCCCGGAAAACCCGGCTCGACGGCTGAGAGCCGGATTGTCGGTTCATCAGTCCGCCACACCTGTATCGCGCCGAAGGCGACGGCCCCCAGAAGCGGGGCAGCGACGGCATTGAGCGCTCGCGGACCGAAGACAATACCGAGAACGATAGCGATGACAGCGATGCCGATCGCGGCTATGCCCCGCCTGGTTGGCCTCATTCGATTTCGACGGCACCGAGCGCCTCTTGAACCAGTTCCTGGCCCGTGGTGGCACCACCGGTC
>JBDGPQ010000032.1:0-2832 GCA_042219595.1 Haloarculaceae archaeon
CGATGGCGTTCTCGATTAGTTCGGAGAGGATATCCTCGAGTTGCTCATCGGCAAGCACCTCGAGTCCCGCTTGGTCCCCATTTACAGTGACGTTCGCCTGCGGATGCCGTGCCTCGACATCGTCGATGGCGGCCCGGATGCACTCGGAGACATCTACCGGAACCGTGCCATCGACATTTCCATCGGCCCGCCGGGTGAGGTATTTGACCTTCTCGATGGTGCGCTCGATCGCCCCAGATCGGTCTCTGATGACATCTCGCGCCTCCTCGCCATACTCGTCTCCGAGTGCTGTGTATCCACGGATCGCGGTAATGGCGTTGAGTACCTCATGTCGAAGCAGCCGGTTCAAGACCACGAGTCGGTTGGCATGCTGGCGGAGCTGGCGGCGGTGTTGGCGACTCCGGGCCGCGTAGATGCCAGTGAGCGTCCCTCCGACACTGCCACCGATCAGGAAGTTTGACAGCGATGATCGGAATACACGTCCCTCGATTGACATCAGGCCGGCAACGTTCCCATAGATCGTCAATACGCCGAAAACGAACATCGAGGCCGCACCGATGACACACCACACAGCCGTGGTCTGGACCAAATCCGATTCAACGTCCAGAATCGTCAAGGCGACACCAAAGGCGGCCAGGCCAAGTCCCACGGCGAGTGGGAGGATCCCCGCGACATAGAACCGCAGTGGATCCGCCTCGTAAAGAGCGAGTTCGACCGTGAACCGAGTGGCGAAGAAGCCGATGCCGGCGATAACCAGTCCGCTCGGATTGATCCGCCGGCCCATTGAAACTGTTCAGGACGACTCAACGAATAAAGCTAGCCGGCGTATCGGCGACCGACTGTGTGTCGCCTTATCGCTCCTCGGAGTCAAGGACGCGGATCTGATCGCCGCGCACCGTCACCGGTATCGGCACCGTTGCCTCGTACAGTTCCACCGTGACCTGATCTTTGCCCTCGTCGATCCGTTGTACTTGGGCTTTTTCGCCCTTGAAGGGTCCAGCGATGAGCTCGACGATATCCCCTTCGGCGATCCCTTCGACATCCGGTTTCGGAGAGAGGAAGTGTTCCACCTCACCGAGACTTGACTCGCCGGGGACCACACCGCGGGCATGGGGAATTTCGTCGAGAATCCGTTCGAACACGGACTCATCGTCGGCCTCGACCATCACGTACGAGGTCAGTGAATCGGGCGCAAGTGCGGCGTGGATGGATTCTTCCTCCCGGTTGATAATCATGTCTGCGACCGTCCGCTCCTGGCTTGCGGTCGTTTTGACGGCGTAGATTCCCATTATGGACCACCCGGAACGAGCACCATCACCACGAAAATGAAGAATCCAAGCAGCCCGACAAGGACGATCCCGGCGCCGGCGATTTTCGCGACCTGGCTGAACTCCTGCCAGGATGGCGTGCTTGCCAGCTTGAGCACGCGGACGTATGAGCTGAGATCCGTCGGCGTTCGCATACTGTCCATCTGGCCACGCGCGCTTTTCTATCTATTGATGAGGTGCTTCCATCGGTCGCCGCCGTCGAAGGCCTCGTACAGGGACACGCGGTCGAGGTGTTCGTAGCGATCCTCGAGGACGCTGCGTAAGTTCTCCCAGTCAGCCTCGACGCTAAAGGTTTCAAGCATATCGTCGGTGACATGATCACCGAGCTCGTCCCATCGTCCCTCACCGGCAAGCTCATGAAGCGTGTCCGACACATCACCCCAGCCATGCACATCAAAGATCGTCCGATAGGTTCGGGTCGATCCATAGAATCCGATCCGCTGTCGGACACGCTCGCGGGCAGCCTCCCGGTCGTCACCCGTGATGGCGAACACTTGTGCGGAGAGATCGACCGCCTCGCGACTTCGATCGCCGATCTCCGCGCCGGTTTCGACGTTTGGTACGACCACCTCTTCGATATAGGCGGGTGAGTGCATCGGGTGGACGTGTAAGACATCGCATCGATGTCCCGCGAGCTTCAGATTGAACGGGTTGACCCCTGCCACACCGATTTCCGGGCGATCTGATTCGATCGGTGGTGGCCGGAAGTTCTCCGGACACATCGTGATCTCGTAGAATTCTCCGCGGTAGTCGACTTCATTGTCGCCACTCCAGGCGTCCCATAGGTGGCGGATGGCCTCCACGTACTCGCGGAGTCGTGGTCCGGGTGACTCCCACTCGAAATCTACCGAGAATCGGCGCTGCATGTGACCCTTGACCTGAGCGCCGAGACCGAGCGAAACACGACCGTTCGACAATGCCTGGAGGTCCCAGGCAGTATAGGCGGTAATCATGGGACTCCGAGGGAAGGCCACCGCGATGGCCGACCCGACATCGATGCTATCGGTGGCCTGCGCAGCCAGCGTCAACGCGGTGTATGGAGAGTGTGTCGTTTCAGTTACCCAGAGTCCATCGAAGCCCATGGCCTCTGCGTCGGCAGCCAGCGGTCCAGCGTCCTGCATCGACGGGGAATGGAGAAATGCATCGATCTGCATGCGCGGCCGTACCGAGGGGTGCGGCAAAATGTTTCCCACCCATGATCGGAGCCGTTTCACCGATGCTCCACGGCTGGTCGTTCACAACTTTGCGTGATTGACGTCGTCTCCGTACCGAAACAGCGCAGTCCGCATCAGACCCTGAACGGGGAGTAACCTGTCGTGAGCTACTCGACGTAATCGATTTCCTCGCCGACCTGCTTGGCAGCCCGCTCCTGCTCGGCCTCACTTTTGCCATAGATCTGGGGGCTCTCGACACCCGTCACGACGATCATCGTTTCCATGCGCCCTTCGAATTCCTCGTTGACCGAGGCGCCCCAGATAATTCGGGCGTCCGGATCGATCCGATC
>JBDGPQ010000089.1:0-2639 GCA_042219595.1 Haloarculaceae archaeon
CGCTCTCCTCAACGGGTGCTGACACACCGACGTCAGCACCCTCAAGGACGGTCACGGTCGACCGCCAGCCCGCTGAGGCTTCAAGGTCGTCCTGCCAGCCATCTTGGATCTCGACGTCTGCGGCCAGCAACTCATCGCCGGGTGCGATCTCGAGATCCGCAAGATCACCCCACAGTGCAATGCGAATGTCACCGCTCTCGTCCTGAAGCCGGATATTTCGCACCTGCCCCTCCGATCCGTCATCGCGTTCGAATGTCCGCTTCGGGTCTGTAGATCGGACGACACCTGCGAGGTCGACACGGTCATCGAGTTCGACCTCCGCAATCGGCGTCGCCTCCGGGGTATATTCGACGGGTTCGTCGACCTGTCGAACCGCACCGCGATCGCCGACGTGCAATTCGAGTTCACCCTCACGTTCGCGAACGTATCCGTCCACGATCTCGACGGCTTCGCCGGCCGTGAGCTCCGTCGCACGATCTGCCTGTTCGTCCCAGAGTGTGACGCGAATCCGCCCCGTCTCGTCACCGAGAGCGAGATTTGCAACACGACCTTCCGAACCATCATCTCGTTCAAAGGTACGGGGGGCTTCCGTGCCAAGGACGAGCCCCATCAGCGTGACGTCCGACTGGCCGAGCGTGAGCGCCTCGATACGAGACTCGCCGCCGGGATCTATATCGATCTCAGTGTCGTCGTCGATCTCTGCACGGTCGACGCTGACCTCCAACCCGTTGTACCCCTCTTTGGGCCGACCAGCGATCTTGACAACATCTCCAACCTCGAGTTCCCCGTCAGCAACGGCAGCAGCCCGCTCATCCCAAAATGCGAGCCGGACTGTCCCCGTTTCATCGCCTGCTTCGACATTGATTACGCGGCCCTCATCATCCGCGTCATCACGATCAAAAGTCCGCAACTCGCCAACCGAGAGTACTTTTGCGACGAAATTCACCTCCGTCATCCCCGCCTCGATGTCAGCGATACTGCCCACCTCGTCATCGGAGAGTTCGTGCGCGACCAGCATTGCGGCTGTTTCCTCATCGGCCAAGCCCCCCATCTGCTCGACCTTGGCCTCGACCGCCTCGCGGAAGTCCTCCTCCGAGACGTCATCGGCCTCGAGGTCCGCATAGATGTCCTCGATCGCGCCCATGGCTCTGGTGGTGTGTCAGCGCGCGCTTAAGCGTTGCCGTTCCACTCCCTATCCCGCCGCTGTCTGCCGATTCACAGCAGTTGGCAGGCAGCTTTGATCATTGCTTCAGGCTCGCCGCGTTCACCGGAATCCACAGCACACTGGCGGACTCTCTATGAACGACGGGATCCATCCGCCTCGCGGCCTGTGGCCAGCATCTCCCGGCCATTGTGGCTGACAGAGGCATTCGCGGGCGTACCTCCAGCAAACTGCACGGTAGCTTCGTAGTCAATGTAGACTAATGACTCCGTGCACGCCTTCCCTTCGGTGCCTTCTCGGTCGACCGTGTGGACAAGGAGGCTGACCTCATCGGTCGCGTCATCATAAGTGGCGGATTTTAGAGCAGCTGTTTTGCAGCCGTTCGCCCCTTCGATCGTCCCGGTGACGCGAACCGCTTCCGCCTCCGTGTCGAATGTAACTTCGGCGGTTGGTTCGCCGGCGTGATTCCGATCACGAACTCGAAATTCCGTCGTTTCGATCGTAATCGGCTCCGGGGTCGGAGACGGTGTTGGTGTCGGCGTATTGTCGTCTGCCGGGGGTCCTGGGCTGCCGAAACAGCCCGCCAGGCCAGCGCCGCCAGCACTTCCCATGAGCCTCAGCAACGTTCGTCGCTGCACGGCTGGAACCACGTTCCGGAACACTAAGAGCCCATGGCAGACTCAAACGGGGATTTTCCCTATCGAGTTATGGCCAATTCGCCTTCGTCGTCGACCTCGACGACGGCGTCGAATAACCCCTTGAGCGTCGCGATATCTTGGTTTGAATGGGCCTCCGGGTCAACGTGGAAGTGGCCGACGCCTCCGACAGTTTTCACACGGCCAGTGACGACGTGCAGGAATCTGAATGTTCGCTGCAGATCGGCATACTGCAGCAGCGAGGTGATCGAATCGAAGCAGACAACGATCGGCTCATCGTCGTCGGCCGATTCAGCCATACGCGAAAGCAGTTCGCTGAGTTCGATACCGATGCCAGTCAGGTCGGATGGGTTCTCCACCGTTGCGACTCGCCATTCACCCTCAGTGCGGCCAGCATCAGATTGGCCAACTGCGACGATGCCACCACGAGCCGGTCCACTCCCGGCCACATCGTCCCAGCGTGTTACCAATTCGGTGGGTGAGTCCACGAACGTCACGGAGAGTACGTTGGTCCGGGCCGGCGGTGTCTGTGTCAGGAGCGTCATACAGGCGTCGGTCTTGGGGGCGCCGATCGCCGGCGCCATGACTAGGACGTTCGAGACCCCCTCGAGGTCGGTGAGCTGTGGGGTCCCGGTGTCACCGCTCCCTTCGGCCCGCTCGGCCATTGCAGGATTGTCTCGGTCGGCAACCATAAAACGGCCGGAAACCTCGGAGCGTGGGCTTCGGCCGACCGAAATCCATATACACCGACCTGCGTTACCCCGAGTCGAGTCCGGGTAGGGTAGTGGACTATCCTCTTGGCTTGCGGAGCCAGGGACCGG
>JBDGPQ010000089.1:2649-2823 GCA_042219595.1 Haloarculaceae archaeon
GATTGTTCTAGGGAGGATTCCGGCTATGATCAGACACGGCGATGGCAGCCCTCAATCCAGGCGAGCGTCTAGGATTGCAGCGATGGCGCCATGCACCAGAATAGAGGATTCGACGGCTAACGAGCGATGTGACTCTGCTGGCAGATCCACCATTCGTGAAATTCACCTGAATCT
>JBDGPQ010000187.1:0-2804 GCA_042219595.1 Haloarculaceae archaeon
GGAGATCCGCGAGGAGATCGAGGGGGTGGCCGACAAGTACCAGAAGATGCAGGTCAGGCATGCCCACGTTCGGTTCCACGAACACAAGGAGAAGCTCCGGGGGACGCCGCTCATCCAGTGTCAGATCAGGCTGCGGACAAACCGGGGACAGGCCGCTGGATCCGGCGAGGGGTATGGTGCGGACGCCGCGTTCCGGGTGGCGCTCGACACTCTCGAGCGGAACGTCCTCGAGATCAAGGGGGTCATCGCTGACGAGGAGTACCGGGGCCAATTACTGCGCAAGCTCGGAGAGCTATGAGTCGAGTCCGAGATCGCCGCTAATCGAGTTCCCGGGCTGCGGGACGCCCTTTGCTTGGACGGTTTCGCCAGTCATGAATGCCGCCCCAGGACTGGCCAGAAAACGCACGATGTCGGCGACATCCTCGGGATGCCCGATCCGACGGTCCACCGTCTCACGGGCCGGCATATCACTCTCGTCGATGCCGAGCGTATCGGCGACGCCGGGAGTTTGGATCAAGCCTGGGGCGACACAATTCACACGAATGCCGTGCTCAGCCCACTCGACAGCGAGCGTTTCGGTGAGGCGGATGATGCCCGCCTTTGCAGCCCCGTAGTGGCTCTCGCCCGGTGCGGCGTGCGTGCCATTAACACTGGAGATGGTGATGATGTCACCACCGCCATTATCGCGCATCTGTGCACCCGCAGCATGGGCGCAGTGCCGCGTTCCATGGAGATTGATGTCGACGATGGTTTTCCAGCCGTTCTCGCTGATTTCCGCAAATGGCGCGACGAAATCCGCCCCAGCATTCGTCACCATCAGGTCGAGGCCACCGAACGTCTCGACGGTCTCGTCGACGAGATTCTGGACGGCATCGACGTCACGGACATCACATTCGACCGCGAGCGCGGTCCCGCCGTCCGCCTCGATACTTTCCGCAACGGGGTCGACGCGCTCCTGGGCGCGCGAGCAAATCGCAACGTTTGCGCCAGCATCAGCGAGCGTCTCGGCGATGCCCTTTCCGATTCCACGACTCGCGCCGGTCACCACGGCGTTGCGGCCCTCGACCGAGTAGGGATCCATGGCTCCGGCCTGCTCGCGGCAGGCCCGTCAGTCTGTCGGGGGCACACTGATAGTGGGGGCGACCGATCCGCCACCGATGTCTCGCAGAGAGATCATGCCGGATGGCCTCTACGACTCGACACAGAACCAGTACGTCCACGCTATCGAAGCCGATGGGACGCTGTACATGTCCGGGCAGGTGGCCCGCGATCCGGACGGGAACGTCGTCGGTGACGACGTCGAAACACAGACGCGTCAGGCTCTCGAGAACGTCGGCGCGATCCTCGCTGAGACGGACGCTGACTTCGACGACGTCACGAAGGTGACCGGCTATCTCACCAAAATCCACGACGGCTACGACGCCTATAAGCGGGCGTTCGACGAGTTCTTCGACCCGCCGTATCCGTGTCATACGATGCTCGGCGTCGACGCCTTGGCCCACCCCGACCTGATGGTCGAGATCGAGATCGAGGTGCCGTTGTAGCAAGGGTTTTCCGGGCCACTGCCGGATCGAGGGCCGATGGAACGGGTCCCACCCCTCCGGCAACTCGAGGCCGAGTACTACTTTGGCGTGCTTGCGGCTGGCGACGGCGGTCGACGCCTGTCAGCCCGCGCGTTTCACACTCTCGCGGAGATGGGTGCCGCCGACTACGAGCGACTTGCAGCAGAGCTCGAGGAGGCGGACGCCACGGCCAGCGTCCTATTTCTGGGCCGCGACGCCGACCGATACGGAGCGACGATGGCCGATCTAGCCGCCGCAGGCCACGAGGTCGTCCTTCACGGTCACCGGCATGTAGCCACCGACGGCGTCGATCGAGATCTCCTCCATTCGAATCTCACGCAGGGCCTCGCGGCAATCGAGGATGCTGCGGGGATTACACCCCGGGGATACGTTCCACCGGGTCGAACGCTCGACGAGACAGCACTTGAGGTGTGTGCCGACATCGGCCTGGATTGGGTGCTTGGCGAGACCACGGCCGCCGTGCCGTCAGCGTTGACGTTTCACGAGGCCGTGACGCCGTACGATCTTCGCCTGCTTAACGAGGGTCTGACCCCAGCGGAGGTACTCGATCGCCTCCACACGCTCGCGGAGCCGGGCCGGGCGCAATTCCTCCACCCCAATATGTTCGAGTACTTCGACGGCCGAGCCCAGCTCAAGGACTGGTTTGAGAGGGTTTCCCCCGTCGCCGTCGAACGGATGGCGGAGACGGATCGGCCTGGGCTCGTGGTGGACGCCGCACGGCCGCTCCGGGTAGAATAACATATTAATGATAGACTAATAAGCTAACTATTTTATAGGTGCCTGAGAAGCTGTATCGCCACATTACAGTGGCACCGGTGGGGGAGATGCGGGTCGATCCGCCGCGATCGAGGACCGGCATGTCCCACCGGATCAATATCCATGACCCGAGACAATTCGACTGCTGAACGGGATGCATCGTCCACGAAATTCGCGACCTCAAGCGTCACCCGTCGGACGGCGATGGGTGCACTTGGTCTCGGCGCCCTCGCCACGCTTGGTGGCGGATCGGCGGCCGCCAAGCATGCGCCGCCACATACGCCGCATATCGATGACCACTATGGTTACTCAGGGCCGGCAGACGAACGCCTGCCGGGGAAGCTCCAGCCGGATCACCAGGTCGGGCTGCACATTCATGAACATGCGTTGTTCGATCAAGATCCGACGACAATGCCGTTCCACTTCGCCCCGACGGGACTCAAAATCGACGTTGGAGACATCGTC
>JBDGPQ010000243.1:0-2735 GCA_042219595.1 Haloarculaceae archaeon
GCGAACCGGTTCGTACGGTTCCTCAAGGTATTCTTGATCGCTTTTCGACAGCTGAATATTTAGCGCCGCGACAGCCTGTTCTAGGTGCTCTACAGATGTGGTGCCTACGATGGGTGCGTCGACATTTTCGTTGTGAAGCATCCACGAGAGAGCTAATTGCGCCATGGTGACGCCACGATCCTCGGCTAATTCTTTGATCCGCCGGTTGATCTCTGGACCACCACCCTCACGATACGGCATCTCACGGAGCTTGTCTTCCGTGCGACCGCGTTCCGTGGCGCCCAGCTCCTCGTGTGGGCGAGTCAAGTACCCCCTGGCCATTGGCCCCCACGGCATCACACCGATACCCTCTCGATCGCACAGCGGCAGCATTTCCCGCTCTTCCTCCCGATAAACCAGGTTGTAGTGGTTCTGCATCGTCGAGAAGCCTTCCAGGCCGAGCCTCTCGCTCGTCTGTAGCGCGTATCCGAATTGGTATCCCCACATCGACGATGCCCCGATATACCGCACTTTGCTGCGTCGGACCGCATCATCGAGTGCTCGCAGCGTCTCTTCAATCGGCGTGTTATCGTCCCGTCGATGGATCTGATACAGGTCAATAGTCTCGAGGCCAAGCCGGTCCAAACTGTCTGCGAGTTCCTGCTCGATCGTTTTCCGCGAGAGTCCGGTCGCGTTCCGGTGTGCATCCTGCATCGCATCATAGAAGACTTTTGTCGCGACGACCTGGGTATCCCGGTCATATTCCGCAAGGACAGAGCCGAGGACCCGCTCGCTATCGCCCCATGAGTAGGAATTGGACGTATCGAAGAACGTGAACCCAAGATCGATCGCCCGTTTGATGATCTCCCGACTCGCTTCGGCGCCGAGTGCCCACTCATAGCGCTCGCTGTCGTCAAGGGCGAAGCCCATGGTGCCCAAACAAAGTCGGCTTACCGTCATCCCAGTTGAGCCCAGGGTTGTGTACTCCATAGCCCTCCACACCCCAGGTGCTATTGTATACCTATTGGTGGACGTTGCGTCTTCCGCGGCACAGCTTTATCGTAGCCCGGAGGATTCGGATACGCATGACTGCTATTGAAGACCGATATTTCGAAGAAATCGAGGTGGGAGAGACGGGGAGCGCCGAGCACATCCGTACGATCACGGAGGCCGACATCCTTGATTTCGCCGGCGTGGCTGATGATTTCCACCCCCAGCACGTGAGTCGAAATTTCGAATCGGCCGATCCGGACGTTGATGACCGCATCGCCCATGGTAATCTCATCTTTTCGATCGTCGCCGCGGCGACCGGCGTCAATGCGCAAGCGATCTCATATGGATATGACGGGCTGCGGTTCGTGCGCCCAGTCAAAATTGGCGACACCCTCTCCATTTACGAGGAGGTTACTGCCGTCGAGGAGTACGACGATGAGCGGGGTCGTGTCGTTAAGCAGTATGAAGCCCGAAACCAAGATAATGAGACGGTCCTCGTTGCAGAGCACATTTTACTTGTGAACAAACGGCCGAGTTGAGTGTCGGCATACCTTTATTCGCTGGTGACACCGTAGCTGGCATGTTCGAGAAGCCCCTCGAAGGCGTCAAAATACTTGACTTTTCGCAGCTCACACAGGGACCGCTTGGGACCCAGAACTTGGCGGACATGGGCGCCGAGGTAATCAAGATCGAGCGTCCGGGAGTTGGCGAACTTCGGCGCCACACGACAACTGCCGGTCGGGATGTCGGCGGGGAAGCCACGTCATTCCTCGCCGTCAACCGCAATAAACGCGGCCTAACCTTGAACCTCAAAGCGGATGAGGGTCGGGAGATCGGAATGGAACTCGTCAGAGAGGCCGATGTCCTCGTGCATAACTTCCGGCCTGGCGTGATGGAGCGGCTGGGTTTCGGCTATGAAGACGTCACTGACGAGAATGAGGAGCTGATCTACGTCCACTCATCTGGTTTTGGTACGTCCGGTCCCTACGTCGAGGAAAACAAACCAGGTCAAGATTTGTTGATCCAATCGATGACGGGGATGGCGGCGATCAATGGCCGGAAGGACGATCCCCCGATTCCGATCGGGACGAGCGCCATCGATTACCATGGCGGAACGCTCATGGCGTACGGAATCACATTGGCGTTGTTCCACCGCGAACGCACAGGTGAGGGCCAGCGCCTCGATATGAATCTCTTCGACTCCGCGATCGACATGCAGATCCACGAACTCTGTACCTATCTCAACACCGATATCCCACTCGAGCGCAGCGAAGAAGGGATCTCGGTCTGGTGGAACTCTGCCCCGTATGGGCTTTATGAGACCGCCGACGGGTATCTTGCTCTCTCGGCGGTGGATCCGGATGATCTCGAGCGGATCGGCGATATCGTCGGCGTGGAGGGCCTTGGGGCTTACAGCACAGAAGAGCACTTCACGAAGCGGGATGAGATCAAGCGGAAGATCGAAGAGGCCACTCGCGAGCAGTCAACGTCGGCACTCCTCGATGAGCTCGAAGCGGCTGACATTTGGTGTGCCCCGGTTCGGACATACGATGAGCTGGTGGAAGATCCGCAAGTTGAACACAACGACATGATTGCGACTGTCGACCATCCAGATGCCGGTGAGCTCAAGATGACCGGTATTCCGCTCGAATTGAGTGAGACACCCGGCGCTGTCGAGTCTCCACCGCCACGGCTTGGCGAACATACCGATGAAATCCTCGCGGATCTCGGCTACGATGGATCCGATATCGATGGCTCCGGGA
>JBDGPQ010000134.1:0-2711 GCA_042219595.1 Haloarculaceae archaeon
CGCGAAATCCACCGTGGCGTGGCCGCGCTTGGAGAGCATACCCGCGAGGCGCTCGCGGACGTGGGGTACTCTGACGCGGAGATCGACGCTCTCCTTGATGCGGGTGCCGCCGGCGAGCCCTAAAGCGTCGAGGCGTGGGAGCCGCCGTTGATGAAGATTGCGTCGCCGTTGATGTAACCCGCCCGGTCAGAGCAGAGATAGGCGACGGTGTCACCGAGCTCGATCGGATCGCCCATTCGATCAACTGGGATTCCCTCGGCGCGGAGTTCACGGCCTTCGTCGTAATCTGCGATTTCTCCCTCCTCGATCATTCGGTCGAAGCCTCGGTATACACGCGGACTCTCGTATGCCCCCGGAAGAATGGTATTCGCCCGAACGTTGGGGGCAAGTTCTTCAGAAAGCACTTTCTGCAGGCCAGCGACGGTCATTCGGACTGAGCTCGAAAGTACGTTCGACGTGCTCGCTTCCTTGATGATTTGTGAGGTGATCGCGACGATCGATCCGCCGTCATCGGCTTCGAGATGCGGCGCTGCCGCTCGAACGGTCCGGACGACTGGCATCACGAGAAGCTGCCATGCTTCATTCCAGTGCTCGTCTTCGGTTTCGAGAAATTCGAGTCGCGGTGGCCCACCTGCCGAGGTTACGAGGTGGTCGAGCCGTCCGAATTCCTCGAGAGTGCCGTCGACGAGTTCGGCTGGCATGTCCGGATCCGTAATGTCTCCGGAAATTGCAACGACGTCACCGGTCGCCACCTCCGCGATTTCCTCGCGCGTTTCCTCGAGGGACTCTGGCGTCCGTCCATTGATCACGACATCTGCGCCTTCGCGTGCCAATGCAGTTGCTGCCGCCTTTCCGAGGCCGGCGCTCGATGCGAGCGTCAATGCTGCCGTGTCCTCAAGATGCAGGTCCATAGATCGACCCCGCCCACACGGACAATAAAACTACGCGGGGTCAGGGTGCCTCTTCATCGGGTTGCCAGGACTGCGGTGCGTATCCGAGATACACCACGACCGGCCGATATGCGATGACGATCACCATCACCACTGCAAAGAAGACGATGACATTGTCGATCAGGAGAACGTCCTCGATAATCGTCAGGGCAGCGAAGACGAGAGCGAGCATCACCAGGTAGTGAGGCAGCACGTCGAAGAACCGACTGAGGTAGCTGTCCATGGCCGGCGTTAGGACGATCGCGTAATGGTATTTTCCCCCCACTTATGAGGAGGTATCTCCTCTCTCCGGCCGATGGGTGACGATACCCCAGCAGCGGTTCTCGTGCCAGTCCGGCAGGGGGAGGTCACCGAACTCGGATTCGTCGTGCGATCGCCGGAGTCCACCACACATGCCGGCCATGTCGGGTTTCCCGGCGGCAAAACCGAGCCGGTCGACGAGTCGCTCGCGGACACCGCTCGCCGTGAGACTGCTGAGGAGACTGCGCTTGACCGGGCCGATCTCTCTCTGCAGGCTCGCCTCGATCCCCACCATACTCGCTCGACAGGTTTCGCCGTCACTCCGTTTCTCGCGACTGTCGAGAACGATGGACGGTTCGTGCCGGATTCACGGGAGGTTGTTGAGACATTCTGGGCGTCCGTACCGCAGCTCCGTGCGGCATATGCGATGGACGGGGACCGTATCAGGTTCCCCCTCGAGGATGGTGAGGTGTGGGGCCTGACTGGTCGGATCGTCGTCACGCTTCTTGTCACTGGATTGACCGCCCGACTCGAGTAAGGCCGAACCTTTCTTGCCGGACGACGGAGTAGCCGGCCGCCGGTGGCAGATCGCGCTGTGGAACCGCTGACCACTCGCGTCAGCGAGGCCTTCCGTCACGAGCACGTTCCGATGCTTGCTGTGGTGTCGGGGGGATGGTTCCTCTCACTCGGCGTCCGACTCGTGTATCCGGTGCTTCTACCGCACTTGCGGACTGCATACTCCCTTGATCTCACTACCGCCGGTCTCTTACTTACCGTTTTGTGGCTGGCGTATGCGCTTGGACAGGTTCCAGCAGGCATCCTCGCCGACCGCATTGGCGAAGGCCGCGTGCTGACGCTCAGTTGTTTTCTCGCGGCTGGCATGCTGCTTGTGGTTGTGCTTGCCGACTCGGCGGTGGCGCTCTTCACAGGGACCGCCGCGCTCGCGCTTGGCTTGACACTCTATGGTGTCGCACGATTCGTCATTCTCGCGGATCTGTTCCCCGAAAACGTCGGCACCGCGACCGGAATTACCTTAGCGGCCGGCGATGCCGGGAATGCTATCCTCCCACCGATCGCGGGGGTACTCGCGGTAACCGTTGCCTGGCAAGCTGGGTTTGGCGTGCTTGTCCCGGCCTTTGCACTCGCCGGCGTGGCTTGTTGGATATATCTCCCCGCGGCGACATCGCAGGGGACGAGTGCTGTTGACGCGTTATCGGTATCGACGGCCCGGGACATCCTCGCCTCCCTGTATCGCCCCGTGATTGTCCGCGGCACGGCTGCGCTCCTCGTCGGGAACGCAGTCTGGCAGGCATTTACGGGATTTTACCCTACGTATCTGGTCCAAGTGAAGGGGCTCTCACCGACAGCTGCTGGCGCCATCTTTGGTGGATTTTTCGCGATGGGCATTTTGGTAAAGCCGCTCGCTGGCCGCGCATATGACCGTGCAGGTATCCGTCGCTCGCTTGCCCTGATTGGTGGGGTCATGGCAGCGTCACTGGCGACGCTTCCGTACGTTACCGG
>JBDGPQ010000128.1:0-2667 GCA_042219595.1 Haloarculaceae archaeon
GCGGTGCCACCGGTCTGAGGGATGCAATTAAGCCGGTCGTCGGCGTCTCACGACTATGATCGACCTCATTCTTGACCACCCGATTCTGTCGGGCCTGCTTGTGCTTATCCTGGGGGCGATCGTCTCCTTAGAGTCCAAGATCGGGCCACGCGTCGCATGGCCGAACCGCATCCGTCGACGGATCTGGCCCTTGCTGCATCCTGTGGCGGCTGCGGTCGGCCGACCACTCGTTCGAGAGAAGGACGCGTCCGAGTACGTCTGTTCGGTTGCGTGTTCACGGGTTGATCTTCAGCGTGCGTTATATGCCGGGGGTTACCGAGCGAACCTGCTCTCAACGCTGAAGTACGTCGCGGCATCGAGTGAACGAACCTGGGAGCGCGGATCGTGGGCGTACCGCCGGCCTCGCCGGGCAACGTACATGCACCATTGCTACTTTTTCCGGGCGGCCGAGGCCGAGGTAACCGATCATCTAAACCATCACCGCGAGATCAATTATCTGCACTCGCCCGGCGGGCACATGGGCGGGGAGCGGATACCTGGCGACCCGGACGGCCACCTCGAGACGGCACTCGCGGACGCCGACATCGACATCGAAAGGTTCGATGCACCGGACTACGTGGACTGAAGCGGATGACCACGCCATACATTAGCATGGGGGACCAGGACGACCGACGACGGAGGTACATATGATTGGGCGCCTGATCCAGGCGGCTCGACGGTTTTTCGGCCACGGGCTCGGTCGTCGCGTCAGGTTTCCCGTCGACAGGCTTGGCTATGTGCTCGAAACCTCAGGCGGGGAGCGATATCGGCTTTATCGCGAGACGCGACTCGACCGGGCCCGAGATACCGGTGAGGGGGCTGTCGTCAGCTTTCGGCTTTCCGTCCCGAGCGATAGCCTGGCGGCCGGCCTCAGGAGTGCGCTCTTTGACCCGATCTCGAACATCGCGACGCCGTTTTTTGCGGGCCAGCCTGGCTTTCGGCGCAAACTCTGGCTCGCGGGCTCGGACGGGGAGTTTCTCGAGCTCTACGAATGGGATTCGCAGGAAGATGCAGAGCGGTTCGTCGAGACGTTGCAATCCGTGCTCCGACCATTCGAGCTCTTGGGAACGGCGAAGTTCGAGATAACCGAGAATGCGACGGTCGAGGAATTCATCCGAGGCAGCTCGATGGGCTGGGACGGGAGCGCACGAAAACCGCCTATGAAGAGCCGGCTTGCAACGGCGGCGGTCGTCGGAGGGCTTCTGCTTGCTGCAATGCTGGTCATTCGGACAATCGGCCGTCGACGGCAGTCCTCGGGGTAACGGCTATGGTCGCGCCGCTACCGGGGGTAGAATATGGGGATCTCCACGTGGCTTCGGCGCGTCGACTGGCTGTGGATGGTCATCGGGGGCTTCTACCTACTGGCATACCTCTACTGGTACATTCCCGCTCTGAAGGGACTGCCCGACAGCGCCCACCGACCGGATCTGCCATATCCGTGGCACTGGACGCTCGACTTCCTGGCGACGGGAATCGCGGGGGCCGTCCTCCTGTATCTCGGGTTCGGTCGGGCGGCCGAGTTGCAATCGGCGGAGCGCCCCGACGCGGAGCCCTGATGCGTGTGCGACCTGCCAAGGGCACTTGGAGGCACCGATGATCGGTGTTGACCGGTTGCCGAGCGTGGCTCGATGGCTCACGGCGCTTGGCCGGATGGTGGCATCACTTGTGGATCGAGTGATGAACCTGATTCTCGGCCGGCCGGATGTCGATCTCCATACCCGGGTGACGTTCCGTGCCGTCACCGACGCGGTAGTGCCCGAAACACCCGCGCTCGAGGCGGAGCGCGGTCCCGAGCACGGTCCCGGTGGGCTGGAAGCGGGTGTTGACGACTTCTTCGTGGAGTACATCGACAATGGATTTCAGCTGGGACTGCCGGTTGTCGGGCCGTACGGGAATATCCCGCTCTCGGACCCGATCGCCCATACACTCGACCTCGCGGCGATCGCCCTCCTCGATGCCGGTGAAAACGACTCCCCGCCACGGGACCGCCGGCCGCTCGAGATCCTTGACGCGGGGAAGGGATCCGAACGGGCCGTGCTCGATGCCGCTGGCACCTTTGCGAAACTCTCCCGTCGCGACCGGCTCCGCGCCATTGGTCTCCTCGACGAATTCGAGTTTGCGATCGAACCGTTCGAAGACGACCTCTTCGAGTTTGATGCCGGACTGATGGGCCAACTCGTGGTCGGCTTTACTGAGCTTCTGTATTACAGCGAGTGGCAAGGGTACGATGATTTCGACGTCCCACCGAGTGAACGCAAGCACGACCCAGCAGCCGTCCAGAGTTGGCGTCAGACCGGCTTTCCCGGGAGTGCAGACGGCTACGCCGCACTGCGTGGATACATGAGTAGCGATGGAAGCCCGCTTGGCGCGGGCGACACCTGGACAACGGTGGACGCGGATGCCGAGGCACCGGTGCGCGTCACTCGTCAGTCGGGCCAATTCCGGGAGAACGACTACGACACCTCGGGGTACGAGGAACCTCACCCGGAGTAATCATGGACCAACGCTACGACGCCGTGATCGTCGGTGCTGGTGGCGATGGCCCCGTCGCAGCGTGGAAGCTTGCCGAAGCGGGCCTGTCGGTACTCGTGCTCGAAGCCGGCCCCTTTCACGGCAACGAGCAGTGGC
>JBDGPQ010000001.1:0-302 GCA_042219595.1 Haloarculaceae archaeon
CGTGCTCTATCGGCTTGAGAAACCCTCGGACGCTGGGGCCTCTATCGAGGCAGCAGCAGCTGGCGACCTTGATGCGGCTCTCTTCACCTCCTCACTCGCCGTCGAGCACTTCCTCGCAATCGCCGAGGAGCAGGATTGCCGTGCGGCCGCGATCGACGGCCTCTCGGCTGCCACCGTCGGGGCAATCGGCACCCCAACCGCCGACACCGCTCGGGAAGCCGGCATTACGGTGGACGTTGTTCCGGATGTTGCTGATTTCGAGCAGTTGGCGCGGACCGTGCTTGCCGGCCGACCGAATCGTT
>JBDGPQ010000001.1:312-2659 GCA_042219595.1 Haloarculaceae archaeon
GAGGCGCGCATTCGACAAACCGAATGGGCCCCGTCCCCGCCCTTGAGGACAGCGCGCGTATCTGTGCGGACCGTCTGCATGCGGCCGAGGGCATTCTTCTGGCATCACACATCGATGCTGATGGTCTCACGAGTGCGGCGATCGCCTCCCGTGCCCTCGAGCGAGCCGGTCAGTCCGTCGACATCGTATTCGAGGACCAACTCGACGAAGCTGCAATCGAGCGGCTCGCAGCCGCCGATCATCAGACAGTGCTCTTCACCGATTTTGGGAGCGGACAACTCGAGATGATCGCAGATCATGCGGATGCTGGCGACTTCGACCCGGTCGTTGTCGACCATCATCAGCCGGCCGATGTCTCCATCGACGCACACCTCAATCCACTGCTTGAAGGGATCGATGGCGCGAGTGAACTCTCGGGAGCTGGCACCGCGTACATACTCGCTCGAGCCCTGGAAACCGACCACGATAATCGCGATCTTGCGGCACTCGCGATCGTCGGCGCCGTGGGTGATATGCAGGCCGTCGGGGGCGAACTGGTCGGCGCTAATCGTGAGATCGTCGCCGAGGGAGTCGCGGCTGACGTCCTCGCACAGGGGCCTGACTTGGCATTTTACGGCACGCAGACGCGCCCGCTTCCGAAACTCTTGGAATACGGCAGCGAGGTTTCGATTCCCGGGATTACCAACAATGAAGCGGGTGCGACAGCCTTTCTCAGGGAGTTGGACCTCGATCTGACTGGCACCGGTGACGGCGACTGGCGTCGGTGGGTCGACCTCGGCGACGACGAGCGTCAACGGCTTGCGAGTGCTCTCGTCCAGCGGGCGATCCAACGGGGCGTTCCCGCCGAGGAGGTGGAGGATCTCGTTGCAACGACGTATACCCTCCCGGCAGAGCCAGCGGGCACGGAGCTCCGGGACGCGAGCGAGTTCTCGACGCTGCTCAATGCGACCGCTCGCTACGACCGCGCCGACGTCGGGCTGGCGGTCTGTCTCGGGGATCGCGACGGCGCACTCGAGCGCGCGCGGCGCCTTCTACGGAATCATCGGCGGAACCTCTCTGAGGGACTCGAATGGGTCCAGGAGCACGGCGTGACGTCGCTCCAGCACCTCCAGTATTTCGACGCCGGAGCGGCGATCCGGGAAACGATCGTCGGTATCGTCGCAGGGATGGCGCTCGGCACCGATGGAGTGGACGGCCGCCGGCCCATCATCGCCTTTGCACGAAAATCGGACGCGGAGACGAAAGTATCAGCCAGAGGGACCGGTCGGCTGGTTGGCCGTGGCCTTGACCTCTCGGCCGTGATGTCGGAGGCGGCTGGGGCTGTCGGCGGCGAGGGCGGTGGCCACAACATCGCCGCGGGTGCGACTATTCCCACCGACACCAAAGAGGCGTTCATCGAGCACGCCGACCAGCTCGTTGGCGCCCAGCTCAATCGTTAACAGCGTGGGAAATCAACGACACGGCGATGAGCGACGACCATGTGCCGATGGAAGGCTCAGTGGCGACCGTCGAGCGCACCTTTACTCGTGAAGAGGTCGCTCAGTTTGCGGAGCTCTCACGGGATCACGGAACTCACCACCTCGAGCCCGACGAGGACGACCGCGTCCTCGTCCATGGCTTGCTCTTGGCGACGCTGCCAACAGAGGTGGGCGGTCAACGGGATGTCCTCGCGCGTACTATGTCGTACGAGTTCCACCGCCCGGTGTACTCAGGCCAATTAGTAACATGTCAGGTCCAGACTGACGAGGTCATCGAACATGACGACCGGTGGGACATTACGTCCACGGCGACCTGTACGGTCGATGGTGCGACGGTGATGTCCGCGGAATACAGCGGCGCGATCATGAAGACCGACACCGGCTTGTGACCGCCGCGCCAGTCACCCGGTAATGGCTGACTTCGATCCGGAGAAGTTCGAGGACAAGTACGAACACTACTTCCCGGAACTCCAACGGGCCTACAAACAGGCATTCGAGACGATGAATGATACCTATGATTCCGAACTCGTTCACGCGATCGACCAATTCATCCTATCCGAGAGCGAGCCATTTTACGAGGGGGATGGTTCATTCACACTCGAACTGCCAGATGATCCCGGCGATCGGCTGGACGGTGTGCTCGTCGACGATGACAAGCTGGAGACGGTTTTGACGCGGTACGTTGAGGAGATCGAGAGTGAACTCCAGGCGGTGTTCGGTTTTCGCTCGGAATGATGCTCACGGAGCTGGGCAGATGGATACAACTAACGTCCATTTGGTTGGTCAGGTAGCTGGACGGCCGAATCGGCACCCGTATCCGGGTGTAAGTCGAATTTTGTCAATAGGTGACGGGGCGGAGACGAATAGAT
>JBDGPQ010000065.1:0-1041 GCA_042219595.1 Haloarculaceae archaeon
GGGTCCTCACGCTATCGTGGTCGAGTAGCGTTATCAACCGATCCAGCTCGTTTAGCTCGATGGAAGACTGGTCTGCGAGATAGCTGTAGAGAATGTCTTTGTGCGTTTTCTTTGGGCAGAGAATTCCTACGTGTTCTTCGGCCTCGTGAGCCTCATCAAGTAGACGCAACAGGCCCTCGAACAGAGGGTTCTCATCCTCGATGGCCTCCCGGGCAGCATCAATCGCCTGTACTGCATCGGAGATGTGGCGGGCCACGACAGGGTATTCGTCTACCATGTCACGCGCTGCATTGTGGCGTTCGGCCAAGCTTGCGGGCACGCCGAATGTCCCTTCGGCGCGCTGTTCCCGCACCCAGCTGTCGTGATACGCTGCTGGAACCGGTAACCGCTCGAGGTCGCGCTTCAGTCGCTGCAGGCGGTTGTGTGGCGTTCGTGCCGCGGGATCGCGTCCATCGATGCCGCTAACGGCCTCGTACAGCCCTTCGAGGGCTCTTCGCATCTCACCATCTCCCTGCACCCGATGCACAGTCAATGCCGGTGGGTTTGAAACGACAGCGCAGGCCCGACTTGCTCGCTTTCCCGATGCAGGTGGTATCGTCTCCGGCACCGATATGGGCGCTTCCGTATCTTCCACCTCGATGTCTTCTGGTGTCAGTGTCTCTTCGACGCCGGTATCACCGGGAGACCGGGCTCCCCCATCCGAAATGGCTCCGACATGTCCAGTACGGAGAGCCTCAGATCCGGGAAGAACCGGGTTCGGGAGATCGTCTGGCGGCCCCGTCGCAATATGCCAGTCGTCACGTTTCCGGGCCGTGTAGAGGCCGTATAACTCCACAGCAGTGTGTCCAGGAAGCGAAAGAGGGCTGTCGTCGTCTTCATCCAAGAGCGTTACGCTCGGTCGATTGTCTTCCTGAGCGTTCTCCATCTCGGGTTCAGCGGTCGTTCCCTCAGCTGGTGTATCATCGTCGCTGTTTCTGACAGCCGCAACCGCATTGAGCCGGGAGTCGCGTGCTTCCGGGATAAAATTGTAGAGGGCGACTG
>JBDGPQ010000065.1:1109-1415 GCA_042219595.1 Haloarculaceae archaeon
AACCTGTCCGCGTGGGACGAGGTCGATAAGCGGTGTTGCGCTGGCCGTAGCCCTGTTTTCCGTACCGATACCGATTCGTTCCATGCAGTTCTCGAGATCGGTGAACGTTCCCCACCGGGCTGATGTCCCGGGGGAAAAGATGGCAACCCCGGGTCCATTCCCGAGTTGATCGCGATGGTTCTCTCCTTCATTACTGTCGCCGGTACTTCGGGATTCGCCGCCGCTTGCCAGAATGACCAGTACTGCGGCGAGGACGACCACCTCAAAGGCCGGCGGATCATGATATGGTAGCGCGATCTGAATATC
>JBDGPQ010000065.1:1457-2648 GCA_042219595.1 Haloarculaceae archaeon
ACTGCCTGACCTACACGACTCAACAGTTTCCGATCAGGGGATGACAAGGAGAGCGGCCGCCAGATCCCGCTTTCGGTAAGATACTTGATGGTCAACTGATCCGCGAGATCCACGACAGTCCCGTCGAGACTGTCCGGATGTGGCCCCGGCGGATTGGACCGATACGGCGCGCGTAGCGACCGGGCAAGGCGTTTGGCTGCGCTATCCAGTGCTTCATTGGTCGAGCCGTAGTGTGCCAGCACCTGCTCAGGGGGCGGGTATACACCGGCAACCTTCAGAACCGTTCCATAGTCTTGGAGTTCGTCGGCGTTCCGTGCCGTGGCAGTCGCCTCAAGCACCGTTTCGAGTCCGCCACTCTCGACAAGCAATTCTTGGTGGCTGTGTGTGGCAGCGGAGAGACACCGGGCGGCCTGTCTCTTACACGATCCCTCTGCCACTGCAAGCACACGGGCGAGGATTGCCATCTGCTCCGAGGTGAGCATACCTGCACCGCCTGATCCGAGTGCTGCCGAGAGCGTCTTCAGGAATTTCTCTACTTGGTCCTGTGGTGTCGGATCATCCCCACCACCGCATCGGTCCGAGAATTGATCCGGAAATCCGGCCGTAATGAGATTAATATAGCTGTCGACGTCAACCTGGTTGGCCAAGTCAGGTGTCATAAGTCGCGTCGTGATCGGTGCCAGCAGCATGTCTTCATCCTTCCTGTACGCCCTGTCGATACGGTCCCAGACGGTGTATCTATCGGCGGGGTCGATTCCTTGCTGGAGTGCGGTCAGTATAATCTCGCGAATAGCCCTCTTGGTGTCAGTGTCGTCGCTTGCCAGCAGTTGCTCGACGAGCTGATCGATAAACGGTGTTCCTGACAGGTGCGATGTGCCACGGCCCTCGTCGAGCCCGTCGATGATCATCTCGTGCAGGCCCGCATTGACGATGGTCGTGATATCGGGAGCGAGGTCCGGCAGGGATTCCGTCCAAGAAGCCCGAAGAGCTCGTTTGACATCGCCTTTTGAGATGTCTTCTCGCCGCTCCTGGGCATATGCAAGAACGACCCGGCGGCCACTTTCGCGCTTCCAGCTATCCGGATTATAATCGATCCCGGGCATAGGGATCTCCCCGTCAAAAACACCGGCTGCACTGGAAAGTGCCGAGTACACATCTGGATCAGCCGGCCCTTTCGCGAGGGCCTCATAG
>JBDGPQ010000048.1:0-1887 GCA_042219595.1 Haloarculaceae archaeon
TTTTGATTATTTGCCTAACGATAGAACCTACTTTATCATTCCGCCATATATTCCTATAGGAAGAACTTACAAATTATCGTACATATTCTACCTGGCATCATAGCACACGATTAAGCGTCTCGCACGTGACGGCCACCCCATGGCACCGGAGTATCCCTACGCGCTGTCCGCGCATGACGAAGCGTCCATCTCGTACCGAGAGAAGGACCTCGCCTCGGAGGTTATGGGCGAACTTGGCTTCACGGAGACGCTCTACTATACCTGGACTGGCGAGATGCCAGATGCGGGAGAGCGCCGCGTGCTCACGGCGATGCTCAACTCGCTCATGTTGCACGGCGTGACACCCTCAACGCTCGTCAGCAGAACTGTGCTCGTCAGCGAACCTGATGCGGTCCAAGCAGCGGTCGCGAGCGCCATTAATGGGGTAGGCTCCCGGCTCATCGGGCCGATGAAGGAATGTTCTGAGGACCTCCAGCGGGTCTCTGCGGCCGACGATCGCAAGACGGCGATTGAGCAACTTGTCGAGGAGTACGCCACTGGCGACGACCACTTCCCCGGCATCGGCCACCCCCATCTCGATCCTGTCGATCCCCGCGCAGTACGGCTATTCGAGCTGGCTGATGAGGCTGATGTTGCTGGCGAGCATGTCGAGATTCTCGAGGAGATCAGGGACGCCATCAATCCCGATTTGCCGATTAACGCGACCGGTGCGATCGCGGCACTCACCGCGGACATGGGTCTTCCTCCAGCGGGAGCCCGTGGGATAGCGATCGTCAGCCGGACCGCTGGTGTGCTTGCAGAGGTCCTTGCTGAACAGGACACGCCGTTCGCAAGCGAGGTCTGGCAGCACGTCGATGAACACGCGACACCCGGCGGCGCGCAGGACTGAGCGAGCGTCGGTCCGATCCCACTGCCGCGTCAGTCCGCGTCTTCCGGCGGCTTTTTCCCTTCCACCCGGCAGCAGTTCGTATGCGCATTCTTGTGACCGGCGGCGCGGGCTTTATCGGCGGTCACCTCGCTGAGCAGTTCGTCCGGGATGGTCACGAGGTCGTCGTCCTGGACAATCTGGATCCATTCTACGACGTTCGCATCAAGCAGCACACCATCGATCTGTGCGAGGAGCTGGCCACCGATGGGGACGGTTCGTACCGGTTCGTCGAGGGCGATATACGCGACGCTGATCAGGTAACTGAGCTCGTTGAGGATGCTGAATACATCTACCATCAGGCCGCCCAGGCAGGGGTCCGGGGCAGCGTCGAGAACCCTCGGAAGTACAACTCTGTGAATGTAGACGGCACCCTGAATGTACTCGATGCGGCCCGAGCCTCGGGCGTGAACCGAGTCATCGTCGCGTCATCGAGTTCAGTCTATGGCAAGCCCCGGTCGCTTCCGTACGAGGAGGACCATCCGACAACTCCAGTGAGCCCATATGGAGCGTCGAAGTTGGCTGCCGAGCGATACGCGTGCGCGTATGGCGAGGTCTACGACCTCCCAACCGTGGCCTTGCGGTATTTTACCGTGTATGGGCCACGGATGCGGCCGAATATGGCTATCACCAACTTCGTCTCCCGGTGCATGCATCGCAAGCCGCCCGTTGTCTACGGCGACGGCTCTCAAACGCGAGATTTCACCTATATCGATGACGTAGTCAGAGCGAACGTCAAATTGCTCGAATCCGACGCTGCAGACGGCGAAGCTGTCAACATTGGCAGCACCGACAATATCGACATTCTAACCCTGGCGGAGGTCATTCGGGACGAGGTCGAACCTGCCGTGGATATCGTCTTTGATGACCGCCATGCCGCCGATGCGGAGCATACCCATGCCGACGTGTCCAAAGCCGCCGATCTCCTCGGATACGAGCCGACACATACCATCCGCGAGGGT
>JBDGPQ010000048.1:1897-2604 GCA_042219595.1 Haloarculaceae archaeon
GCAGCCTTTGTGGAGTGGTACCGCGAGAACACTGGTTGGTATGACCCGCTTGTCCGGGCCTCGTAATCGATCGAAGGCCCAGCGTTTTCGTCGGCACTGAGGACACAACTTATTTCATCTACCCCTGTCAGGGGGCCCTATGGCACCTAGCACGGGTGACAGTGGCAGACATACGCGTAGGGACTATCTCAAGGTTGCCGGCGGCGTCGGCGCCGGCAGTCTCATCGCCGGCTGTATGGGTGGCGGCGGTGGCGGTGGCGGCGGCTCCACGTTCGATCTGACGATCGGTGGGCTCATCGCCCAGTCGGGGCCGCTGTCGTTCGATGGGCCGAACATCCCGCGGGGCGCGGAGATGGCCATCGAAGACTTCCAGGCCGGCCGCAGTAATCTCGATGGGAATCCGCAATATGTCCCGGACAGTCAGCCCGAGAGCGTCGGCGAAGTGGAGCTGCTCAATCGGGACACTGAGTCAGCTGCCGAGGCGGGGATGCGAAAGACCCGGGAGCTCGTCAACCGCGAGGAGGTCGACTCCCTATTCGGTGGCTACTCCTCGAGTTTCACCGTCAATCTCGCACAGTACGCCGCGGACGAAGAGATTTTGACGGTCGTTCCGGCGTCCGCGAACACCCGGATGACGGGGGAATTCCGGAATAAGTGGTTCTTCCACGCCTTCGGAAATGCGGATCAAACCTCCCGTGCGATCGGGA
>JBDGPQ010000158.1:0-2601 GCA_042219595.1 Haloarculaceae archaeon
ATTCCTCGTTGACCGAGGCGCCCCAGATAATTCGGGCGTCCGGATCGATCCGATCATAGATCTCTTCCACGACGCCTTCGGCCTCCTCGATGGACATGTCGGGGCCGCCGACGACATTCACGAGTGCCGAGTTTGCGCCATCGAATTCGACGTCAAGGAGCGGCGAGCGGAGGGCCGACCGGATGGAATCCTGTGCCTTGTTCTCGGAGTCACTCTCCCCGAGCCCGATCATGGCAACGCCACCGTTCTCCATGATCGTACGCACGTCTGCGAAGTCCACGTTGACGAGGCCGGGCTTCGTGATCAGCTCCGTCATCCCCTTGACGGAGCGCATTAGGACTCGATCACATATCTTGAAAGCATCCTGCAGCGGCATCGACGGGGCGTAATCGAGGAGCCGGTCGTTGGGAACCACGATCACGGTATCGGAGACGGCTCGCAGGCGCTCGAGGCCAGCGTCAGCGTTTGCCCGTCGGCGCTCGCCCTCCGCAGTAAAGGGAATGGTGACGATCGAGATCGTGAGTGCGCCGGCCTCCTGTGCGGCTTGGGCGACGACAGGTGCGGCACCGGTGCCGGTGCCACCACCAAGGCCTGCCGTCACGAAGACCATGTCCGAGCCGTCGATCGCTTGCTGGATATCTTCGATATTTTCCTGGGCGGCCTCCTCGCCGATCTTCGGCACCGAGCCGGCGCCGCGACCACCGGTCCGCTTGCGCCCAATGAGAATCTTGGCGTCTGCGCGGACCTCATCAGCGAGGTGCTGGGCGTCGGTATTCGCAGCGGCGAGCTTCGCCCCGTGGATGCCCTCCTCCATCATCCGGGTGACTGTATTGCCGCCGGCACCACCGCAGCCCATAACGGTGATCTTCGTCTCCAGATCCTCCACGACGGCCGCGAGCTCCTCGTCACTCATCTGGCCGGACGTGGTCGGCTCGTCGGCCTCACCAACGGCCTCGGCGTCGGGCTCCTCTTCGTCTGACGCCGACGACCGCTCCTCCTCGGCCTCGTCGATGGCCTCATCGATAATCGAGTCCATATTTAAAGTCCCCTTGCGAGGCAACCTTTATTAGTTTTCCCCTGCGTCAGACGCCCGTCTGACACGGTCCAGGGTGCAAAAATCCGGTGGCGGAACGACCGTCTCGAGTGTTTGGCCTTGATTTCAACTGGAACCCCTTCTTCGAGACGGAACGTTTTTGGGCGATTCCGCGGTCCGATCAGGGCCTCGTTATCGCAAATTGAAACGACGTTGTCGCTCCTCTCGCACCGCCGACGGGGGGATCTCGCGACCGTCGACTTCGACCGGCTCACCGTTCGCGAGCCGACCGAACTTCGGACCCTCCGGTACCCCGAGTGCTGCAGCGCGCTCCGGATCGAACACCGTTTCCACAGCGATAAGCTCGGTGCCGTCCCGCTCGATCCTATCGAATCCATGCTCGAGAATGGTCGCGAGTTCGGTCAGGATCGGCTCGCGGTCGTCACGTTCCCCGAGTGCGACTCGTCCGGCCGGTCGGGTCCCCCCTTCGGCGGTGTCGAAGGCCACAGACCCGGCTTCGATCGCCGCTCGGGTTCGATCGCGGTCGATCCCGAAGGCCGCATCAAGCAAGTCCGATGGTAGCCGTGTCTCTCTGATTTGGGTCGGACCAGTTGCCGCCAGTTTCCCGAACCTGACCCCTGCCGATACCGAGCCGAGCGTCCTCTCGACCGTTTCAACAGTGGCGAGCGGAATTCCATCGGTTTCGCGGACCCATGTCTCACCGACAGCACGGTAGCCCAGATCCTCGATCGTTGCCCGGAGTTCCGGCCGACCGTTGGCGACAAGGCCAATCTCGGCAGCACTTTGCTCAAACGCAGCACGAATTACAGCGCGTGCTGGGTTAGAACCCGGATCACCGATGGCATCGAGGCCCCAGTCCGCAGCAACATGTCCGACTGCCCAGTCCGTCTCGCGCAGCACTCGCTCGAACCGGGGCGCGTAGTGCCCGCCACCGAATCCAACGATGTGTCGACGTTTGCCACCGCCCGAAGCCCGATCGGCGGCCACATCCCGAAGGTCCAGTGTCGCTCGTGCCACGGCGCGGGCGGCGTCAGTATCGGCCCACTCATCCGGACCGCTGCCGAGTTCGACAAATAACGAGGGGGCCCCGACATCCGACGGACCGTGATGCGTGCACTCGATCCCGGTGTCATACTCTTGGGGTGCATATGACGACAGAGCGTCGAGCGCGGCGTCGAGTGCATTCGGCGCGGCTCGCGCCATACTGTTAGGCTCACCGCCATGATCGGCTGGCCCGAAATTCCCGGTGTGGTGGGCGGACAGCAGGGGGCCCGTTTCGCCGGCATGACGGGAGACGAAGACCAGCAGATCGATAGCCGGGAAGGCCGACGCCGGGCGGATCAGGTCGAGGTGGCGTGTTTCGAACTCCCGAACCGTGATCCCGGGGCTACTCCAGCCTGTCACAGCCGGTGCGTCGACAGAGACCTGTTCTGCATCGACAATGGAACGAAGTTCCTTGCCGATGGCAACTGACGCTTCATCGGGCCGAGAAACGACGACCCCAAGCATTAGTCGCCTTTCGTCGGTTCGACGGGTTCACGGTTGAG
>JBDGPQ010000019.1:0-2555 GCA_042219595.1 Haloarculaceae archaeon
CGAGGCGCCCGCTTTGAGTGAGGACGCCCCACCGGTTGTGTGGGTGAGGTCGGCCGATCCTAACGGCCCAATGAAATGGATCGTTGCATCTGCGAGGTCGATATCGCCGGCGCCAGGCGATTTCTTGACGTTGATCTCGAGCTCCTCGACTTCGTTGCCGGAGTCGGTATCCTGAGCATTGCCGACAATGCCCAGAACCGAGACAGCCTGGACACGGTCTGTCACCTGTTGACTCGACTGTTCGCCCGTCTCCTCGGACTGGCTCTGAAGAAAGCCAGCTGTGTTGATTAGGACGCCCGCCGCAATTGCCGCCACCAGCACCATCGCGATGAACACGATGAGTGTGCCGATCCCGACCTGACCGCGGTCGTCAGCGGCCCGCGTGTCCTGTTGAGTGCTCATAGGTCGACTGCCGATTCGCCGGAGATCGAGTCCGGAACGGTGATCGTGACGGTCGTTGATCCGCCGGATGCTGTCGTGATCTCCATGTCGACGGAGTCGCCGGCACTCAGCTCGTTACTGATCGGCGACTGGTCCAGATCCATGGAGAGGTTGAACAGGTCAGAGTCGGACGACAGGACCGACGTGGAGCCGGAGATCGCCGACAGGCTCCAGGCACTATCGCTCGACGTGATATCCGACGCACCGTTTGGTCCGATATACTGAATCGTCGCCTCGCTGACGTCGATATCGCCCGCGCCCGGCGCCTTCTTGACGTTCAACTGAATGAGCCCGACGTTGCCACCTTGGACGAGCCCCGTTTCAGTGATGACCTGAACGCGGTCCGTCACCTGCTGACTCGACTGCTCGCCCGTCTCCTCGGACTGGCTCTGGAGGAAGCCGGCCGTGTTGATCAGCACACCGGCGGCGATCGCCGCCACCAGTACCATCGCGATAAACACGATGAGTGTGCCAATCCCGACCTGGCCTCGCTCTGTTTGCTCGTTCGCTTCCATTGTGTACCTCGCCTGGGCCGACGGCCGCAGACGTGCCTGTATGGTCTCCCATCGCTACCCATAAGGATAACCCGCGAATTATCGGACCTGAAAACCCGATATCGGGCTTGAGACGGCAGTATCATCGAAAAGTGCCTCGTTTCGATTCGCAATAACAGCCACACGCGCGTAGGCGCGATCTGTATTGGCATGGAACCAGTATCCCTCCGGTAGATTCCTTGGGATCGCTCAATCTGAAATTAGAGAAGCGATTTCGCTGAGCGCTCGCGGCGCCCCTCCCGGAAACCTTGCTCCCTCCAGGTTGGTCGGAATCTCCGGTGCAGAGACCCGGGATAATCGCTTGTCGTACCGAAGCGCCGAGAGAGCGGCACTCGGAGTGTCTCCAATCTGCGGCACAGGCGAACCCACCGAATTGAGGAGAACCTCCGCTGGATGGCGTGGCCAATATGTTTCTAGCGCATCAGCACAAGTGGGTTGATTTGCCAGACTGGAACCTGAATACTCCAATCTTCTCTGGTTCGGTGACTTACGACGTGCCGCTCCGCCGACATAGAGCCAGCGCCGAGGTGGCCGGCCGGACGCATTGAATCATGACGCTGAGTGGCTCCGACGAATCGAGACCACTCGGCACCGCGGGAAAAGATCGGATGAGGCGCGCAGCCGGGTTTACACGGAAACCGCGCTTTCTCCGGAGAGTGACTCCGGAACGGTAATGCTGACTTGGGCCGAGCCACCATCGGCCGTCGAAATCTCGACCGTCGCTCGCTTACCGGGCTCGATGGCATCCATTGCCGAGCCGTCATCATCCCCCTTGATCGTGATCTTGATCACATCACTATCGTCAGAGAGGACGGTTCCGGAACCGGAGATGGTGTCCGTCGCGAAATTCGAAGCCCCGGCCGATAGCGAACTGGCTCCGCCGGAAGTATGGGAGTAATCTGCCGCACCGGCTGGGCCGACGTAATGCAGTGTCGCATCGGCCACATCAATATCGCCCGCACCGGGCGCGCGTTTGACTTTGAACTCGAGGGTCTCGACCTCGCGGCCGGAGTCTGTGTCCTGGCTATTGCCCACGAGGCCAGTCTCAGAGATTACCTGGACTCGGTCGGTGACCTGTTCACTTGACTGGCGACCGGTCTTTTCGGCGTCCGTTTGCAGAAATCCAGCCGTATTGATCAACACGCCGGCGGCGATCGCCGCGACCAGTACCATCCCGATGAAGACGATGAGCGTACCAATGCCCACCTGACCTCGTTTCGATCCCTCATTCGCTGCCATTGTGTCCCTCGCCCGGGCGTGCGGCCACAGACGTGGTCGACATCTCTCTGAAGGATCCTCATAAGGATGTCCCGCGAATTATCGGAGCTGAAATTGCTGACGGCGCCAGGCTGAGTGATTCAGAATGCAGCTAGTGTGCAATCAACGCTAGATTGAAGTGCTCCACATCTCTTAGAAGCCACTTTTGGTGTATTTGTAGAGGGTATCCCAGTTAACGACGACGTATATGCCATCAGACCGGACCTCGACATCCTGGACTTCGTTGCCGTAATTTTTCGTGAGCACCTCACTGCCATCGGCATTGAGGACGTGCAGTGCTGA
>JBDGPQ010000177.1:0-2525 GCA_042219595.1 Haloarculaceae archaeon
GAGCCTGCCCTGGGCAATAGCGTTGTGAATTGCCGGCGATGCTTGGCAGATCAAACGGCTGCTGATTTGCCGCCATCTACCAGTTCCTTGATCTGTCTACGTGGAAAGAAGCCAGGCCGACGTGGATACAGACGAGAATGATTCCGGCACGCGTTATCCTGACAACGCTGCCCGAGCGGCCGCGAGCCCAGCATCGGGATCGACATCGGCGTCCTGGAGGTCGAGTGCTTCACCGAGGCCCGCCAGAAGACTGGTCACATTTGCCGGCCTGGCGGAATGGCCCATGCATCCGATACGGAGGATCTCTCCCGCAAGGTCGCCGAGCCCGCTTGCGATCTCGATACCGTGCTCGGTGAGGAGGTGCTCGATAATCGCGGCGTCATCCGTTCCGGGGGGCAGTCTGACCGCATTGAGGCTCGGGAGCCACGCTGCTTCGGGCGGGTTCACTGACAGACCCATCGCTTCGACACCGGCTTTCAATCCACTCGCGACATCCCGATGGCGATCCCAACGGTTTTCGATACCTTCCTCGGCGACAAGCCGGAGGGATTCTCGGAGTGCATAGATGTTCGTGATCGGCGCTGTGTGGTGGTAGGCCCGTTCCTCACCCCAGTAGGCGGACAGTTCGCTGAGGTCAAGATACCAGGATCGCACCGGTTGTTCGCGGGACTGGATGCGATCCATCGCGCGGTCGTTCACCGTCAATGGGCTTGCGCCCGGCGGACAGGACAGGCACTTCTGGGCGCCTGAGTAGGCCACATCCACGTCCCATTCGTCGGCACGAAATTCGACGCCACCAAGCGAGGTGACGGTGTCCGCGATCACCAGGGCATCATTTTCGTGGGCAATGCGGGTCAATTCCGGGACATCCGGCTGCAACACGCCCGTGCTCGTCTCTGCATGGACGAAGCCGAAGAGGTCAGGGTCGTACCGGTCACACGCCTCCTCCACTGTCACTGGATCACCGCCCGCCCGCCGAACCATCGACGCCATGCGTCTCCCGAAGTAGCCATTATCGGGGACGAGCACTGTATCTCCGGGCCGTGTGAGGTTCGCTACCGCCGCCTCCATCGCTGCCGAACCGGTTCCGCTCACCGGGATGGTCCACTCGTTCTCAGTCCGGAAAGCGTAGCAAAGGAGCTCCTGGACGTCATCCATCAGCTCGACGAACCCAGGATCCAGGTGCCCGACCAGCGGCGTGGCCATTGCTCTAAGGACCCGGGGATGGACTTCGCTCGGACCCGGTCCCATCAGTAGCCGATCGGGGGGCGTCAACTCACCGATGTCGGGTGGTTCCATGGGTGGTAGTCTGCGGGGGGCACTTATGAATGACGCGTCACGGTTCCATCGACGAATTCCTTGATAATCCGCCCTTCCGCGCGGTGAAGCGTTTCGCTTGCGGTGGATTTCGCGATGCCGAGATCGTTCGCGAGTTCCGTCAGCGTCGCTTCCCGTGGCGTGTCGTAGTACCCCGCTTCGACGGCGGCTGTCACGAGTCGGCGCTGGCGCTCCGTCAGCAAGGGTTCGTCTTCGACGCGCTCGTGGACTGCCTCGACGCGATACGTGACGTCGAACTGCTGCAGCTGGTCGCGGAGCGCCGAGAGTCGGTCCCGGGGCGCGGTCACATGCCACGTGACAGCGCCATCCCGGATCTCGATCGGCAGTTCCATCGAGACGCCTGAATCCCGAAGGGGCAGCAGCAGTAACGGCGTTCCTGTTTCGAACTGGATTAGGACCATCTCGTCGGAGCGACGGAGGACTTCGAGTGCCTGCACGTCATCATAGTCCTGTATAGACGCGAGGATAGCCTCGATGTCCGGGCTCTCGATTTCAGCAAGGCCGACGCCAACGTCGTCCTCGGTGTACGCCGAGAGCACCCTGACGAGTGATTCGGGATGGCGCCTTGTGAGGTCGCCAACCCACACCCGCTCAGGAACCGTGATCGACAGCGTGGCGCGGGGCATACCCGAACGTATTCGGGTTCCGTAGGAAACCGTGTCGCCGAACATCTTCGAACCGCTTTCCCGTCACCCCGACGAAGCCGATGTCGATGGCCCGGGTCGTGGTCGAGCGCTCGATCGCCACCCCGCTTGATAGAGTCAAATCTGCCATAACCGACGTTGAATCCTTCCTCCGCTCGGCTGGCTTCGACTCAGTCGCTGTTGACGGGGACTCGATCGTGATTAAGAATCACGTCGGTTTGCTGACGATCAGACTCGACTGCCGACTCGTTACGGATGACGGGGCCCTCCTCGCATACGAGCAGATCGATGGAATCTTCGACGCAATGCATACCCGATATACGGTCGAGACGGCATCCGATGAGCGCGTGACGGTTGTTGGCGAGACGACGTTTACCCTGGATGCACGATTCCTTGGGCCGCTACTGGATGCCACTGTCGTTAGTCGCCAACGCCGGCGGGAACTCGAGGCACAATTCGACTACCTCGAAGCGCTCGACTGAGTGCTGCCGACCGGACCGAAACGGCGGGCGAGGCTCTCGTGAATCCCGATGACGAGAGCTG
>JBDGPQ010000157.1:0-2466 GCA_042219595.1 Haloarculaceae archaeon
GCGACGACGCGGAGGCTGTGAGTAGTCGAGGAACAACACTTACTTGCGGTGCGGTCTCCAACCCGATCTAATCCCCAACCGCCGTGACATCAGCGACCACCGCGTCCGCGCCACGAACACTGCCGACGCGAGCCCGGCAGCGGGCTCCAGTCTACATGCAGGTGGATCGATGAGTCGGCAGGTCCGGAGCCTCGGCAGGCTGGCGGTCATTGCGCTCATTCTCGTCGCTGGCATGACTGTGGGTGGACCCGTCGGCCAGGCGGCCGCCGCCGCGGATGCCGTGACGATCGATTCGGCAACGGAATACGGCGACGGTACGATCGAGATCGTGTTCAACCGCTCTGTCGACGCGGTCGACTGGGTCGATGTCTATGTCGACGGCGACGATAAGGGCCGCATCTCGAGCCCCGGATCGGGCGGTCGAATCGAGGTGGAGTCGCCGATCGGAGATATCACCCCAAATCGGAATCTGACCGTCGTAACGCAATTAGATCGAGGTGGGAATGCGAATCAAATTCGACGGGCGAAGGACGTGGCGGTCGCAACGACGACGATCAATGCCTCGAATAGCGACCATCGATCCCTGGCAAACGCCGCGGCTGTCTTTCAGGGCGAACCAGTTGCCTTCGTCTCTGACGGCAATACCGATGTAGAGATTGTGATCAACGAACGGAATGGCGATACAGTCCTCGATCAGCGAACCGGGACGAACAGTTCGGTCATCGTATTCGAGTCGGATCTGCTCACTATTGGGTCGTCATACCGTGTCCAATTTGGATCGCCAGACGTCGACGAGTGGTACAATATCTCCGACCTTCGTCTCTCAGCCAGCATTCTCGACGATCAGCAATACCTGGCCCAGTTTGCACAGGTGCTCGTGACCTCCGTCGACCGCGGGGATGTCACCGTCGAAATGACGGACCGGTTCGGGAATGTGATCGATACGGATGTCGTGACGCTTGGCCGTGATCGCCAGGCCGTGGCGATACTCGCGGCGTCAGAGGCCGGCCAGTACAGTATCGATGCCACGCATAATGGCAGTGCGAACGTCGTCTCCGGGGGTTCGATCACGTTCGAGGTCACCCCAGCAGCACTGGGTTCGCCCTCGCTGTCGGCAACGCTTGGGAGCGACGGCGTGGATCCCGGCGCCGAGATCACGCTCCCGATCTCGATCATGAACAACGGTTCAGTTACGGTGGGGAATCTGCGTAATCCGGCGTTGACACGGCGGGTAACGAACGCGCGAGGACTAACAGTTCGAGTCGATCCCCGCGATCAGGCGCCGTTGACCGTACATCATGGCAGCTTTGCTATCGGGAGCCTCGTCGAGGGACGTACAGCCAGGATCGACGTGCCAGTGTCGATTGACGATGGCACGAGGCCTGGCGTCTATCGCGTGCCGATCAACGTCACCTACCGGTACACGAATCGCATCGGACCCGACGGTGAGGAGACACTCGAGACGGTGCGCCGGGACCTCAACGTCTCACTCGTCGTAGATCGGGCGGCAAGTATCGTCATCGAGAACGTCAGTGGAGTGCCGCAGACTGGGTCATCGGAAACCGTCTCAGTGACGGTGGCAAATGTTGGCACAGCGCCGGCGAATGCCACACGGGTGCGCCTCTCGTCACCGAATCCTGACCTTTCATTCGCCGGGGCCGAAACCGCAACACGCTTTCTCGACACCCTCAGGAGCGGCGAGAATCGCACACTTGGGGTCGACGTTGCTGCCGATGCGACGGCGGATGTCGGATCGTATCCACTCGAACTCGCGGCAACCTACGAAAACACAGACGGACAGACGGTCACGTCCCCGACGAGATTCGTGAACGTCGGCGCGCGGGACGGGCCGACGTTCCAGCTCGACAATCTCTCCAGCACGCTCACCGTGGGTGAAGAGGGCACCGTACGAGGGCGGGTCACCTACAGCGGTGGGGATCCCGTCACCAACGCAATCGCTGTCTTTGAGGACGATCGGCGTGGAATGACCGTGCTCGAACGGTCCTCGTTCCTCGGACGGCTCGAGTCAAATGACACCGCAGCGTTCGCCTTCCCGATTCAACTCAGTAAGCGGGCCGAGCCCGGCGAGAAACAGTTCAGCATCACCGTGCAATACCGGAATAGAAATGATGAGCGGCGCGAAAGCGACAGTCTCGACGGCCGAACGACCGTCGATCCGGAAGGCGAAGCGGTCAGTGTCGAGGCTGTCACGGCAACGGTTCCGCGTGGTGGCAATGGATTTCTAAACCTCACCGTGCGCAACACGGGAGCCGGACCGTATACCGATCTTCGAGCACGGCTGTTTGCGGATGGGCCGCTCTCGGCACAAACCGACGAACGTCAAGTCGAGCGCCTGAGCGCTGGATCGGCGACGACGCTCAGCTTTCCACTGAGTGCAGCCGGCGGAGCCATGGAAAAGGAATATCCGATCGAACTGCTCATCCGATACGACGATCCCGACGGCAC
>JBDGPQ010000176.1:0-2427 GCA_042219595.1 Haloarculaceae archaeon
GAGCGCGGGCTGCGACCCGACTACCACTTGCGGACGAACTTCCTCAGCCAGTCCCCGTGGGCGTGTGTTCGCTCAATAGCGAGGCCGCCTGTCGAATCGCTCTCGAAGTCCATGGCCTCGACGTCCATATCGATGCGATCGTGGGTCGGGACTCGGTTGAGACCTATAAACCGGATCCAGCGCCGCTCCTTGCGGTCATTCAGGCCCTTGACGCAGATCCGCAGCAGACGATCTTCGTGGGTGACAGCGAGCGTGACGAACAGGCTGCTGAGCGAGCTGGCGTGGATTTCGAGTGGGCCGATGCCCGCCGCGATGCTGCGGCATCAAACTGAGGATTCGGTCCGGACCCGGCGGGCATAGAGGTACACGGCAACCGCTACGACCAGCCAGACCGTCGCCCCCACACGGACGGCAAAGATGACTCGCTCGCCCCACGTCGGCAGTTGCGTCGTGAGCGACAACGCGGCGACGAGCGGTGCCCCAATGACGATCGTGACCGCGAACGTGACCTGCATGACCCACCCGAAGTCTACGCCATCGGGATCGGTCCGTTCGACGCGCGGGGACACAGTTAGGTGGTAGAGTATCGGGCGTCAAGCCGGTACCGGTTCGACCCCGGAACTGGTAAGGCGTCGGCCGTGCGACCCACCCGATATGCCGAGCGTTCGGGACGTCCGGGCTGCGGCGGGCGATGAGCCCATTACAATGCTAACTGCCTATGATGCGATCACGGCCTCGATCGCGGAAGCCGCAGGCGTTGACGTCCTGCTCGTTGGGGACAGTGTCGGGAATACCGAACTTGGATACGACACCACGCTCCCCGTTACGCTTGAGGAAATCCACTCGCGGACGGCAGCCGTTGCCCGGGGAACGGACGAAGCTCTGGTGGTCGCGGATATGCCGTTTCTCTCCTTCGGACACGACCTCGCCGAGAGTGTTGAGAACTGCGGGCGCCTGCTCAAGGAGGCGAATGCCAATGCTGTCAAAATCGAAAGCGGCCCCCACACACTCGAGCTCACGGAGCGGCTGGCCGATCTCGGCGTGCCCGTCATGGCCCACGTCGGACTCACGCCCCAGCGTGTGCATCTGACTGGGTATGGACAGCGCGGAAAGGATCCTGAAGGGGCCGGCGAGATCGCCGATCTCGCCGCGGCTCACGAAGAGGCCGGGGCCTTCTCCTGTGTGCTCGAGAACGTTCCCGCGAACCTCGCGGCCGCGATCACGGAAGATCTCACGATTCCGACGATCGGCATCGGCGCCGGACCGGAGTGTGACGGGCAGGTCCTCGTCTATAGTGATGCGGTCGGACTCGCGGACTCGACGCCGCCCTTTGCCAAAGCCTTCGGCGACGTCCGTGCGCGTATGCAGGAGGCAATGGCCGATTACGTCGCCGCTGTGGAAGCAGGGGAATTCCCCGGTGAGAGCCACACGCGGAGTGCCGACGATCTCGACGGCGCACTCTGAACCGCTTTCAGTCAGCTTGGCGTGCAGACCCGACTCTTTAAATACTTTAACGCAAAGTTTATATACTTTAGAGGATTACTTCATGTTAGTATGAATCTCAGTGAACAACTGGGTCGCCGCGATGTCGAGGTCGCTCGCCGCGAGGTCGACGGCCGCACCGAAATCGCCGCGGACTTCGGTCCCGCTACCAACGCGTCCGTCGACGTGCTCGAGGACACGGTCATCGTCGTTGCCGGCGATGAACAGTATGAACTCGAGGTCGGCCCCGGCGCGCAAGCGTTTATGCAGAACGGCATCCTCACGATCGAGGTGAACGAATGAGACTCACGGTTAAACCGCTCAAGCAGAAAGACGCCGGTCGCGGCCTCGCGGCCGTTGACCGGGCGGCAATGGCCGAGCTCGATCTCGAGAACGGCGACTACGTCGTGCTTTCGGGCAACGACGGCGAACGGGCCGTCGCACGCGTCTGGCCCGGCTATGCCGAAGATGAAGGAAAAGGAATCGTTCGGATCGACGGCCAGCTTCGCCAGGAGACCGGTGTCGGTATCGACGACACCGTCGAGGTCGAGCCGGCCGATGTCAAACCGGCGAAGCAGCTGACGGTCGCGCTCCCCCAGAACCTGCGTGTCCGGGGGAACGTCGGCCCGATGATTCGCTCGAACCTCCAAGGACAGGCTGTCACGACTGGTCAGACCGTCCCGGTATCGTTTGGTCTCGGGCCCCTCTCGAGCATGTCGGGGCAGAAGATCCCCCTGAAAATCGCTGATGCGCAGCCGGAGGGCACGGTCGTTGTCACTGATTCGACATCGATCGAGGTGGCCGAGCAACCGGCCGAACAGATTGCTGGCGAGGCCGCTGGCCCGACGGAGTCGGCGGCCCCGGACGTCACGTACGAGGATATCGGTGGTCTCGACGACGAACTCGAGCAGGTCCGCGAGATGATCGAGTTGCCGATGCGCCACC
>JBDGPQ010000222.1:0-2347 GCA_042219595.1 Haloarculaceae archaeon
GGCGTCTCCGAAGAGCTTGTCCTCCCAGAACGGCGGGACACCCCCGATCTCAAGGTTCGCCCGAAATCGTCGGCGCGCCGAATCCAGGTCGAAATCGAACCATGCCGCGATCTCTCGAAGCGTGGCCGTCGAGATGATTGATGGCCCGTGATCAGCCCGATCTGGTCGACCACCCTCGACCCGGCGAACACTGACAGTCCGATCCAACCGCTCAGAGAGAAAAGTATTCAATGGGGCATGGACGACTGGTTGCTCTCCACTTTCGCCGTCCCAGAGTGTAAACTGGCGTGCTGCGGAGGATGGCTCGTCATGGCTCCGTAGACGAAGTGCAGGGCCGCCGTCGGCGGGAGGCACGAACTCCGAGCGGATGCGGTGGACAGCGGCGGTTTTTTTGCCATTACAAAAATCCGCCATGTCGGCAGTCAGTGGGTCAAACGGCTCGTCAGCCGGCCTGTCGGCGATAACCCACCGACGATCACCCGCGAGGGCGGCATCTCCAGCAAGCGTAGCGGACTCGCGGGTTTCGCCGTCAAGAGACTTCACCGGATAGCGTCGGATGCCCCGAAGACGTGGAGTAGCGCCCGACGGATCGGTGATCGGATGGTCACCATACCAGGTCGCCATTGCTGATGGCTCGGGAGCGGCGGTGGGAAAAGGCTGCCGTCGCCCGGGTGGCTTTTGGCCCCAGGTGCCTTCACATCACCCGTGCAGGTTACCCTCCTTGGTACGGGTGACACCACCGGAACGCCGACGGTGGGGTGTGACTGTGACACCTGTCAACGGGCCCGTGCCAACGGGGTCGAGCGGACCCGATTCTCGGTCCATATCCGGAACGAACGTACGAGCGCCGACCTTCTCGTGGATTTCAGCCCGGATTTCCGTCATCAATTTCTCAGGGAGGGGCTCCCGGCGCCGGACGCCGGTGTAATTACCCATGTTCATTTCGATCATTTAGACGGACTTGGCAACTGCTACCGGATCACCGATCATCTGGATATCCACGCCGCAGACGAGGTGGATCCCGTCACTGGCCGGAGTGTCGCCTCCACAGTCGAGGCCGATTACGACTATCTGGATCGCATAGCTGTGCACTCACAAACTCCGTTCGAAGCGTTCGAAGTCTGCGGTTTCGAGGTCACGCTCGTGCCGGTTGATCATCCACCCCTGTTGTGTTATGGTGTGGTCATCGAGGACCCGTCGGATGATGCAACTCTGGCGATGACGGGCGATACCAGCTATGCTATTCCGGAGCGGAGTCGGGCGGCCTTATCTGGCGCGGATCTGCTGCTTGTTGATGCTCTGGTCCCGGCAGCGTTATGTAAACATCACCCAAAAGGCGGCAAGCATCACGATGATGCGGGCACACCCCGGACCTTCGGTGGCAAGCACCTCACTCGTGAAGGTGCGCTTGACCTTGCGGCGGATCTCGACGCCGACGTAACCCGGTTGGTGCACGCCGCACATTATTATCCGGCAGATGAGGCCTTTGAAGAGCCACTCGCGGTCGATGGTGAGACATACGAGCTGTAGCTCGGCGCGACATATTGCCGGAATGATTATGTCGACACAACTGCAAGTTGGCGCATGGACGAGGGCGCCGATGTCCTCGAGTCCCAACCTGTCGCGGGTCTTGTGCTCGCCGTCGCTGTCGCCGCGGTAGGCTATGCGGCAGTAATCTGGGTGCTGGATGGACGTGTCGACCTCCTCGAAACGGTCATCTTCGCCGTCGTACTGGCAGTCGTCTACGTCGGATTTACAGAATATTTCGGCGTTTAGAACCTGTCGAGCGTGGTCTGCGTCCGTCGCCATCCAGGTGGATCCGGCTCCCACGCCGAGCAGGCAGCGCGGCGGCTTGTTCGGTCTACTGGCTCCGGGGCCGCTGATTGGAAACCCTCACACCCGGATCCGCACTCGGCGCCAGGTCGGACAATCCGATCCTTCCAACTACAGTGGACGATTCCATCTGGATCAGGGTCGGCACGAGCACAGCCCGGGATATCGGATGGCCGCCACCCCGAGCCATACGCCCGTTCAGCAAGCCGCCGGCGCTGCCTGGTGATTTCGTCTGCTGCCGCGACCCGAATGGCCGTTTGCCCAGCCGAGCGTTCCATGATTTCAATGCCAGGCTCGTCGACTGGCAATGGCTCGGCTTCCCTAAGGACCGACAGGTCACCAGCGGCGTGATCAAACGTCCAAACGCCCACAGCATCCGGTAGTCGGTTCAGGTGCGCACCGGTTACGTGAGTGGCCGTCACGAGCACAACTCGATCGAGTAGTCCGAGTCTGACATCCGTGAGTAACTGGGTGTCGAGGGCACCAGGATTGTCGAGATCGGGCTTGCACTCGA
>JBDGPQ010000189.1:0-1450 GCA_042219595.1 Haloarculaceae archaeon
GGACGCACTCGAGGGCGGCGACGACTCCCAGCGCGCCATCATAGATGCCCCCGTTCGGCTGGGAGTCGAGGTGCGAGCCGACGAGGACCGGAGCCGCATCCGGATCGTTCCCCGATCGGCGGCCAAACATGTTGCCCATCTCGTCGATCCGGACGGCCAATCCGGCGTCGGTCATTCGGTCGTGGAGCCAGTCTCGCGCGGCGGCGTCGGCATCGGTGAGGGTGACTCGATCGAGGCCGCCGTTGTCCGTTGCACCGATTTCAGCCTGTGCCTCCATGTCTGCGACGAGCCGCTCCTTCGAGAGTTCGAGCATTCCTGCTTCATCGTAGCCGCGTGCCATCAAATGTCGGGCCAATCCTTTTCCTGGCTCAATGACACCTGAATGCAATGGCCACCGATGCCGGGGTTGAGGAGATCGCCACGATCGTCGACGATGGTCCCCAGGTCGCCGTTTGTCAGGTGCGGACGCGGAACGGCACCCGCCTTCGCCTGGAAGCCGGAGCCGAGACCATCGATCTTGACGCCGTCGCGTTGGAGGCGCTCACCTGGCAGGATGGTCCCGACCGATCTGCGCTTGTTGAAGATGATGACGGTAGCGAACGGGTCCGAATTTCGAACGAGTACACCGCGGTGGATGTCGTTGTGCCTCAGAATAGGGCATGGCTCGGGCTCGCGTCTCGCCGGCTCGGATACGAACGGCGTCTCGATCCAACGGCACTCACTGAGATCGCTCACCTCGGGATGTCTGAGATTTCAAAACTTCTCCGAACGCCGTTCGGTCCGGAGGCCTAGAAATTTCGCTCGAGTTCAGCCCCGTCGGGGATCTCTACCTCGATCGGCGTTGGTGTTCCGGCATTGACCGTCGATTCCCCCGAGCATGCGGCCACACCGACGACTGCGTCCATAGACGCTTCGAACGTGATCGTATCGCCGGCTTCAGACTCCGGCTCGGTGATCTCGATATGCGTTTCATCGATGATTCGGGACTGCATGAACGCGTTGAAGGTCTCCTGACAGTCGGATTCGTCGACGCCAGCTGGCGCGAGTACCTCGGCAAGGTTCTCTCGGCAGCCGGTCTCACCTTCCTGGCCGTAGTACTCGCTGACGATCCAGTGGTTACACGGGCCATAGAGCAGGTCGTGGCTGCCACAGTCATCGGCGACGATCTCGAGGATAGGGTTACCCTCCGTCGTATAGAGTGTATTTCCCGTGGTCGGCCTGAGGTCGTTTTCACGACGATAGGTATATTTCGGCGAGAATCGCTCGAAGGTGTCTGCGGCATTGAACGCGACCAGATCGGCGACCTGCTGGCCCGCCACGTCAGTCACACCGAACACGTCGCCTCTGTCGACCTCAAAGCCGACGGCGTGCTTCGCTGGAATGTGGACCTCGACCATGTCCGGAGGCAGGACTCTCCAACAAAAGAAGCTACCCGTGGTGCCGCCGGGAG
>JBDGPQ010000189.1:1460-2343 GCA_042219595.1 Haloarculaceae archaeon
TACAGCGTCATATGGCCGAAGCCGACAGCCGGACTGCCCAATTTCTCTCGCGGATCGGGGACGACCTCCTTGAGGCGAAATTCCCACTCCGGGCCTATAATGACCCAGCTATCTTCGATCTCGAGATGGATCGGCTATTTGGCACCCACTGGATCTTCATCGGACATGAGTCCGAAGTGGCGGAGCCGGGAGATTATGTTCGACGAGACATCGGTACGGATCCGTTCATCCTCGTTCGTGACGAAGCAGGCAATCTCGATGTCTTCTTCAACAGCTGCCCGCATCGCGGCACGCAGTTCTGCAAATCGGAATATGGGAATACCTCACATTTCCGGTGCCCGTATCACGGCTGGACATTCGACAACTCGGGCGATCTCGTCGGGGTCCCCCACCGTGATAAGGCCTATCCCGGTGACGAATTGCCGGACCTCGGGCTTGTTTCGGCTCCGAAGGTCGACACGTATCGGGGCCTCGTGTTCGCCTGTCTCGATGAGAATGCGCCGTCCCTCAAGGACTACCTTGGCGACGCGACCTGGTACCTCGACCTGCATTTCGGTTTGATCGACATGGAGGTACACGGCCAGCCTCAGCGCTGGGAACTTGATGTCGACTGGAAGAACGCCGTCGACAACGAGGTCGGGGACTCCTATCACGCCGACTATGGCCACAAGTCCGCAAAGGATGTCGGTGTTGGCTCGTCGGCAATCGGTGCGAACAGCCTGGATTTCAGTCGCCGACACGTCTATGACTGTGATCGGTCAACACACAATTTCTCCATCACTGCTGCCGATGAAGACGTCTTCTGGGATCACCCGCCCGAGGTCGTCGAAACCTTTGACTTCGATGCCGTCAGCGAGGCGCAACTCGGACTTGCCCGGCGGAC
>JBDGPQ010000178.1:0-2321 GCA_042219595.1 Haloarculaceae archaeon
TCGCTGCAGCCCCAAGAAGGGCCGCGGCTGCGAAGAGATATCGCGGTCGTACCACGTCGGCGAGAGTGAAGGTGGCCGAGAGAACCGCTCCAACCACAAAGCCGAGTTGCACGGCATTGGTCAACCAGGCCTGTTCGGCTGCCGAGAGCTTCCACGCGACGGCCAGTTCCGGGCCGATGGCCGTTGCGCTAAACCAGAGGGCCATCGTAAAGAGCTCAGCGACGCCGACGATCCCAAGCATCACCCACTTCGACGCCAACCGATCGGCCATCGGCTGGCCGTTCGAAGCCCGACGTCCTAAACCGACCGGCGGCTATGTGGTGACGACACACAGCGCGAGATTCAAGAGAGCACCCAACATATCGGATTCTGTGAGCGGACCGTCCCGCCGCGACCGGCTTTCAGCTCGGGCCACGGCGGGCCCGGGGAACTCATTCCGTGGCTGGTACCGCCACTACAATCCACTCCGGGTGGCGCTAAACTATGCCGTTATTGTGATATGTCGGATTTCGCCGAGCCTGCGCCTGAAACGTTGGCTTCTTCGGCGGATCGGCGTTGCGGTTGAGCCGGGGGCGGTATTCGCTCTCGAGTCGACACCAGACGTCTTCTTTCCACATCTCTTGACAGTTGAAGCGGATGCCATCATTGGCTACGACGCGACGCTGCTTTGCCACGAATTCTTACAAGATGAAGTCCGCACCGGTGAAGTCCACATCGAGAAGCGAGCGATGATCGGTGCAGGAGCCATCGTGCTACCCGGTGTAACGGTCGGCGAGGATGCGCGGGTCGCCGCAAATTCACTCGTCACTGAAGATGTCCCGGCGGGCGAAACCGTCGCCGGGGTCCCCGCAACTCCGGTTGGCCCGCCCGAGAACTGAATCTCCAGTCTTTCATCGACACCACACGGGGCAATGGCGTCGTGGCCGTGCGCTTTTGAGGGTCGCTCCTCAAATACAAGTATGGATTACGACGATATGCTGGAACGGGGACTCGAAGAGACACCCGAGATTGCCGCCGACTCCGAACGCCTCTCGGTTCCCGATGTCGAGGTCCGGCAGGAGGGCAACGTCACTGTCGTCGAGAATTTTCAGAACATTTGTGAAGCCCTTGGCCGCGATCCGGACCGTGTCATCAAGTTTCTGCAAAACGAGGTCGGGACCAGCGGTCACATCGATGAGAGCGGGCGTGGCCGACTGACGGGTGAATTCGACGGTCCACGACTGGCGGAGGCTGTCGATGCCTATGTTGAAGAATTCGTCCGGTGTCCCGAGTGCGGGCTTCCAGACACGCGTCTGGAGCGCGAGCAAGGCGCTCTACTTCTGGTTTGTGAGGCCTGCGGCGCCCGGTCTCCCACTGGTTAATCCAGATCGTCTGCCCGGCGACAAACCGAGACCTCCTTCGTAGGATGGGCGAGGCCACCCTCCGATCACAGTCTGCCGACATTAAGTCGTATACCCTTGGCGCTTCACTCGGATGGACCTTTGACACGATTCCCGTCTGCGTGAACGCTGTCAACCGAGCGATCGGAGCGTCCGGAGATCGTGTTCCGTCCGCATAAACTCTGCCAGACGTCGACTCGCATGGCAGTTCGGACAATGAAAGGTGCGTCGATGTCCCGGGAGGTCACCAGGTGCGGACTCCCAATCCTTCGCACACTCGGGGCACAGTAACCGGACATAGGTGCCATCCATGCGTATCCCTCACACACCCCCCGAGGCGAAAAAGCCTACGGCTCACTGGATCGTGTTGAGGCTCAAAAAATAGACTAGCAATCAGGCGGGAACGCCGTCGTCAGCCTCGAGCAGCTCCTTGTACCGGTTTCGAATCGTCACTTCGGAGATATCTGCGACCTCACTGACAGCGGATTGTGTCACTTTCTCATTCGAGAGCAATGCCGCCGCATAGACGGCTGCGGCTGCGAGCCCGACAGGCGACTTGCCACTCATGATGCCCTCGTCTCGAGCCGCTTCTATCAACTGCCGTGCTCGTCGATCGGTATCCTCGGAGAGGCCGAGATCGGACACAAAGCGGGGTACATAGCTGACCGGATCCGCGGGTTCGACTTCGAGGCTGAGTTCCCGCACGACATACCTGTAGGTCCGCGTGAGTTCCATCCGGTCCACTCGCGAGACCCGGGAGACTTCGTCGAGCGACCGGGGCGTTTTCGCCTGCCGCGCTGCAGCATAGAGCGCCGCGGAAGCGACACCTTCGATCGATCGGCCTGGAAGCAGATCGTCTTCGAGCGCGCGTCGGTAGATCACGGACGCGGTCTCCCGAACCGTCTCCGGAAGCCCCAGAGCGCTCGCCATCCGATCGATTTC
>JBDGPQ010000131.1:0-2256 GCA_042219595.1 Haloarculaceae archaeon
TGACAAGTCTCCCAGACAACGCCGCGGTCGAGGCGGTATACCTCGGCGATGATGGAGTACTCTCCGGCGGCGATGCGGGTCTCGTCGCGATCGAATTGAGCACCGTAGATCCCGATGTTGTAATCGCAATCGGTGAAGAAGCTGAACAGACAGGGATCGAGGTGATCGGGGGACCCGTCAGTGGTGGCGCCAGTGGTGCAGCGGCGGGCAATCTAACAATGATGCTCGGCGGCGACAGTGCATCGATCGAGCGATCAATGGTCCAGGACGTACTTGAGTCAATCAGTACGGACCGGTATCATACCGGCGAGCTCGGATCCAGCCACACGGTCAAGCTCCTCAATAATACGCTTGCGATGGGCACAGCCGTCCTCGGCATGGAAGTGATGGGTCTCGGGGCGGCGCGTGGACTCGACCCGCGAATATGTTACGAGACCATCGGTCGATCGAGTGGTGGGTCCAAACAGTTCGAGAAGCGTCTGCGGAACGTGCTGAATCGGACCTTCGATCACACCTTTACGGTGGAGTATGCATTGAAAGACGTCGGATTATACCTTGAGATGGCTGAGAAAGCCGAGTATCCGACGACGCTCGCAGCCATCGTCCATAGCCAACTCGAGCGTGCTTACGAGCAGGGATACGGTGATAAGGGACCGAGTGCGGTCGCGAAACTCTACGAGGAGGCGGTCGGCACTGAAGTGGCCACCGATGAACCGGTGCCAGACGAATTCGTCGGCTATGGGACGGTTCGAGAGGAGACCGGGTGATTCTTTGGCAGCGACCGCGCTGGTCCCCGCATGGACGTTACCGTCACCGGCGGCCATGGCGCCATTGGGCGATTTGTGGTCGAGGAACTCCTCGACCGGGGCCACACGGTCACTGTTTACGACCTCGAAGATAATCCCGATCTTCGTGAGCGGCTCGGTCATGACCACATCGAGGGTGACCTCACAGATCCGGACTCGGTAGCAACCGCCCTTCGGGGTGAAGATGCCGTCGTCAACCTCGCCGCACTGAAGCGGTCAGCGTGTAATGCAGATCCCAAACTCGCCCAAGAGGTCAATATCGGCGGTACGATCAATGTGTTCGAGGTCGCCGCTGAAACGGACCTCAGGGTAATCGACGTCTCGTCGAAGGCTGTGTATGGTCACATTGCAGGCCGCTACGCCTACCCGCATTACGAGCCACTCTCAGAGGATGGCCCCCGCAATCCCACCGGGAAGATCTATGATCTTACGAAGGTGGCGAACGAGTCGTACAGACAATTTTACGAAGACCGTCACGACATTGACGCTGCGAGTTTTCGATTCGGCTCAAGCTTTGGACCTGGGAAGGTTGCGAAGGTCGGTGGCGGTCGGCTCATCCCTGACGCAATCGAAGGAGCAATGCAGGGCCAGGAGGTCGTGCTACCAGGCGGCGATGAATTGAACGACTGGGCGTACTTCGGCGATATCGCCACTGGCCTTGCCGATGCCGTCGATGCTGATACGCTATCCTATTCAGCCTATAATGTTGCAACTGGCGAGGGAAAGTCGATGCACGACTTCGCAAATGTCCTCCGTGAGGAATGTCCGGACGCCTCCATCACCGTTAAAGACGGTCGAAATCCCCAAGATAAAGCCCATCCCCAGGCAGCCGTGCTCGACATTAGCCGCGCCCGAGAAGATCTGGACTACCAGCCGCAATACGGCGTCGCTGGGGGTGTCCGGGACTACATGAAACGAATCAATCTGACATGAAGAACTGTCCCAACTGCGGAAAGCGTATCTACCGTCGGGCGCCGGACAACGAGGAATACGGCACACCCGTCGTCGATGGGCGGTCTTACCCAGACGAGTGTCCACGGTGCGGGCAGCCACTGTAGGAAGCGCAGTCTTTTGATATCCGGCAGCAGAGACGAATTGTAATGGAACTCGGTCTATTTTGTAACCGCCAAGGTAGCACCGATCAGTCCGCGAGCGACTTGTTCGACGGCCTCGTCACCCAGGTCCGGACGGCCCGTGAGGTTGGTTTCGACGTGATAGCAACTGGCCAGCATTTTCTTGCCGATTATACACAATTACAAACGATTCCTACCCTGTCTCGGCTCGCCGCCATCGCCGGCGGTATGGACCTTGCGACCGGCGTGCTATTGCTGCCATTTCATCACCCCATCGCAGTCGCCGAGGATCTCGCCTCGCTGGATGCAATGGCTGAAGGGCGCGTCATCGCCGGCGTCGGCGCCGGATACCGCGACGTCGAGTTTGACGCCTTCGG
>JBDGPQ010000172.1:0-254 GCA_042219595.1 Haloarculaceae archaeon
AATCTCTTCTCTTTAGGATCCGCGAACTACTCAATACGGGTTCGGACACGGGTCTGTGGATCTATCTCGGTGGATTGCTTCTCTTCGTCGTTAGTTTTGTCCTTGTTGCCTGGCTCGCTGAGCAACGCGGACGGGGCAAATCGACATCATGGCAGTCAGCAATTCGTGGGTTCGCGCCAACGGTTCTCCCGATCGCCGGTGCCTATGAGATCGCCCATAACTATCCGTGGATCCTCGGTAATACGGGCCGCTTC
>JBDGPQ010000172.1:271-2248 GCA_042219595.1 Haloarculaceae archaeon
ACCTGCTGTCTTGGCTGTCGGTACCGATGTTCTGGGGGAGTCAAGTGATTCTGATCGTCGTCGGTCACGTGGTTGCAGTGATTGCCACCCACCGAGTCGCTCAGATTCGGTACTGACCGGGATCGGCTGCACGCCGGGGTCATGCGCCGATGGTCGTGGTAATGGTCGGGTATACCATTCTGTCGCTATGGATTGTTTCCCAGCCGGTCGTACAGTAAAGTTCCACATGCATCAGAGGGTACTCTTCTGATACACGGGAGATGATCTAAGACAATCCCTTTGAATAGATGGGCATCCCCTAACCGTTGTCAAGAATCCACAGAGTAGCCCGAAGCTTAGACGAGCAGAGGGCCAACAGTTATCGCTCCTCAGTGCCGGCCGTCCCGTCGATGACCGTGGCTTCCTGGTCGCTGGCCCGGATGCGCAGGGGGTACCACCCCTCTTGATCCACACCGACAAGCGCCTCGGCATATCCAGCCCGGTCTTCACCAGCCTTCGCTGATCGTATCCATTCGACTTGTCGGTCATTGAGATCGAACCACCTAGCGATCTCGTTCTCGTCCTCCTCGAGGCGGTGGATGACGGTGATCGAACAGAGGTTCGCAATGGCCCTCGCTTGGGGCGTGAGCGTGAATTCCCCGCCGGTTTGGGTGATGAACTCGATTCCGAGGTCAAAGTGCCGGCTATGCCTCACGGCGGTCTCGAGAACGTCGAGTGAGGTGGTATCGTTCAGCAGATAGTGCGCTTCGTCGATCGCAAAGAGTACCGAACAGTCCGACTGCTTGACTCGCTCATACACCGTATTGAACAGCACCTGCATCAGGAGCGTCGTCTCGGCGCGGCCCTGCGTGCCCTCCTCCTGGTGGAGGTCAAGATAGAGGACTGTCGAGTCCAGCTCGAGTTCGGTTCGCTTCCCGAGGTTCGAGAGCGCACCTTCGGGCCTGAATGAGGGGCGAAGATCCTTCAGGAGGGATTCGGCCTCACCCCGGACGGCACGCTGCTCGCCTTCAGTCTTGTAGCCGAACTGTCCGGGAGCCTCCGCCATCGACTCGAGAATCCAGAGTAGATCGTGGATTGTCGGGGACGGCTCACCGTGCGTCGCGGGATCTCTAGTGATTCCGGACCACCGGTATGTCTCCTGGACTGCCCGCCGCAAGGTCTGACTCCGCTCGCGCAGCGGGTGGCCGCTGATCTCGCTGAAGAAGGTCTCGAAGAACGCCATTACCCAGGTGAGCTGCTCGCCCCACGGATCAAGATCCTCGATCGTCGCGAGCGCCGAGTCAGGAGTCGGCCGGATCTCCAACGGGTTGAGGCCCCGGGTACCCCCAACGGTGACACGCTCACCGTCGAGTGCCGCACTTATGCCATCGAATCCGCGCATCGGATCCAGCATGACGATCATCGTATCCTCGTCGAACATGCGGCGACGCAGGAGCCGGAGTTTTGTCGCGAATGATTTGCCGGCACCGAGCCGGCCGATCACGAGGCTACAATACCCGGTCTCCCGCTCGAACCGATCCATAACGAAGGGGCTGCCATTGACGGCGTAGGTTCCGTATTCGATACCCGGCTCGGAAAACGAGCTCGAGACAAAGGGAAACATGGCCCCGATCGCGCCACCGAGCATCGGTGTCTTCGTCCCAATAGATCCTTCGAGGGCATCAATGGCGATCGGGCTTGCAGACACGAGCGTGTCAAGCTGGGACCAGCGTGGCGTAATCGGTGTCAGATTCGCCGGTGACCGCTGTGCAGCGGTCCGGACCTCACTCGTGTCGACCGAGGCTCCGTTACCACGTACGGAGAGGTACATCGAGACATCGAAAGCTGCAGTGGGCGTATTTCGGAGGGTGTCATACAGATCTTGGTGATCGGCGAGATCCTTTTCGACGCCGCGTGCACTGGCACGCTGCTTTTCGGTGAGATATTCGTACTCGGCTTGAAGATCTTCGATGCGATTTTCCAACGCATCGAGCGTCG
>JBDGPQ010000148.1:0-564 GCA_042219595.1 Haloarculaceae archaeon
GGCCCAGAGCCCGCAAAACAGTATGAGCATTCGAGATTGCAGTCCTGAGTGACTTCGATAATGGCGACGCAACTGTGGTCGTGGTCGACAGTGAGGTCTTCATCGGCGGCGGGCCCGCACTCACACGTCGCTGGGTCAGCACACCCCTCCGGCTCCGGCGCACCATCGATATCAAGATTGGTTTCTCGAAGGCGACGCCAGTGGTCCGCATCCCCCCACACCTGGCGCGATGCTGTGCCATGATCGGGACAATCGCGGGTAAGGTAAACCGCACCCTCACGGCGTTCGTAGGTGGCTGCAACGGGCTCAAGACACGTTGGACAAAGACTCGTGGTGGACGCCAAGACGGGATCGTCGGTCGACATGCGCCGCGGTTGGCCGGCGGCAGTATAAATCCACGCCGCGCGTGGCCCGCGGGCACACCTTGACTCAGCCCCGCAAGAGTCTGACTACTTCGTCACTAACGGGGCCACGGACCGCAACGATGTACGGTGTCCCCGGCTCGAGGACGGTCTCCGGTTCAGGGAACGCACCTTCGCGACAGTCGGCCACGACGACAGCCCC
>JBDGPQ010000148.1:574-2197 GCA_042219595.1 Haloarculaceae archaeon
CTCGAGGGTCGTCCGGATTTCTGAGGCGTCAGCCCCGCGGGGGAACGAGACCGATTCGAGGCGTTCGCCGGCGGCGGGGGCCCCTTCAGCGACGGTTATTTCGATCAGTTCCAGAGCATCGGTCACTGCCTCAACAGTCCGGACACCGCCGCCGCTAACATCGAGAATTTCGTTCGTCGTCACGTGCGCAGCCAGTTTTTCGGGAAAGACGACCCGGTCAACGACCTCACCGTAATCATCCGTTTCGCCGTGGTCGATCCGCGCAACCGTGTGGATGTCAGAGGCGAGCTGCGTGGCAACGGCACAGACACCGATATTCGTGCCTGTATCGCCAATGACCGACGCGATGACGTCACTCTGCTCCGGATCGGCCTGTCGGAGTACACTCGGTCGCGTCGCATCACCCTCAATGACAGACGCAATGTAGCGATCGGTGAGTTCCGCACACCGGTCGGCGTCCCGCTCGACGATTACCACATCGTGAGATGGGCCGCCGCATGCGCCCCAAGCTCGCCGCCGCCAGCGATAATCACACGGAGGTCGCCGCTCATACTCATGCTACCCCCGGGTATAGTAAGACCCTTGGCCGAAGTGACGACGCTGTCGTCATCTCGCACTCCCTCCCGGGGTCGGGCCAACCTCCATACGGTGGAGACCGGCATAGACGAGGACACCGAACGCCAACCAGGCCGCCGCAATCAGCCACGTCTGGGGCGCGATGAACAGCGCGAGCAGTGCATTCAAGAGAATGCCCACAATTGGCGTCACCGGATAGAATGGCACGGCAAACGGTCGGGAGAGATCGGGCCGCTCGCGCCGGAGTCGGATCACTGCGAAGTTGACGACGATAAATCCCAGTAAGGAAAACAGGCTCGCGAGGTTGCCGACGACGGAAATGGGTGCGAGTGCCGTTGCGACCAACATGACGGCAGCACTCGTCAGGATCGCCATGAATGGAGTTCCGTACCGCTGGTGAATTGTGCCGAGCCGCTGTGGCAACTGTCCGTCGCGGCCCATCGCAAATGCCACTCGTGAGGCCCCGATGATGACTGCATTGAGCGCGCTGATCGTCGAGAACACCGCTCCGAACGCAATCAGGATGGCCCCGAGCTTTGCACCGAAGATGCCAATATCCGGCATGAAGCTCGCTGCCGCCTCCACGATGGCCGTCTCGCCGGCCGCGCCAACCGCTTCGGGTCCGAGCGCACCAATCGCGACAGCGACCACGAGCAGGTAGATGAGAAGCGTAGCGGCGAGGCTAAGAAAGATCGCCCGTGGAATGTTTCGGCGGGGATTCTCGACCTCTTCGGTCACCGTCGCGATCAAATCATACCCCTGAAACGCGATGAAGGTCAGACCCATCGCCGGTAACACAGTTGCCGCCCCGCCATCCGCGGGGAAGAGCGGCTGGAACGCCCCGGCCTGAATGGCCCCAATACCGAATCCGACGAAGATCGCAAGGATGGCGACCTTCACGAGGGTGACGATGGTCTCCGCCCCGCCACTAGCCTCAGTCGAGATGGCATTGAGGCCGACGAATGCGAGCACAGCTACGAGCGCATAGCTGGCCTCCCAAAGCGGCGACGCCGGTAGGCCGGCCCAGTAAAGATGCACGAACTCGAC
>JBDGPQ010000088.1:0-2192 GCA_042219595.1 Haloarculaceae archaeon
GATCCTCTCCAAATCGACGGGCTCGGCGGTGGGAATTCCCACACCAGTAAGGTGATGATTGTCGATGAGAGCGGCCGATCCGACGCGGATCTTGATTACACGTTCGGACAAATCGCCGTCACGCAGGAGACAGTTGACTGGTCAGGGAACTGTGGTAACCTGACGAGCGGCGTCGGCATATTCGCCATCCTGTCTGCGTTGGTCACCTGCAGTGGAAGAGAGGCGAAGTTGACCCTGTATAATACAAACACAGACACTTACGTGGATCAGCGGATTCCGCTAATTGACGGCCGGCCCGCGGTCCTTGGAGACTACTCAATAGACGGTATTCCCGGCACAGGCGCCCGGATCGACTCGTTTTTCCGAGATCCCGGAGGGGCGATCACTGGTGACCTGTTTCCCTCTGGAAACCCTGTCGACACGGTAACCGTCGAGGGCGAATCATACGAGGTTTCGCTCGTTGACGTGGCAAATCTCAACGTGTTCATTCGCGCAAGCGATCTCGGACTTACAGGGACGGAATCTCCTGAGGAGTTGGACGATCAAGCTTTGTTGGAGCGGATCGAACTGATCAGGGGAGCCGCATGCGAGCGACTCGGGTTAGTCGCGGCTCGCCGCGATGCCGTCGCCAAGCGCCCGTCGATCCCACAGATAGCGCTAGTTTCGGGACCCCAGTCCTACGAATGTGTGACCAACGGCCACGTCAATGCCGAAGCGATCGATGTGACGTCTCGAATCGTGACTACACAGACGCCCCACCACTCCTACGCGATGACCGGCGCTATGTGCCTCGCTGCGGCAACTCAGTTGTCCGGGACGATCCCCGCTGAATTCGCCCGGGACGATACCCTGGCCGACGTGACCATCGGACACCCTGAGGGCCGGATCACCGTCGGCGTCGAGACAGCGACAGTCGACGGAAATCATACCGTTGAGCGCGTCCGTGTCGGCCGGACCGCTCGTCTGCTCGCTGACGGTACGATGTACTACCGGCGTAACGACGGCCTTGAGAACTGAGCGGATCTAAGAACCCTCGTATGAGCATTGCGGCGCGTTGCCGGCTCGAAATTACTATGGATCCCGAGACAAAGACCGATTCATGGGCCAGACACTCACGGAAAAACTTCTCCTAGATCATCTCGTGGAGGGAGAGGTACGTCCAGGCGAAGAGATCGGGATCGAAGTCGATCAAGTGCTACTCCAAGACACCACCGGCACGATGGCCTGGCTGCAGTTCGAGTCATTAGACATCAAAGCCGTACAAACCGATATCGCCGTCCAGTACTGTGATCACCAGAGCTACCAATTCGATTTCCGCAACACTGACGACCACGCCTATTTGAAATCGGCTGCTGGGAAGTTCGGTGCGCATTTTTCTCGACCCGGCAACGGCGTTTGTCATCAGGTGCATCATGAACACTTCGCCAAACCCGGGGCGACACTCTTGGGGTCGGATTCACATACGCCGACTCAGGGCGGCATTGGCATGCTTGCAATCGGTGCTGGAGGGCTCGACGTTGCGACTGCGATGGGTGGCTCGCCATACTACTTCGAGACGCCAGAGGTCATCGAAATAGAGCTTACCGGAGAGCTGCCTGCGTGGGCGACCGGCAAAGACGTTATCCTCGAACTGCTGCGACGACTCAGCGTCAAAGGAGGTGTCGGGAAAGTGTTCGAGTATACCGGCCCCGGCGTCGCGACCCTGCCGATCTCTGAGCGCTGTGCGATTGCCAATATGGGAACCGAACTGGGCGCGACGTCCTCGGTGTTTCCGACAGATAGGGTCACCCAAGAGTACATGACGAAACTCGGCCGTTCCAACGAGTTCGTTGACCTCGAACCCGATGAAGACGCCAACTATGCCGACCATATCGTGGTAGACCTCTCCAAGATCGAGCCGCTCGTTGCGACACCTTCGATGCCGGACAGAGTCGTCCCGATTCATGAACTTGAAGGAGTGAACGTCGACCAGGTTATTATGAAGATCTCAAGGCATTCTGCGACACGGTCGATGGAAAACGAATACACGAAGATGTACACGCGATAGTCCAGCCGGCATCGAAGCAGGCCAGCGAATTGCTCGCACGCGAGGGGACAGTTGCGGACATGATGGCCGCAGGCGTCAACTGGTCGGAGGCGACCTGTGGGGCCTGCTGTGGTGTCGGGCACGTCCCCGGTAGCGATTCGGTTTC
>JBDGPQ010000091.1:0-152 GCA_042219595.1 Haloarculaceae archaeon
GTCCGGGTTGGGGTAGTGGTAACCTAAATCCCTGTGGCGGATTTGCCGTGGGTTCAATTCCCACACCCGGACTGACAAAAATATTATATAAATTATTTTGGCCTAAATTCGACGACATGGGTCGGGTTTCTCGGTTTTTTCCTTCTTTTTAT
>JBDGPQ010000091.1:162-2183 GCA_042219595.1 Haloarculaceae archaeon
TGAGTGAATATGAATGTCCCACCTGCGATGCTGCCTTTGATTCACAGCGTGGGAGAGGCGTACACCATGTCCACGTTCACGGAGAGCGTTTGCCGAACCGTACTTGTGACTATTGTGGGGATCGCTTCTATTCTGATACGGCCAAAAAATACTGCTCGAGAGCCTGTCTCCTAAAGAGCGATTCGTACTCGGGAGAGAACCATCCGAATTGGAAAGGCGGAAAAGAGCGTACCGAATGCAATATCTGTGGATCTACTTTCGAGTACTATCCCTCGGAAAAGCCAGGGCACTATTGCGCCGAATGCGTTGAAACCGAAGAGTGGAGAGAACCCCCACAAATAACTGGATCAGATCATCCTCGTTGGGCCGGTGGAAAGATAGAAAAGGAATGTGAAGTGTGTGGGGAGACGATTCGTCGACATCCTAGTGGGTACGTATCCGACGTGGTCCTCTGCGGCCTCGAATGCCGTCGAAAATGGCTATCGGAATCGTTCACCGGAGACAACCATCCTAACTGGAAAGGGGGCGGGAATGAGGCATACGGCGAAGATTGGCGTGGAGCCAAGATGGCCACACTCGAACGCGACGATTTTACCTGTGTCATCTGCGGCGCAACGAAGGATGAGATCGGCCGGAACCCCGACGTCCACCACATCGTCCCGGTTCGGCGGTTCATCGAAGCCGAGGCAGCCGACAAGACCGACGCCCACGTCCCGCGGAACCTCGTCACGCTGTGTGTCACTTGCCACCGGCGAGCGGACTTCGGGACACCCTCGAAAGCCGAACTCAAACGCCTCGTCGAGGAAGCTAAGTAATACCGGACGTTCCCACGCGGAGTTAGAGCACGCCGCCCCGGGACGCCTCCGCATCCCGGCGGAACTCCGATCGGCCGGCGACGTTGCCGCCCGATTGGATGATGTCCAGGGCCGTGACGAGGTCGCTCCGGGTAACCAAGCCGACGAACTCGCCCCCGTCGTTCACGATGAGCCGGCCGACGCCGGCGGATCGCATCTCGTTCACGGCCTCGATCGCCTCGGCGTCGGCGGCGATCGTCTCCAGGTCACGGGTCATGATCTCCTTGACGAGATACGCCTCCCGCTCGACCGGTTTGACCTCCCGGGCGTCCTCGAGCGTCACCAGGCCCACGAGCGTCCCCTGCTCGACCACGGGATAGCCCGTATGCCGCTGGCGGAACATCGTCTCGATCAGTTCGGCCACAGTCATCTCCGGGCCGATCGTCTGGACGTCATCGACCGGCGTCATGATGTCCCGCACGGTGACGCCCTCGAACGCGGCCCGCATCACGGTCTGTTGGGCTTCGCCGGCCGCGCCGATGTAGATGAAGAACGCGATGCCGATCAACACGATGTTGATCTGCAGCAGCCCGATCAACCCCATCAGGAGGGCGAACCCCTTCCCGACCTCGGCGGCGATTTTCGTCGCGCGGGCGTACGGGCGGTTGCGGGCGAGCAGCGCGCGCAGCACCCGACCGCCGTCCATCGGGAACGCGGGGAGCAGGTTGAACCCCGCCAACGCCACGTTCATCAGGGCGAGGTACCCGAGCACGAACCGCAGCGCCGGCAACCCGGTCGGCACGGCCAGGAACCCGATCCAACAGAGTCCGCCGAGGACGACGCTGACGATCGGGCCGGCGATCGCGATCGCGAGTTCCTGGCGCCAGGCCTCGGGCATCTGCTTGAGCTGGGCGATGCCGCCGAAGATCCAGAGCGTGATCGAGTCGATCGGATACCCGAAGCGCATCGCCACCACCGAGTGGCCGAGCTCGTGGAGGACGACACCGGCGAACAACCCCACCGCGGCGAAGATACCCAACAGCCATGGCATGGCCCCGGTGGTTAGCACGGTCGTGTCGAGCGCCGGTGCGCCCAGGCGAGCCAACTGATCCGCCCAGAGGCCCACCTGCGACCCGATGATCCAGGCGAAGAGGGGCAGCACCAGGAGGAAAGTGAGATCGAGCTTCAGCGGGATGCCGAAGACCGAGCCGATCCGGAACTGGCGCA
>JBDGPQ010000116.1:0-2094 GCA_042219595.1 Haloarculaceae archaeon
GAGCGGACCCGTACTGATCTCGGCAAACCCGGTGGAGCGCTGATTGTTGATGAACACGATTCGGTCCTCCGTGATAGGGGGCGTGTCGAACCCCGGGCCCGTATTCGAGTCGGTAGCCGACGGATTACTCCTCCTTCGGTTCGATGATGCCATGGTGATGGCGATAGTCGAGTTCGGTGGCCGCCGCTTCGTCAATGAGGATGTGCGCAAACCGGTGCATCTGCACCATCGAAGCGGGAGTCATGGCCGTGATGTGTCCCTCTAGCGTCTGCTTCATCGCTTCCGCCTTCCGGTTTCCGCTTGCCAGGAGCAATATCTCTTCGGCTTCCATGATCGTACCAACGCCCATCGTGATCGCATACTCCGGCACCATGTCGGGGTCGTCGAAGTAGCGGGCGTTGTCCTCAACGGTCTTGGAGGCGAGGGTTTTGATTCGCGTCCGCGACCCGAGCGACGAGCCCGGCTCGTTGAACGCAATGTGTCCGTTGGCCCCGATGCCCAAGATCTGAAGATCGATGCCACCGGCCTCTTCGATGCGGCGCTCATACCACTGGCAGTGCGCATCGATGTCATCGGCCATCCCGTGGGGGATGTGGACCTGGCTCTCCGTCACATTGACGTGATCGAAGAGATTCGACCACATGTAATGGGCGTAGCTCTGCTCGTGGCCAGGCGGCAGGCCCACGTATTCGTCGAGGTTGAACGTCGTGAGCTTTGAGAAGTCGAGTCCCCGCTCCTCGTGGGCCTCGATGAGTCGACTGTACAATCCTTTCGGCGTTCCTCCGGTCGCAAAGCCGATGGTGCTGTCGGGCTTCTCCCGAATTTGTTCGATGAGAACCTCAGCGGCCCGGTCACTGAGGGTCTCGTAATCGTCGACGACTTCGACAAGCATGTCTTCACGAAATATGGGAAGGAAGTGTTGTGTAAGCCGATAGATTATATTAGTCCAGCACAGTTTAGAATGCAAAGACCGGGTTCCGAAAGCCGCCCGATATTTTGATTTGATAATACTAAATATATCAAACATATTCCGGCCTAGGCGGAGGTTCGGCATCCGCACGTCGCCCCCTCTCCACCGGACGTCTTCTGAAAACCTGGCGAGGACGGATATACGTCGATACCGCCGTGACCCTCTGTATCCACCGACAAACTTTATCCACCGACGAACTTTTCCGGGGGTGTAAGGCGTGGATCGGTTGGTGACCAGAAGGATCTGGTCGGCCGTCTCCGCGCGCAGGGGCTGAGGGGCCTTCTGGACTTCCATCGTCCGGTATGTCGTCCCCGCTGTCATGGTGGGGATTGTTGTAAACGATGCGGCGACCAATTTCGGATCGGCACGCATGATTGTCGGCGGGAGCATGGTCGTGTTATTCCCTGCTCTCGGGATTCTGCTCATGTACGTCCTCGAAAACCGTCGCGACGATCGTTCGTGGCGGCGGGCATGCCGGATCCCCCCCTTCATGAATGCGCTCCGCAAGCAGCGGTCGGGGCCCCTGGTTGAACCGTCAGGATGGGGGCGGGACCGGACGCCCCCGGAACTGCGCGTAGAGGGTCCTCCTACACTCCCTGATCGAATCCTCTCCACTTTCCACCCTCCTTGCAACCGTGGATCGACCTGTCTCACAGACGGCGGACGTACTCATCATTGGCGGCGGGGTCATGGGCACAAGCACCGCCCTCCATCTCGCCGAGCAGAACGCCGGCCGGGTGCTGCTTCTGGAGAAAAGCGCCCTCGGGGCCGGATCGAGTGGAAAATCCGGGGCGATCCTGCGGCAGCACTACTCCCACGACGTCAGCGTGCGCATGGCCCGCACGAGCCTCCAGTTCTACAGCCAATTCCACGAGCAGTACGGCCAAGAGATTGGGTTTCGCCAGCCCGGGATGCTGTTTGTCGCCGACGAGGCGCAGCGCGAAGCCCTGCGGCGAAACGTTGAGCTCCAACGGTCGCTCGGGGTCGAGACCGAGATTCTCGACGCACCGGCCCTCCGGGAGGCCGAGCCGGAGGCCCGCTTCGGCGACGAAACCATCGCGGCCTGGGAGGTACGTGTTTAGCGACTTTGAGGGCTGAGTGTTATCTTCCGGTATGACAGATCA
>JBDGPQ010000052.1:0-1328 GCA_042219595.1 Haloarculaceae archaeon
CTCTGCTTTTCCCGTATTATCGTTACGGCCCGCCCGCTCGCCGCTGCCGCCCTCCGCGTCGCTCGGCTGTGTTCACAGCCCCTTAGGTCTCGGGTCTTAATCTATCATTAGCCGACTGAACCAGAAGTCTTGCAAACATCCTCGTTGGCCCACGTTTCGGAGCGTCCCGAAGTGCAGTCAATGCCATGGGGGTATCGGTCCCATCAATATCGAACGCCCATCCAGTATTTGCTTCGAACCGCTCCATGGCGCCTTCGACGCGGTCTACGACAGTTGCCGGATCCATCGCTTCCACCGTACCATCCCGCATTAGCACCTCACCGTCCACAATCACTGTCTCTACGTCTGCCGGGGTCGCCTGGTTGGCTACGTGTGCGAAGATATTGTTGACAGGCGCAAACTTCGGTGTATCCATCTCAAGCACGATCAGGTCAGCCCGTTTGCCGACCTCGAGACTGCCGATCTCGTCGTCGATATTGAGTGCCTGTGCCCCCTCGATGGTGAGCATTCTGACCAGTTCACGAGACGTGAATTGACCTGCGCCCCACTCGAGGTTTGCAGCGAGCCGCGCCTGTCTTGCTTCCCCAAAGAGGTTGTACGAATCGTGCCAATAGTGGTCGTCAACACCGAGCCCGACATCGACTCCAGCATCCCGGAGGTCTGGAACGGGCGTCCACTCAGCAGAAGGCTCCGGATTCCAGTAACAAAACACCGAGGGGCAATGCGCGACCGCGGCATCACAGTCGGCCATACGTCGGATGTCTCTATCAGACGCCACCCGGAAATGGGCCGCGAGCAGACGGTCATCAAGCAAGCTCACGTCCTCGAGAAGGGCTAATGAGTCGTCCGCCCCGTTCGCCCGAGCCATCGTATTACTCGCTTCGAGTTCAAGAAGATGCGTGTGAACGAGGAGGTCGGGATACTCAGCAGCGAGGCGGGCGGTCCGTTTCCATAGATCGCGAGTGCACGACCAGTCGTCATGTGGGCAGATCGTCGCACGGATTCGATCGTCAAACGACCGGTGATATTCCTCGATAAACGTCCGAGTCCGCGCAAACTGCTGGTCGACCGATATATCCCAAAAAAGGTCCGAGATAGGTGCACCAACAAACGCACGGAGTCCCGCGTCCCCGAATACCTCAGCACCCACGCTCGGGCGCATATCCATCGAATTGGTGGTCGTTACCCCGCCACTGAGGAAGTTCAGCGCCGCGAGTTCAACCCCGGCTTCGACGAGATCCGCGAATTCGCCGGCTTCGATCCGGTTGTAGATGGCCGCCATCTGCCCCCAAAGTTCGGCAAACCCCAACTCACTGACACCGGCGATG
>JBDGPQ010000052.1:1338-2092 GCA_042219595.1 Haloarculaceae archaeon
GTATTCACGAGCCCAGGCATGACCAATTTCCCGTCGCCGTTGATAACAAGTTCTGCATCGATCGATTGGTCGCTTGATTTGGACGGTCGGACTGCCAGAAGCTCTCCCTCGTCGATCAGAACGGTTCCGCGTTCGTACACCTCGTCATCGTCATTCACGGTCAACACAATCGCATTCTGGATAGCAATGTCCGGCGTTGTCGGTGGGTTCGTCACGACCCGTCTTTCACACTGACAACTGGAGTCGATTCTGTGGGTAATTGCCGGGGGATTTATAGGTGCATCCGAGCGAATTCGGAGTACCGCGTCCCGGTGGTCAGGATGAAATACCTCCGCGTTACGGCCAGCCCCGATCCGGAATTGGTACCGGAGCTTTACACCACTGTCACCCAGTCCGGCCCAATAACGGAGTTGCGGGTGGTTGACTGGAACTTAGCTACGACCGACTCAGGCACACTCCTGTATGCAATCGACGGCGACGCTGTGGCCTTTCGAACCGCTGCTACCGACACGGACGGTGTCGATAGAGTCGAAATCGCCGCCATGAACGCCCCGGTCTCGTATGCCCTCATCGATGCCAGGCCAAACGCACTCCCATTTTTCGAGACGATGGTAACCGCCATTGCACGTACAGGGATGATACTCCGGAAACCGCTGGTGTATCGCCAGCACCAGTCGCACGGTCACGTCGTGGGCCATCCGGAACCACTCCAATCGATGTTCGACGACATCGCCGACAGCCTTGAGATTCAGGT
>JBDGPQ010000076.1:0-2036 GCA_042219595.1 Haloarculaceae archaeon
CGGCCTCACCTGCCCGCGGCATAACAGTTCGGTCAACCGATCGATCAGCGTGGAATCGCTCCCGCCGTCATGCCCCCCATCACACACACAGCGCTACGGATTCGACGACTAAACGAAGGCGCCGACAGCGGGAACACCGACGGTGAGCAGCCGTCATCGAAAAATAGTGTTCAAAGGCTCGGACGGTGTCGAAACCGCACTCATCGGCCCGTAGCCGGATTCCATACCTACACCTCCACCGGCAGCGATTTTGATAGATATCGTTGCGGCGAAACTGGCGACAGCCGGTCTCAGGGACCCTCATCAGGCAACAGGAAGAAACAGCCGGTCGCAAGTACCGCCAGTCCAGCCAAGAGCAGAAAGGCCGTGTCGAACCGATCGGCATCGGCCAGGACGCCGACGACGACGGCCGCGGAGGAAGCAACGCCAGTGAAGATGGTTCGAAGCAGGCCATACCCCGAGCCACGGATATCCGCCGGCAGTGTCGCGGTCAGATACGAAGTAGCGACCGGTGTGGCGCCACGTTGGGTGCCAAGCAGAACGACCAACCCCACGATCGCCCAGAAGGTATCGAACGCCACGAGCAACACGAGCAAGACTGCATAGAGGCCGGTAATGCCCACGAGGACGAACCGTTCACCGATCCCATCGGCGACCCGGCCCGCGACCGGCTGGGCGATCGCTGCCAGCGCGAAGAGCCCGCCGAACAGCGTCGCCGCGATCCCGTCGCTGATGCCTTTCATCGTCGTGAGATACGTCGTGAGAAAGGCCGTCAGGCCCTGAAAGGTAAAGAAGGTCAACGTGACGCCGGCGGTTACGAGCAGGATCTCGCGGGTCTTGAGCGCCTGGACAACCCGTGGCAGTGTCTCGCGGAGGGACAGATCATCCCCAGCATCATCGGCAGTATCTACCTCCGTCGCCGGGTCCAATCGCCCAATGCTGAACCAGACAGCGAGAAAGGCGGCGATAAAGACGGGAATGGCAACACCGAAGCCGAGCCGCCAGCCGACCGCCGCCGCGATCAGGCCGGCGGCCGCCGGCAGAACCGCCGCACCGACGTTGCCAAATGACATGACGGCTCCGATTGCCGTCCCGCTTCGATCGGGGAAAAGCCGCGAGAGAAGCGTGATCCGCGGGGTGGCAAAGAGCCCGCCGACGACCCCGAGTAGGCCACAGGTAACCACGAAGACGAGAAACGATGGCGCAAGGACAAACAGGACCGTCACACCGGTCCCAACGGCCATGCTACCCAGGAGCATCCGGCGTTCGCCGAGCCGATCGGTCAGGAGGCCGGCGGGGAACTGAAAACCGCCGTAAACGAGCCACAGGACGGTGACCGCAACGCCGGCGGACGTATTGGTGAGCGCGAACTCGGCTTTGATCCGTGGAAGAAGGGCCGGCAACGTGAGCATCATCCCCACCACGAGGAACCAGCCCATCGCCACTGCGATGATCGCCCAGCCGCGTCCCTCACCCCGGAGTTCCGAAACGGTCGACCGGATCATCCGGAGGGCATTCAGATGCGCGTTCATTGCTGTTCCTGAGCAGGCAGTGACAATGACGGCCGTCAGCAGCCCGTCGTGAAAGAAAGCCCCGGGCGTGGCATCAAGAAGATTTGTATGGTGGAAAAACGCGTGTCAGTTCGTTGGTATCGGACAGAAATCGGGGGGGTATCGACTCACGAAAGTCAGTGGGGCGTATAACAACATGAATCTACCAATCCGTTCGACCGACGGTCGGGAAAATACACACGTCAGGGAGGGACGGGGGATGTGAACGGGACAGATGGGTGAACTACCCCGCCCTACTGCGCTTTGTGTCCGCTTCGCGGACTGCGATGCTTCTTGCAGACGGGGACTTAGCCTCGTCAAGAGTTAAAGAGATCGTGTGAAATGACATTAGCATGGAATTCGCGGTCAATATCCCGACGAGTGTTGGTGGCGGTGCCGATTCAGAGTACTCGATGTTGCCGATGGCCGAGAGCATCAGCTGGGACGTCCAACGTGCGTTCGGCACGCGGATCGAGGAGCTGGGGT
>JBDGPQ010000241.1:0-2032 GCA_042219595.1 Haloarculaceae archaeon
CGTCTCGTGGTCGGCGAGGCGCAGTGCCGCCCGGTGGAGATCCGAGCCGGCGGGCTCGCCCACCCGGATCGCAGATGGCTCACGGACCCGGGCGACCGCGGTCGCATAGGCAGCCACTTCAACTCCCATTCGTTCGGCCGCCTCCGCAAAGGCCCCGAGTGCTTCCTTTGCCCGCCGACGGTAACGGGCCTTCCGCGCGAGCAATCCGAGATCAAATAGCGCTTCCGCCAATTCGATATTGGAGTCCAGCGGATAGAGGGGCCGATCAAGCAGTCCTTCGCCATCTGTGTTGGGCCGGTCTCGGAATGCCCCAGTCTGCTCATCCCTCAGTGTCGCAATCGCATGATCCGCGACTGCAAGCGCTGGCCCCGATTCCCCGAGCACCGACCATGACGTCACCAAACCACGGAGGATGCGCGCCTGGTCGATGAGCAATCCTTCCGGACCTGTGTCTGACCCCTCTTCGTAGTGGATAACGCATCCTTCATCCACAAGTCCCGTGACAACGTGATCACGCGCCCGACGGGCGTAGCGACGCGCTCGTTCGTCGTCGGTATATGCTACGTATCGAAGCAGGGCATCTACCGCGAGGCCATTGCGGTCGGCAAATACGGTAGGATCGACGCCAGGGCCATCGCTACCTTCGCGATCGCTCGGTTCCGCACGGAAATACGCCTCATCGCCGCCCTCGCTTGCCGCAAAAGCCTCGCCCGTCCACAGCGTCGACGTAAGGTATTCGACACCACGTTCGGCGGCCGACCGGTAACTTTCCTCCCCTGTATACCGATATGCATGCGCGAACACTCGGACCAAGGCCGCATTTTCGTCGGCGAGTTTCTCACGCCGAGCGTTCCGCCAATTGCGCTCGCGGGCATAGCGGTAAAACCCGCCATCATACGTATCAAGTAGGTGAGTTTGAATCGCCTCGAGGGTGCGAATCGCCTGATCCCGGGCTCGAACAAGAGCGAACTCGACGGTAGCGGGCATGGGGAATTTGACATCCGATCCCCAGCCGCCGAATTCATCGTCAAACGCCGCGAGCAATTGTTCAACCATATGCTCCTCGATGCGGCCTGAGAGTGTACCACCGGGCGGTCTGGCCTCGCGTATCGCCCGAGGGATCGAACCACCCCCGTCCGTCCAGGAGTCTCGGACGCTATCGAGGATTCCGCGAAAGCCATCCACACCGAGGAATGTTGCCCCGGTGAGCACCGATCCATCCGGCGCGAGGAATACCGTTGACGGAAAGCCACCCATGTGGTAGCGCTCCCGAATGTCCGGTCGGCGATCGGCATCGACTCGAACGGGAACGAAACCGTCATTGATGTTAGCAGCGATCCTGGGCTCGGCGTACGTTGTCTCATCCATTTCCGTACACTCGGCACTCCACCGCGTGACGAGCGCCAGAAGGATCGGTTTCCCTTCGCGCTGGGCCGCACTAAACGCCTCCGCGTCCCACTCGCGCCACTCGATCTTCGTTCGGTCGGCCCCGGGATCCATCGACTCTGGCTTCGCCGCGGCTGCCATAAGCCCTGTCGGCTTGTCGGCGGTCTCGAAAGGTGTTTCCGCAGTCCACGGATAAGGGCGGTATGCTCCGGCTGGTGCTTCTCTTGCTCCTCGTGCCCCTGTTCGACGTGCTGTTGCTGGTCGTGCTGACCGGCGCCATCGGCTGGGTCGCGGTCGTGGCGCTGGTCGTGCTGACCGCGCTCATCGGCACACTGCTCGTCCGGGCCGAGGGCCGGCATACCCTCCGGAAGATTCAGGAGCGGCTGGCACGGGGTGAGGTGCCGACAAACGAGCTGCTGGATGGTGCGCTGTTGTTAATTGCGGGTGTTTGCCTACTCACGCCGGGGCTCGTGACGGACGGTATCGGGTTTCTGCTCGTCCTCCCATTTACCCGGTATCCGATCCGGGCGGCATTGAAACGGTGGGTGGTCACGCCGTATATCGATGCAAAGACCGGCGGCTTTGCGAGTGGTGGGGTGTACGTCGGGGGATTCCCTGGCGACGACGGGCCCGGGGGTCCTGATGA
>JBDGPQ010000058.1:0-778 GCA_042219595.1 Haloarculaceae archaeon
GTTCTTGGTTTCTCCGAGCCACTCGAAAGTCTGAGGTCCCTCAGAAACCGCCTCCTCGACTCGTTGTCGGGCATTTTCGAGCGTATACGGTTCTTCGTCAGGGTGAATGGCCGAAAAACCGGCTTCCAGCAGCTCCTGTCGATCGTACCCGAAGAGTTCGGCGTACCGCTGATTCATATCGGTGAAGGCCCCGTCCTCGGGGTCCTGGACAACAATACCGTCTGGAATCTTCTCGAAAATCTCCCGATAGTTGACCTTGGCATGCCGGTGCTCCACGGCATCGATTATCCGCTTCGCCAACAGTTCGTATTGCTCGGTAGCCTGGCCTTTCTGGAGATAATCGGTGACGCCGGCAGAAATCGCGTCACTGGCGACCTCCTCGCTGCCCTTGCCGGTATAGAGGATGAAGGGCAGGTTTGGATACTCGGCACGAACGGTTTCCAGTAACTCGATGCCATCCATCCCGGGCATCTCATAGTCGGAGACGATACAGTCGTACTCCTCGCTCTCGATTGCTTCGGCTGCCACGGTGGGCCTGTCGATGGTCTCCACAGCGAACCGGTCCTCCTCGCGCTCTAGAAAGGTCGCGGCGATCTCGGCGAATTCGGGATCATCGTCGACGTGGAGTATCCGAATTACATCAGTTGGAACTTGCACGTGAATTCAACCAATGAGCCCGGCTCTGATCGGCCGAAGCAAAAGTCCGACGAAGCAACAATACCGGTTTTCAGCTGGAGTTCACTAATCTTGCGGCTGGTGATTGCCCAGGAAATCGATC
>JBDGPQ010000058.1:788-2000 GCA_042219595.1 Haloarculaceae archaeon
CGATGAAGCGTCTCTACGATGTCTTGGCAAGTAGTAACCGTTCCCCACTGGTATGCGTCAATAAAATCGAAAGCTTGCGTCGCGTAATCAGGCAATTAGTAGCTTTTCGCCGCGTTCGACATCGATCCGGCACGGAGGAGTGATCTTGTTGTAGGCCCGTCGATAGGCCTCCTTCACCGCATCCGCTTGTTCGACGTCACACCAGGCGGTAAAGAGCCGCTCACCCTTGCCGATCCGGGCGGCCGTCCCGACGATTTTGCCGAAAGATTGACGCATCCCATCGGAGACACGATCCGCCCCGGCACCGGTCGCCTGCTTATTCTCTCGGAGAACTTGATGGGGGAACTTGCGAAGGATCATCGTATAGTTCCCCTCACCCAGCTCTTTGATCAGATGGCGATTGGCCGATAGCCGAGCGGCCTCCAGCGACCCATGGCGAATCTGGACGGCCTCCTCGGTAACGAGCGAGAGCTGGACCGGATATTCATCCGTATCCACCTCACGATCGCCCATCCGATACTGGGCGACCTTGGAGCCCGGGATTCCCGTGATGTATTCCCGCCGTGTGTAGGCGGGCTTGTCGATGTCCCGGTACATCGACGCTGGTTTGTCGGACATGGACGAAAAGAATCAAAGCGCGCATGTAAACCCGTCGAATATGGGTGCAGTCAGTGTCTGTGCAGCGGACTTGTGAACGCTGGAAACGACCGGGCAGGATCCGTCCGTCCGAGCGCCACTGCCCGAATCTGCGGGGAGAACAGATTTCGGCAGGGAAGTCGAACTCCCAACGAGGTTTCCCGGCCCGCGCCTGGTGACGTTCGCGATACTGGCCCGCTTTAGTGCATCCAATCCCCTACGACCAAACATGAATATGCTCGTCGACGGCGAGTGGCGCACCGGTGTCGATCCGGCAGCCGGAGACTCCGGCGAATTCGAGCGTCAGGAAACCGTCTTTCGTAACAGAATCCGTGATGAACCTGATGCTCGTTTCCAGCCGGCCGATGACCGGTATCATCTCTACGTCTCCTATGCCTGTCCATGGGCGCATCGAACGCTGCTCGTGCGGGCACTCAAGGGTCTTGAGGACGCAATAACCGTCGACGTCGTCGACCCATATCGGGAGGGCGATGGCTGGCAATTCAGTCCAGAACGAGAGGGCTGCACCCCCGACACGGTCAATGACGCCGACTATCTGCGCGAGATCTACCAAGC
>JBDGPQ010000106.1:0-1993 GCA_042219595.1 Haloarculaceae archaeon
TCCAAGTGTGAGCCGACGAGGACAGGTTTCGCATCCGGATCCGATCCCTGGCGTCGGCCGAACATATTTCCCATCTCGTCGACGCGGACGGCCAACCCGGCATCCTGCATACGATCATGCAGCCAGTCTCGAGCATCGCCATCAGCCGGGGTCAGTGTGACTCGATCAAGACCACCATCATCTGTCGCCCCGATGTCGGCCTGTGCCTCCATGTCGGCAACTCCATTCGTTTTGGCTGCGGAGATCTACAAATGGTCGGCTTTCGTGAACCTGCACAACGACTATCACTCCGCCCGACATCTAAACGCCAAGTATGCCTGACTCGACGGAGCGCTCGTCCGAGACCACCACCTACGAGTGCCTGACCTGTGGCATGATTGTCGAACGGGAGACGCACCCGGTCCGGTGCGACGAATGCGGTGGGGACTTTCACGATCGCTCGAAACCCCGTGAGTGAGGTCCGCGCAGTGGCCCGTCAGTGGAGACAGCGCACGTTGCCAATCATAACGGATCGAGGACCCGCGTCGTAGCAGCCCGCGTGAGCCACGCGTTCTACGAGCGTATTCGGGATCTGCCGGTCCATATCGAGGCCAGCGCCCGCTCCTGTCGACACGCCGAAACGTCCTACGGGTACTGTCGACCGACGACAGTCATCGAATTGTCCGGTGACGGCCACACCGGGATTGGCGAGGACGTCACCACCGGCCGCGGGGATCAACCCCGATTGCAGCGCGAAGGCTTCGAGGCGGACCTCACGGGAACGTATACCATCGAGGAATTTTCCGGTTTTGTCGGAACACTCGATCCGATCGTGGCTACGGACTGGAATTATCCTGGCAGTGCTCGCCGGTGGGCACTCGAGAGCGCCGCGCTCGATCTCGGGCTTCGCCAGGCGGGCACCTCGCTCGGTGCCCGCCTCGGTCGGTCATACGATCCGGTACGATTCGTTGTCAGTCTCCGCCTCGAGAATCCCGTCAGTACCGCTCCGATCGAGGCATGGCGGAATATCCATTCGGATCTCGCGTTCAAACTGGATGTCATCCCGGCCTGGGACCGGCCGTTCCTCGAGGAGCTGTCGACGGTGTCAGGGATTCCAATTCTCGACTTCAAGGCTCGATTCGGCGACGGTGCCGGCGACGATGACCGGGTCGCGACCGATCCGGATCTCTACCGGGCGGTGGTTGATGCGTTTTCCGACGCGGTGTTCGAAGACCCACTGTTCGAAGAGCCCTACCGAACGGTCTTCACGGGCCACGAGCGGCGGATCTCCTGGGACGCCCGCATCACTGGGGTCGACAGCGTCCGATCGCTGCCATTCGAGCCATCGTGGCTCAATATCAAACCCGCCCGATTTGGGAGTCTACAGTCACTCTTTGAGACGATCGAATATGCTAAGGATAGAGACATTCGCCTCTATGGCGGTGGGATGTTTGAATTGGATAGGGGCCGGGCCCATCTCCACTCCCTCGCCTCGTTGTTTTACCCCGATGGTCCGAACGACATCGCTCCTGCAGGCTATAACGAGCCGGAGCCCCACTCAGACGTTGCTGCAAGTCCACTCTCGCCGCCAGCAGCCCCGCAGGGACTTGGGTTTTGATCCCTGCTGGATTAGCGTCGATCGTCCGACCTCAGCCGCCGCTATCGGCGGTTGCCCGGCTGCATGTGCGACGCATTTCTCCAATCGCTCCTTCGAGATTGGTCCCGAGCGGATATAGAAGCCCGAGGGTCGCCGCCCAGACGATGCCGCCAATCAGGCCATACAATGGTGTCGAGACAATGCGCCGCAGGTGCGCATGCGTTCCGACCGCCGCGAAGATCATGCCGAACACAACGCTATGAAACAGGTGTGTCGTCCATCCGATCACTGGGTTCTGAACGCCATACAAAGCGCCTATCACTGGCACGGCGTTGGAGGTGGCGGCGAGATATGCGCCCATCACGACGCCGGCAACGAGCCCGGCGAACGCCGCCCAGGCCAACCGGACCGATGAGA
>JBDGPQ010000027.1:0-1942 GCA_042219595.1 Haloarculaceae archaeon
TGGGTTTTCCACTTTCACAAATCGTTCGAGAGGCCGGGCATCCCGTCGTCGCGTATGACGTTCGAGAGGACGCCCTCGACGCGTTCGCCGAGTCCGGCGGCGAGGTCGCAGAGAGTCCCGCGGCGGTTGCCCGGATGTGTCGCTCGGTTCACGTGGTCGTCGTCACCGATGAGCAGGCCGAAGCTGTCGTGTTCGGTGAGGACGGCATCTTCGCCGGCTTCGAGGCGTCTGACGGGGGACTCCTCGTCGTGCATAGCACCGTCACGCCGGATACTGTCGAGAAGTTCTCCGACCGAGCTCCAGAAGGCGTCGCGGTCATTGACGCAGCGATGAGCGGCGGGAGCGAGCGGGCCGAAGTTGGTGATATTGCGCTCATGGTTGGTGGTGATGAGGACATCGTCGATTGGTACCGGCCGGTCCTCGAGCCGATGGGCCGGGAAGTATTCTATCTCGGGCCGGTGGGATCGGGGCTGGCGGCCAAGCTGGCCAATAATCTCGCATTGCATGTCACTATGGCTGGAACCTTCGAGGCGATCGACCTCGCGGGGGCCTACGGTGTGAGCGAGGACGATCTACTCGCGGTAATGGAACAATCGACCGGCGACTCCTACTTCGTGCGGCACTTTGACTTTCTGACCCGAGAATACCTGGAAACCCACCCCGCCGGACCGTACGCCATGGCTCGGAATTCACGGAAGAATCTGATGCAGGCGCTTGCTCTCGGTGAATCCGTCGGCGAGGCCCTGCCGATGGCTGGGATCGCCTCCCAGCTCGTTCCCGAGACGTATACGGAACTCGCGGACGATATGCGCGAGGAGGACTAGCGAACGACCAACATGCCCCAAACCGCCGTCAAGCCTGCCAGGCCTCCGAGTCCGATAAAGGCAAGATCGAACCGGCCTGCGTCCGCAAAGAGTCCGACGATCGGCGGGCCCGTCGCGCCGATAACGATATAGCCGGTTCGGAGCAGTCCGAATCCGCTGCCTCGTACTGCCTCCGGCAAGGCTCCGACACCGGCGGCATTCACGGGCGGCATCGCTCCCAGCACCGTGCTCGCCAGCACGACGGCCACAATGATCCCTGGTAGTGTTTCGACAGTTGCAAGAAGAACGAACGCCGGGAGCGCAGCGCCGAGCAGTATACCGATCGCGACGGCATTCCCACGGCGATCGGCGAGGATACCCGCGAGGAATTGCACACCGATCGCGGTCGCGAGAAAGACGCTGAAAAGCCCCGCGGCTGTGCCCGGTTCGAGTCCCTTTGCGACGACGAGATAGGTTGGTAGGAAGCCTGTAACGCTCTGATACAGAAACATCGCTCCCGTTAGCAGTCCAAACACCGCGAGAACGCGTGGCCGTCGCACTGTCGCGAGGACGGTTCGCATCGTCGACGTGATCGAACTCCCGTCTGCCGAGTCGGCAGACCGTGCAGGGATCACGAAGGGAAGCCCGATGGCGAGAACGATCATGCCGGGGAGAACGTAACCGAACCCCCATCGCCAGCCGAATGCGACACTGACGACGCCGGCGCCCGCCGCAAGTAGCACATTGCCTACATTGCCGGCCGCCTGGCTCACGCTGATCGCCGTCGTTTGCATGCGATCGAAGGTCGCCGCGAGGATCGTCAACCGGGTTGTTCCATAAAATCCCGTCGTCACGCCCAGGCCGATCGTCGCGATGACGAACAGTGTCAGCGTCGGTGCCACGACGATGGCGGCGACGGCGACCGCGGTGCCGGCGAGGCTGGCGGATAAGACGACCCGTTCGCCGGCGATATCAGCAACCACGCCACCAGGAAACTGCAGCACGGCATAGGTCGCCCAAAGCGCCGAGAGCAGTAGGCCGCTTGCTGCGGCGTCCAGACCGAACTCCGCGCTGATTTTTGGCAGGAGGGCGGGATAGACGATCCGAATCCCAAGGGTGAGAAACCAGCCCAATGAGAC
>JBDGPQ010000014.1:0-1941 GCA_042219595.1 Haloarculaceae archaeon
AATGTCGATGTCACCTTCTGTCGTTGACAGTGTCGCTGTCAGGCTGCTCATAGGTACACGTGACGCGGCCGGGTCAAAACCGTATGGATCGCATCTCCCAACAACCCGTTGGATCTCGGTTCGATCCGAGCGGTCTGATCTACCGTGCGGAGAGTCGCGGAGGTACTATCTTCGCGAACCTGCCGGAACCCTTTTGCTCCTCGTCCCGAAACCATGATCCCATATGACGAGCGGTGAGTCCGCAACAGTCCTCGTCGTCGACGACGAGCCGGACGTCGCGGACGCCTATGCTGCCCAGCTCGAGGCTAAGTATGATGTCGAGACGGCCTATAGCGGACAAGAGGCCCTCGATAACATCACCGCCGCTGTGGATGTGGTCTTATTGGATCGTCGGATGCCGGGGATTTCGGGGGACGAGGTGCTTGAAAAGATTCGCGAGCGGGATCTCAAGTGCCGTGTGGCGATGGTCACGGCTGTCGATCCCGATTTTGACATTATCGAAATGGGATTCGATGACTACGTGATCAAGCCCGTCTCGCGGGACGATCTGTACGCGACGATCGATCGCCTGCTAACGACGGCTGACTACGAAAGTCAGATTCAGGAGTTCTATTCCATGTCGGCCAAGAAGGCCACCCTCGCTGCGAACAAACCACAAGCCGAACTTGCTCGAAGTGAGGAATTTGCCGAATTGGAAGACCGGATCGATGAGCTCCGTGATGGTCTTGCTGAGACGGTCGCCAACTTTGATGACGATGATTTCGAAGCAGTCTTCCGGGACTTCGGTGGGCAGACGGCCGGCACGGTCGAGGAATGACCGATATTTCGGCCGGCTCAGTCAGCTGATTGCGGGCGATTCTGCGTGATGAAGCACCAAGCTACACTCGAGTCATTGTGCGGTCTGTTCCTCGAATACGGATTGTGCACCCACGGTGCAATCGGGCGAATACTCCTCCGCATTCCGGTATTTCGTGAGCGGGCATTTAGAATGGCAAGGCTGGGACAGTCCGACCAGTCAAATGGCCCGCCTCATGGTGCATATGGCACGTAAATCGTCAGTGTCGATGGACCTATGCCAACCAAGCGCCGCTACCCTCTCGTGCCCTCGGAGAAGAGAGCGAAAGCGTTACCCTCCAACCGTCGTAATCCTGACTTGATGAGCGGTCAACTGCCGGACGTGCAAGCAGGCCGTCCGGATGTCGCCGTCGGCCTCAACCATGTCGGCGTCACAGGTGTCGAAAAACTCGTCACCATTGAGCGGGCCGACCGTCGGCCGATCGTGCTCATGGCTGAATTCGAGGTCCTCGTCGATCTACCTGGCTGGCGAAAAGGTGCGGACATGAGCCGCAATATGGAGGTAATCGACGAAACGCTCGAAGCGGCTGTCAGCGAGCCGGCCTACCGCGTCGAGGAGGTGTGCGGGGACGCCGCCGAGCGGCTTCTCGCGAAGCACGACTACACCTCGGAGGCCGAGGTGCGTATGGAGGCCGAGTACGTCACCCGCGACCGGACGCCCGCCTCCGGCCGTCCGACACAGAGCACCGCCGACATCATCGCCAGCGCGACGGCAAACGACGGGGGCACGCGCGAGGAGATCGGGGCCCGGGTGACGGGCATGACGGTCTGTCCGTGCTCGCAGGGGATGTCCACGAGCCGGGCCCGGGAAACCCTCCAGGCTCTCGACGTGGACGATCACGTCATCGACGAATTCCTCGCTGAGGTCCCCCAGCCGGGCCACTCCCAGCGCGGCCACGCCACGCTCCTGATCGAGCGCGAGGGCAGCCCTGGGGTCGACCTGAACGACGTCATCGACGTCGCCCGCGACGCGATGAGCGCCCGGATCTACAACCTCGCCAAGCGCCCCGACGAGGACCACATGACCTACAACGCCCACGCCAACGCCAAGTTCGTCGAGGACTGCGTGCGCTCGATGGCCGAGGA
>JBDGPQ010000244.1:0-1888 GCA_042219595.1 Haloarculaceae archaeon
TGTCATTTACGTAATACAAGAGTTGTAGCTGATCGGGCTGCTCGTGCCCTTCTCCTCGAACGTTAGCGGCTCCACTTTCACCATTTAGGAGCACATAGTGATCTTGTCCGCCGCTTGAGTGACGGGCAATGATCTGCTGGTTGCCTCCAACATGGCTGGCGGGTGGGGTCTCACTAACCTCAAGCCGAGGAATTGCGATCTCGATGGGAAGTAGGTCCTGTCGAGCTCCATAGTTCTCATTCTGCCTATTCGCGATCCAGGCGAACTTCTGTCCCAACGTATCTGCTTCACTGTACGCACCGGTCCACCGTAGTAACATGCTCACCCTCATCGAGCGTTTGTTGCCGTCGTCGAGGGGTGGGTTTTCGCCCTCGGGAGTGGTAAGGTCGGCCAACCAGTCGAGGGGCTTGGTGAAGCGCGGATGATCGAACGGGTCCGGCGCGTTGAAATCGGGATGGTAATCGAGCATCCCATTGACGCAAACGGCATGCCAAAAGGGAAGCACATCCCTGAGCGCATAGCGGAAGTAGAACGGCCCCTCCGCCCAGAATCGCTTGCCATCGTCCGTCTGGTAGCCCCAGTAGTGCCTTAAGTCTCGGTTGCCACCCGAATACGCGAAGTTCGCCTTCAAAGCTCGGTCTACGTGATCCTGAACGACTGCGGGAGGAACTCCGGTTGCTGGATTCACCGTCTGGTGAGTAAGCGACGCATACCCGATGGCGGTTTGGACTTTGAGCGGCCAGTTTCCGGGATCTGTGTGATATCGACTCGTACCAATATCATCGGGGATTTTCCAGTTCGGCGAGCTTTCGAGCGATTTGATCTGTTCGCCGAAGTGAGCGAACACATCTCCCTTTTCACCCTCTGAAAGCAGTCGATTGGTCGTTGCTCCCGAGCATTCCTGCTGGCTTGGCGTGTGTCCCTGATTGCCGTAGTAGCAGTAGGCGTTCTCCAGGGCCAGGTAGAGATCCATCGTGCGGGCCATGTTTTCGAGCACGCCGGTCCACTTCACTCCGTCCTCCTTCCAATCCTTGTTGATGCGCCAAGCGTCGGTATTCGTCAGCGCGCTGCGCAGCCGATCGGCTGCCTTGTCCGGCGTTTTGATCTCTGAAGGCAGATTATCGAGCACCTGTCCTTCGCCATTTCGCTTAATCACATAGGTCGCCAGCGCAAGGAAGGCTCGGGTCTGCATGCGCCGGGTGTTGCCAATGATATCTCCCCGACTGGATGGTGAGTGTTCAAATCCACCATCGGACGCCAGGATGACAAGTTTGCCCCAGACGGGTTCGACTGTTGGATCGGAGGTGTTGTAGACCTTCTCCAAAATCTGCTTCAGTCCCAATCCATTGTCGGGCCCGGAGTCGAACCCGTTGAGCGTGAGGGACGGATGGTCGACCACGGAATTGCCGTTGGGACCTTCGAGGGGATCGTCGTAGAAGCGGCTGTTGCCCTGCGCGTCGGGCAAGTCATTCAGCGAGATCTGAGCCGACGCAGGCGGAACGAAAAGGAGAGAAATTGCAGCGAATAGGATCGTGCTGGCAAGAGAGCGCATGGTTTCGTAACCGATGAGGTTAGAAAGGATCGGATTAGTTATTTTCGGTAACCACTACTTCGAAGTTTTCCGCCACGGGATCAGGGGCGCTGCCGTCGGGCGGGTTTACCCTGACCGAATGAGAATACCTACCGGTATCAGAGGGAGCTTCCCAGCGGTACTGATTGGTGTCGGTAGTCGTGACGGTGGTCACGAAGCCATTCTGGTTTACCAGACCCCATGTGAATGTGAATCCTGACTGCGAGCTATCTCTGATGACGCAGGTAAAGACGGCGGTGTCCCCGACGGCCACGGGATTGGGCTCGACCTCCACGCGGAGGATCTCGGTCGTTAGAG
>JBDGPQ010000183.1:0-1875 GCA_042219595.1 Haloarculaceae archaeon
TCCGGTACGAGCGCGTCGTCGAAAGTGCCCAAGAGGAGCGCGGTCTTGACGAGCCGGAAACCGTCGCCGCCCGGGCACGAAGTGGGGACGCTCGCGACGCGGGCCAGGACGGCGGCGTCGTGACGGCACTGCTCGCGACCTTGATCGAGGCCGGCGAGATCGACGGGGCCGTCGTCGCAAGCGAAGACCCCGAGGAGCCGCTCAGCGGCGTCGCCACCCTCGCGACGACCCGGGAAGAGCTGATCGAGAGCGCTGGCAGCATCTACAGCCAGGTGATGAGCCTCGGCGAGCTCGACGGGCTGATCGCCGACTCGGACCTCGAGAACCCCAGCCTGGCGCTGGTCGGGACGCCCTGTGTGATCCAGGGCGCGAGCGCGCTGGATCGCTACGACCGGGACGTCGTCGAGGCGATCGACCTGACGGTCGCGCTGATGTGCACCCGCAACTTCGAGGCCGAGCGCCTCGCCGGCAAGATCGCCGAACACGGCGTCGACCCGGCGGCCGTCGACCGCCTCGACGTGACCAAGGGCGTCCTCTACGCCTACGACGAAGACGGGGAGACCCTCCTCGAAGAGTCGATCGACAGCTTCGACTCGGCCGGGTTGCGGGGCTGTGACGAGTGTGCGGACTTCCTCGGCGGCGCGGCCGATTTGAGCGTCGGTAACGTCGCCAGCCCGGACGGCCGGACGACCCTCGTCGTCCGGACCGAGCGTGGCCAAGCAGCTCTCGAAGACGCCAGCGAGGGCCTGGATGTCGAGGCACTCGAGGACACGACGGCGCTGGAGAAGCTGGCGAACTGGAACCAGCGTCGCGCCGAGAGCATGCTCCCGCGGGAGTACGAGCCTGAGGGGGCGATTGGCATCAGTCACGCCGAACACCGCGAAGCCTACGACGACACCGACCGCGCGCCCGAACCGCTCAACCCGGCACGGGTGCATCAATACGAGGAATGGTGTTAACTACCCAAACTCAGAGACTGATATGACTAACATATCCCAGCAGGAGAAGACCGAATCGGACCGCGAAGCCACCGACAGCGAGCACATCGATGAGGTACCCGATGGATGCGGTTGCACGGAGATATGGGAACACCTCTCTGGCGAGCGTGCCCCTGTCGACGATAAAGAGTAACGACATATCGGATCGAGGTTGAGCCCAGGGTCGGGCACTCACTACCGGTGAATGCCCGATACGCGATAGAACGCGATGACGGCTACGACCATGACCACGAGCAGGTAGCCAAGGCCCCACCCGAGCGACGCGGCTGAATCGACGGTCCCTGTCAACCCGGCATCGACCATCACGCGCACGGGATGGTAGCCCGGGAGGAGCCGCATCCACCAGTCGGGCCCCTACTGGACGAACAGCGGGTCTTGGAACAGTCCGATGTCCAGCATCGGCACGATCAGCATGATCCACAGCCCGGCCAGTCGATCCACGACGGCACCCAGCAGGATGCCGAGCATTCCGTAGATGAGCGAGAGCAGGACCATCGCCGCCGCAAACCACAGCGGGTTCTCGGGGACGAAATCGACCCACATGACGCTCACCGAAACGCCCGTCACGAGGAGGGTGATCGCTGTGAGAATGCCGAAGCGCGCGGCGATGACCTCCCGGGCGCGATAGCCGGCCACCGCAAGACGGCCGTCGACGCTGGCCGTCCGCATCACGAAGAGGCCGGCGAGGCCGGCGATCAGTGCACTCGTGATCGGCGTCATGATTACGCCGTGGATGTCGGGCATCGGGCGCATGACCGACGCCGTCTCGCCGTCGACGTCGCCCACATCGACCGCGTCACCCCACTCGCCCGGCAAGCGCGCCAGCTGTCGGCCTATCCAGTCGGGGATCTCGCCTGTTTCAACGTGGACTTTTCGC
>JBDGPQ010000155.1:0-1849 GCA_042219595.1 Haloarculaceae archaeon
GACACCCTCGTCGACACCGGTCATGTCAATCCAGAATCAACGCGGCGCCTCAAGAGCGAACTCGGCGGGGTCGAGCGGGTCGTCCTGACGCATCCCCATATCGACCATGTCGGCGCCTCGCTGACGGTCCCCGATGTGGCTGCGCGATCTCACGTGGTGTTCGACGGTATGCAGGAAACGCTCCGGAATTTCGATGACTTTGTCCAGGCTGCACGCGATGAACAGGTCACCCTCGGATCCGAGGGTGATGTACAACGGTCGCCGGACGAGGATTATTTCCCATTGGACGTGGCCTATGCGGGCGATGAGATTTCGATTGATCGAGTCGTCGAACACGGAGATTCCGTCCGTGTTGGCCCGTACGAATGCGAAGTGATCCATACACCAGGCCACGCCAGCCAGCACATGGCACTGTTCCATGCCGATTCCGGTGTGATGCTGTCCGGCGATATCGTCTCAAGGAACGGCCACTACATGTTTGGTGCAGTCCAGTGGGATGTCGGTGAGTACCGGCTCGGACTCGATCGTGTCGGCAAGCGCGAGCCCACCCTGCTTTTGCCCGGCCACGGATCGGTGATGACTGATCCAATGGCACGTGTCGAGGAGGCGAAGGCAAAGGCCGACCGTGCTGAGCAGGCGATTCTCGATATCGTCAATGAAACCGGACCTGTTGGCCCCCGCACGCTTGCTCGCAAAGCGTTCGATGCTGGTGATGAGACGGTGGACTTCCTTGCGAACGTCGCCGCTGCGTACGCTATTCACCTCGCAGACCAAGGTAGAGTCCGCGTCCAGCGGCAACCCGAGTTCGCTGTGCGACCACTGTAATAGGGCCGGACGGCTGCCCCGCAACAGGGGCCGGTGTGCATGTCGCGGTGTTACCAACTCTGGATGCTCGCCGCACGTTCGTCTCCCTCGTCGAGGGTGAGCCTAGGCCTCCCGCTCGATGACGAATCGTGTGAATTCACGGAGCTGTTTCTCCGGTTCGGGTGCCAACTCCAACTCGTCGAGGTGGGCCCGCGCTCGCTCGGAGAGTTCGTGGGCTCGCTCGCGGGCGTACTCGATCGACCCGGCATCCTGCATGATCCGAATGGCTTCCAAGATCTCCTCCTCATCGTTTTCGTCGGCCCACAGGATCTCCTCTAAGCGGGCGACGTCCGACGGGGGTGCTTCCTGTGCTGTGTGGATGACCATTAACGTCTTCTTTCCTTCGCGGATGTCATTGCCGAATTCCTTACCGAAGTCGCCGGCCTGATCCAATGTATGTTCCACGTCGAGAATATCATCGCCAATCTGAAATGAAATCGACATGTCCTCGGCATACCGAGCGACCGCTCGTTCGACGCGCTCGGACTGTCCGGTCACCGCCGCCGCGAGTCGAGCCACGATGCGTGCCAGGCAGCCAGTCTTGCAAGCACACATCTCGAAGTAGTGCTCCTCTTCGATAGCGACTTCCTTCGTGTTGTGCCAACAGATGTCCATGCCTTGCCCGAGATGCGTGCGGTTCATCTCGTGTGTGAGGATTTCATACGCCTCCAACCGACGTTCCGGTGAGAGGTCTCCCGAATTGCGATCGATCACCTTGAGCGGGATGAAATACATTGCATTGCCGGCATTCAGTGCGACGTCCGTGCCATGTTCGTGGTGCAGCGCCGTCCCACCACGGCGCATCGTGGCCTCATCCTCGACATCGTCGACGATGATCGTGCCGTTGTGGAGGATCTCCGGAATGGTCGCATAGGTGAGATAGTCCTCGGGCTCTTCACCGAACGCCTCGACCAAAATGAGAAACAAGATCGCCCGCCACCGCTTGCCGCCGCGATCGAGCAGCTCCCAGATCGGATCCGCGAGA
>JBDGPQ010000071.1:0-1787 GCA_042219595.1 Haloarculaceae archaeon
GATCGGCGCTCCGTTAGCGACTTCTCTGGCTGCACTTGGTGCGATGACCACGTGCGGAAACCCCTCAAGGGCCCGCTCGGCAGGATCGACGGCTTGACGGAGCGGTTGATCGTCGCCGTCCTCGAGCCAAAATGCGATCGCATCGGCCAGATCGGGGAGGGATACCAGGTCAGTATCATCGAACGGGCCGGTTTCTATGCGGCGCAAGTCACCCATGTGTGCCCCGGTGCCCAGAGCAAGCCCGACATGGTGACAGAGTTTTCTGACATAGGTCCCCGCTTCGCACCTGATCCGCAGGAGTACGCGGCGATCCTCACGCTCGAGAACGTCGATCTCGTGGACGAAGCGTGTCCGAAGGCGGCGGGCGACCGCGCTGTGTTTCGGTGGACGCTGGTAGATTTCCCCCTCGAAATCCTCGAGTATGGCCGCGAAGTCGTTCGGAAGTGGCCCATGCAGCTCGAGCACAGCCACATATGTTTTCGGACTGGTATCGAACACGCGCGCGATGCGGGCAGCATCCCCCAGCAACACCGGGAGCGATCCAGTTACCTTCGGATCCAGGGTTCCGGCATGAGCGGCTCGGTCGATCGATTGCTCACCGGCAGCCTCCAATGCAGCGCTGACCTCATCCCGAACCCAGGCGGTCACCTGGTGGGCTGACGGACCGGCTGGCTTGTCCACATTGATGATCCCGAATTCGAGTAATGAGCCGGGTGCCCGCTCATGTGGGGCCTCACGGAGCATCTATTCGAACGCGTACTCGACGCCCGTGACCGGGGTTTTGCCTTCATCCACAGCAGGATTGAAGCCCTCGACGGCGGTCCCGACGATATCGAGTACTGCCGGTGCATCCCACCTGGCCGTGTTGACGACGAGATCGTAGATCGACCGATCTCGGATATCGATACCGTAGTATTCCTCGTACCGGGTTGCCTCGCTTTCGGCACGGGCGCGTGTTTCTTCAGCGGCGGTCTCGACGGATTTCTCCTCGCGATCGGCGATCCGGGTTGCTCGGATCTCGAGTGGCGCATCTAGCCAGACCTTGAGGTCGGCGTATTCACCGGCCATCCAGCCCGCGAGCCGAGATTCAAGCACGAGATCGTCACGTTCGCGGGCGGTCGCACGGAGACGGGCGTCGAGATCCCGATCGATCGCATCGTCTTCTTCGGCGGCCCGATTGAGCTCCAGTGGCGTGAGGCCGCGCTCGTCCGCGATCGCTCTGAAGATATCGCCGCCGGAAACATGGTCGTACCCAAGCCGGTCCGCGAGCCCGGCGGCGAGCGTACTTTTGCCGCTCCCGGCCGGACCGGAGACCGTGATCAACATGGTTTCGCTGTGACGGCGCGGTTCAAAGAGGTTGTGCGTCGCGTCTTGTAGAGCGCTTCCGGACGCTGTTATCAGGTGGGCGAAGTCTGCACGTTCAGTGCCTTGCGCATGATCTGGGCAAAGCCCATCGAACACACGAAATACCAGAGGATCCAGGCCTGTAGCGGCCCAATAACACCCATTTGCCAGCCGGTCACCTCGCCGACAAGGGGCAGCACCATCACGACATCCGTCGCCCCGCCGACGCCCACATCAAGAATCATCCAATACATCCAGAGAAACACCGGGATGGTCAGCAGCATGATCCAGACCATCGGCCTGAACTGCGCTTTAAACATCCCCGCGTTCTCGGACATCATCGCCATCTGTTCTTTCTGAATCTCCTGGAGGGCCTCGTCATCACCGCGTTCCTTCGCTTTCTTCCGCCGTTCGCGAAGCTCCTTGTTTTTCTCCTGATAGTC
>JBDGPQ010000114.1:0-1726 GCA_042219595.1 Haloarculaceae archaeon
GTTCTCCGCGCTGTCGAGTGGCTCCTCTGGCCAGCGATTACGGTCTTTGACGGCGTGACACGGCGTATCGCCACGCGGCTCGGCGCGGAGCCTGATATCGAGTCTGCGTACGTGTAACGACTCCGTTGAGGTGCCACTTCCATGGGGGTGAGCGTTCGGCCGACAGGCCGCGGACACCGTCACCCGGCCATCACGCTCCGAAGGAATTCATAGACATCCGTCATGTCAGCGGTGTCACCCTCGTGCCGGCGGGCATAACCGATCAGGTGGTGGGTGATGTGACCGAGCAGCAATGGGACGTCTTGGTCACGGGCAAACTCGGTCAAGAGACGTGTGTCCTTTTCGGTTAGTTTCAGCGGGAAGCCGGTCTCCTTCCCTTCGAGAATCAGATTGGGGAATTTGTGTTCCGTTGCACTGTTCCGGCCGGTCGACACCGAGAATATGTCCACCAACTGACTGGGATCGAGCCCTGCAACTGTTCCCAGGATCACGGCTTCGGATGTCGCGACAAGCGCGGTGTATGAGAGGTAGTTATTGAGTAGCTTCGTCGCGTGGCCATGGCCTGGTCTGTCGCCGACGTGGTAGCGGTCGGCTGCAAAGTTCGCAAACACCGGCTCAGCGGCCTCGAACGCAGCCCGATCACCCCCGACCATGACAGTGAGCGTCCCCGCCGCAGCACAATGGGTTCCCCCACTGATCGGCGCCCCGAGGACCTCCACACCACCCTTGCTCAGCCGGTCTGCAAGTGCGTCGGTCAACGCGGGCCGCGAGGTCGAAAGATCAACGAGCAGCGCTCCTGTTTCCAGCGTGTTCTCGATGTCTTCGACAACCGCCTCGACCTCGGCTGGCCCCGGCAGGCAGAGGAAGATGATCTCAGCCCCGGCAGCCGCGTCGCGGGCCGTCTCGCCACGAATTGCGCCGGTTTCCGCTACGTCAGCGAGTGCATCCTCATCGAGATCGTACGCCGTTACATCATGCCCGGCGGTAACGAGGTGGCGGGAAATCGGTCCACCCATATCGCCGACGCCGATGAAGCCAATGTCGGTCATGGAGGGCTGTCGAACGGTGGCGATAAGAGCTCTCCTGTTCGAATGAACGGATCGCAGCCGTTCGCACAAGTCTGTCCACCAGGACCTCGATATCAATCGATTCGGAACTACCAGACGGTCCCGAGGCGACGGATCAATCGAACGTGCGGTTTTCGAATCGGTCTCTGATCTCCGGATCCGGCACCGGGCAGGCGTCCTTTCGGCCAAAGACCCGATATCGGTACTTCGCGACGACGTCATACCCAAAGTCACGCAGGCGCCGCGGGAGATACCGGAGTGGGGCCAGCAATGGCCACGGTCCGTCAAGGTGACGCAAGACGCGGAATATCGCATCGGATTTGAGGTAGTACTTCTCGTCGTCAACGAGAACGATCGTGTCGACATCGTCGGGATTGAGGTCGAATCGGTTCTGCAGGAGCTGTCCGACGTCGGACTGGAGCGGTGCGAACCGATACCTGCCAGAGTCATCGAACCGGATTACAAAGCGGACCAGGCCGTTACAGAGGTTACACACGCCGTCGAAGAGCAGAATGGGGTGCTCGAGATCCGCGACGATCTCTTCCGGGGTTCGGTCGTCGGTTGCGGAAGGGGTACCCGCCGCGTCACTCGCCATCTTATACGCCACGGCCTTGAAGTTGCTCTTCCTCCGGGAGGTCGACGTTTGCATCGCCTTCCAT
>JBDGPQ010000055.1:0-1685 GCA_042219595.1 Haloarculaceae archaeon
CGTGTCGGCGGGGCTGCAACATTAGACCCCGGCACGTTGGTCGGGCCAAACGTTCGGATCGGAACCGGCGCACACGTGAGCGAGAACATCAGCGAGGGGGTTGAGGTGGTCCGCTAATGTGCGGAATCATCGGATGCGTCGGTCGTGGTGATAATACACTCGAAACGCTGCTTCATGGCCTCGAGAAGCTCGAATATCGCGGCTATGATTCGGCAGGTGTCGCACTTGGTGATGGCTCGACACTGCAAGTCCGGAAATGCGCCGGCGAAATTCAAGCACTGAAGGACGATCTCCAGGGTGCTACCATCTCAGGAACGCTCGGACTCGGTCATAGTCGCTGGAGTACGCATGGGCCGCCGACAGACGCAAACGCACACCCGCACGTCGACTGCAGAGGCGATGTGGCCGTCGTTCACAACGGGATTATCGAAAACTACCAGACGCTCCGCGACGAGTTACTCGCCGCTGGTCACGAATTCTCCAGTGATACCGATACCGAGGTGGTTCCCCATCTGATCGAAGATCAACTCGCCGATGGACATGACCCAGAGACAGCGTTTCGCAATGCCATCGAAGACGTCGAAGGGAGCTATGCGATCGCTGCGGTGATCGCAGGCTCAGAGGCGATCTTTGCAGCGCGGAACGACTCGCCACTTGTCCTCGGCCTCGCGGATGGAGCAACGTTCCTTGCGAGCGACGTGCCAGCGTTCCGGGACTTCACCGACAGCGTGGTCTACGTCGGTGATGGCGAGTTCGTTCGACTCGACGGTGATGGGTGGACCGTCACCGATGCCGACGGATCGACTGTCGACAAATCAGTCGAGACCGTCGAGTGGGACGCCGAGGAGACCGGCAAGAGCGGGTATGACCATTTCATGCTCAAGGAGATTCACGAACAACCCCGCGCGATCCGGCGATGCATCCGTGGCCGCGTAGATGAGTTGCGCGGGAGTGTCGATGTTGGCGACCTCGGGGACCTCTCGCCGACTGGCGTGCACTTCGTGGCTGCAGGGACGTCTTACCACGCCGGAATGTTCGGCGAGCGCCTGTTCCAGGCCGCCGGAGTCCCCGCCCAATCGTTTATCGCCAGCGAATATGCGAGCTCACCACCGCCAATCGGCGACGCACTCGTGATCGGTGTGAGCCAGAGCGGGGAGACCGCCGACACGCTGGCGGGATTGCGAGAGGCAGACCGACGCGGTGCTCGGACATTAGCGGTGACCAATGTCGTGGGATCGACAGCCGAACGGGAGGCCGATCACGTCCTCCACGTTCGGGCTGGTCCAGAAATCGGCGTCGCAGCCACGAAGACATTTGCAACCCAACTCGCTGCGCTGACATTGTTGCAGGTCGCGATTGCCGGGGCCAGCGACACCCGGGACATCGTCACTGCGTTACGGGAACTCCCCGCGAATGTCCAGTCGCTGCTCGACGAGTCGCGAGCACAGATCGTCGCAGAAACCTACGCCGACGCGAATGCCTTCTTCTTCATCGGACGGGGCTATCACTACCCGGTCGCGCTCGAGGGCGCGCTGAAGATGAAGGAAATTACCTACCGCCATGCCGAAGGCTTCGCGGCAGGGGAGCTCAAGCATGGCCCCCTTGCGCTGGTGACGGAGCATACGCCAGTATTCGCTGTCGTGACCGGGGATGATGCGCTCTCGACAAAGACCGTCGGGAACGTG
>JBDGPQ010000028.1:0-1651 GCA_042219595.1 Haloarculaceae archaeon
CGATTTCGAACAGGTGCGGGAAAATCTCGAACCCGTGGCTGACCTTGTCGCCCGCCTCGATGAACGCCGAGCGGCTCGTGAACGATACCGGTCCGCGCGCAGCGCCGTCGCGGCTCGCCGACGAACCGTAAGCGATCGCATCGATAAACTCGAACGGATCAAACGGCTCGGCGCAGTCGATCTCGATGCACCGACGGATCGGCTTCGAAACCCGATCGATTCCTACAACGAACAGATCGCAGATGCCTTCGAGGCCTTCCGCCGTGAGGCCCCGGCCAGAGAGGTCCTTGACCTCGTCGACAAAGCCCAGCGCTTTCCGATCGTGAGCTTCCGCAATCCACCTGACGACCTCCGTCAGTTCGTCGATAGCGCGGATGCAGGGACTGAACCAATTCCGACGTTGCTCGAATACGCCGAGTACAGCCGATCAAAACTCGAACACTACGTTGCGGATCCGTCTGCACTCAAGACGGCAGTCCGCCCTCATACAACCTACCTTCGACGGCTCGATGCTGACCCATTGACGGTGGAGTGGCCACCGCCGCCGGCTGCCCGACTGTCATATCAGTGCCGGGAGGCCGAGCGGGTCGTGACCCGCTTCGCACCGGCAGTGGTTGAGCAATTACGCCAGGTCCGCCGTCTTCCGAAGACAACCGATTATGAGCGCATCCGAGAAGCGGCCGTCGCACGCGACGAACTCGACGAAGAGCAGCGCGAGCGCCTCCGGTCGGGGGCTATCGAGGAGGAACTCGATCAGCTTCGAGCGGAGCTTGCCACGCTGGAAGAGGCGCTCGAGGAGTATCCCGAGTACTGATCTCTACCCCCAGTCAAGTCGTGGAACTTTGGCTCAGAGACCTCTGATTCACTTCTGTTCGGCAGCGCTAGCCAGCCACTCAGCGAGTTCATTGGCACGATCGGCATCATCCGATTCCGCGTAGATGCGAACCACCGGCTCCGTTCCGCTTGGACGAGCAAGTACCCATGCATCGGCAAAGTCGAGTCGGATGCCGTCAGTTTCATCTCGCTGGCCATCCGCATCGGTCACCGCGGCACGAATGCCACTGAGCATCTCCTTGCGTTCTCCGTCCGAGGCATAGTGGAGATCCCGTCGAACTGTCGTATAGCCATCAAACGGGGCGAGTACCTCGCTCGCGGTGGACTCGCCCAGGAGCTCGCAGAATCGGGCTGCGGTATACGCACCATCACGGGCGATACGATAATCTGGGAACAGGATGCCGCCGTTGTTTTCACCGGCTATCGGTACCGAGTCGCCGCTGTCGAGTCGGTCACGGATTGCTGAAATGAGATACGTGCTACCAATGCGGGTTCGCACGAGCTCAGCGTCGAGCCGCTCCACGACATCGACAACGCGTTGAGACACATTGGCAGCCGATACCAGCACGTCTCCAGGCTCGAGCACTGCGTCGGCGAGGGCTGCGAGAACCGCACTGCCCGGCACCACCTGGCCAGTTTCATCCACAAGAATTGCCCGGTCAGCGTCGCCATCATGCGCGATGCCGAGATCGGCATCCGCCGTCCTGACCAACCGCTGGAGGTCCCCAAGTGCATCAGAAACGGGCTCTGGATTTCGCCCTGGAAACCGACCGTCAGGCTGAGCGTTGACAGTGAGGACACGGCACCCGAGTTCCCG
>JBDGPQ010000102.1:0-1586 GCA_042219595.1 Haloarculaceae archaeon
ATAACGACCGGCCTGGGTTCGGAACACTCGCGGAGGCGATGTCAGGATTCGTCCATGTGAACGGGTACCCGGATCGGGAACCCCTGCTGCCGCCGACCGGCCTTGCGGACGGAATCGCCGGTGTGTTTGGAGCGCTTGGAGTCCTCGCTGCGCTGATCGGCCGCCCCCATGCGGAGGCTGGTGGACAGTATATCGACACAAGTCTGCTGGAGCCAATCTTCACGCTGTTAGGCCCCCATTCTTTGGAATACCAACATCTCGAGAAAGTACCAGAGCGGACCGGGAACCGCTCAACTTCATCTGCACCGCGGAATATCTATGAAACGGGCGATGGCCAATATGTCGCTATTGCGGCGAGCGTCCAAGAACTGGCGATGCGGGTATTCGAGGCGATTGGTCGACCGGAGTTGCAGGACGATCCACGTTTTGAGGACAATGAAAGTCGACTCGAGAACGTCGAAATCCTGGATGAAATCATCCAAGATTGGATGGCGCAGCACTCACGCCGTGAAATCATTCAGCGCTTCGAGGACGCAGAGGCGACCATTGGTCCGATCTATGATATCGAGGATATCATCGACGATGAGCACTACCGAGCACGGAATGCGCTCGTCGAGGTTCCTGACGACGCACTTGGAAGCGGGATTGTGCATAACGTATTCCCGCGGCTCAATAGGACCCCTGGAAGGATCAGTCACCTCGGCCCGGAGCTGGGCTCACACAACAAAGAAGTCTACCGCGATTGGCTTGAGTACGATGTGAAGACGGTAAATGAGCTCCGGGAGGCGGGGGTGATCTGATGATCGATCTTCCGGACGCGGTATCGATCGTCGAGATGCTCCCAAGAGACGGATTTCAACGGCTGGATCAATTCGTAGAGACGGATGAAAAGATCGCTATCATCGATGCTCTTTCGACGACAGGTGTAGAGGAGATCGAATTCACCAGCTTCGCTCACCCGGACGCGGTGCCGAATCTTCGGGATGCCGAAGCAGTGGCGTCCGGCATTGACCGGGTCGACGATGTGACATACCGAGCGCAGGTTCCGAATGTCACTGGGATGGAGCGCGCGGTTGACGCCGGCGTCGACAAAGTAAACGCTCTCGTGACGGTAAGCGAAACCTACAGTCGAAAGAATCAGCGGATGAGTGTTGATGGCGCGATCGCGGAAGTCGACGCGATCGTTGATATCGCGGCAAATAGTAACATAACAGTTGAGGCCGGCGTAGCGACGAGTTTCTACTGTCCATACGAGGGACGGATCGACCCAGATCGGACGCTGGACGTGGTGAATGCCGTCGTCGACGCTGGTGTCGACGAAGTGACCCTCGCCGCGACAATGGGTCTCGCAAATCCAGCGGAGGTAGCGAGCCTTTTCACGCGAGTCCAAGAGCAGTGGCCGACACTCGATATCGGTTTCCATCTGCATGATACAAATGGAATGAGCTTGGCGAATACTCTCATGGCAATGGCGACTGGGGTCGCACGATTTGATACCGCACTCTGCGGACTCGGGGGAGGGGTAGTCCTTCCCGAGGCACTCACGGGTGTGGGCAATACCCCAACCGAGGATCTGGTCCATATGT
>JBDGPQ010000108.1:0-1473 GCA_042219595.1 Haloarculaceae archaeon
TTGCTAGGCCTTGCGGTCACGTTGCCCGGATCCATCGCACAGCGGCTCGCGGTCCTGATCCTCGGTGTCGGCGGTATCGTCATTGCGCTCGGCTACGTGAATGCTTATCGCGTGGCACCGTAACGGACGGTCACGCCACTCCTACCGGCGATCCACCGCGTCATAGAGCTGCAGACCCGGCCCGACCCTCTCGTTAATACGACCGGGGCAACCCAAGTTCGTGCTCGGCGATGTAATTCCGGATCAATTCCTCGCTCACCGGCGCCGTCCGCATATGCCGGACTTCCTCCCAGTACTTTGTCATGCCGAGTTCCGACGAGATGCTCATTCCACCAAATGTCGTCATTGCCGCTTCGCAGGCCGCCCAGGCCGCCTCGGCAGCCTTGAGATTCGCTATATTGGCCGGGCCGCCCGCTGCCTCGCTATCAGAATCGTACAGCCAGGCCGCCCGCCGGACCATGAGCCCGGCGCACTCGAGGTCCGCGTAGGCGTCTGCGAGCGGGTGCTGTATGGCCTGGTGGCTGCCAATCGGGGCGTCGAAGACCTCTCGATCGTTCGCGTACTCGCAGGTCCGCTCAAGAACGTGTGAGCCGATACCGTATACTGAGGCAGCGATGTAGGTCCGCTCGATGTTGAGGCCCGAAAAGAAGTGATAGAGCCCCCGGTGTTTCTCGCCGACGATGGCACGTTCGGGCACCCGGACACCATCGATGTGAACAGTAAACGACGGATGGTGGTGATACGTATCGATAGGGATCTCCTCGTATTCGATTCCAGGGTCATCCGGATCTACCAGGAAGATGGTGAGGCCGTGGCCCCGGCTGTCGGCGTCCTCGGGAGAGAGTGTTCGCGCGAGAAGGGCCACCCGATCGGCGGTATCGATTCCCGTCGTCCACTGCTTGTGCCCGTCGATTACGTACTCGTCGCCCTCCTGCGTGGCAGTCGTCTCGATGTTGGTGGTATTCAGACCGGCATTCGGTTCCGTGACACCGATCGCCCACTCGGCCTCCCCGCTCGCGAGACGCGGCAGCCACTCCGCTTGTTGTTCGGCGGAGCCGTGTTGTGGAAGGAGTCCACCGCCGTACATGCAGGCCGTGAGGCCGAGATTGGTCGCGGTTCTGCCGCCGCCGGACCGGCCGAGTTCCTCCGCCATGATGGCTGCTTCCTGGAGACCGAGTCCCTGTCCACCGTACTCCTCCGGCACCATAATCCCGAGCCATCCCTGGTCTGCGAGATCCGCTCGAAACTCGTCCGGCTGTCGGCCCTCGTTTCGGACCGACCGCCAGTAGTCCCGGTCGTAGGCGTCAGTGATCTCTCGGAGGCCTGTCCTGACGGCTTGCTCCATTTCTGACTCACCAAAATCCATATCCGCGGCTCGCTGGCTGGACGCTTAAACGGTAGGCAGTCGGTACAGTCGACGGCCGTCACAGAAAGAGGCCGATGTGATCGAGTCGGCCTCGATGGTTCGGGACT
>JBDGPQ010000237.1:0-1454 GCA_042219595.1 Haloarculaceae archaeon
GACTGAGGCCCGTTCTGTGTCCCGACTGAGTTTCCGAATCTAGTAACAACGCCGATCCGGCCTGTAAGTGGCCTTGGCGGTGGCGCGCCGGAACCAGTGCTCCCAGCTTTGAGAGCCCGAAAATCGAAAAATCCAACCGGGTGTAAAGGGCGATCCAAATATCATTCCCATACTGCCAACGACTGTTACGCTTCGACTCGTCTCAACGATGAATCAAATTCATAGGCAAATGGTCGAGCGAATCGACCGTCAAACGCTGGTCAAATCCTAGGACCAGTCGTTCTCTTCGGTGGGTGTCCCGTTTTGCGATTGCGTACCGAGGAGTCGGTCGGTGAGGAATGTCGTGAGAGGGTCGAGCGACGTGTATACCCGGTATGCAACGATTCCAAGGGGGATTAACGCGAGGACAAGGAACCCCGCGTCGTAGAGCCAGCCAATCTCGAGCAAGGGGCGGAGTACTGGCTCGAAGCCCCAGTGGGCCACGAGAACGGCCGTGAAGAGGGCGAGGTTACGGGCGATCGACCCGACATCACTGAGGACGCGCGGGGGCCCGATGAGCACTCGCTCGGCAACAGTTCGGAGCTTCGGTCCCACCCAGATAAGCGATGCAACGATACCGAGGCTGGCCCCGGCGATGATGAGATCGCCAATCGAAATCGTCGTGCCGGGGAGTTCGATGCCCGTTCCGGGTAACAATGATGCGATTCCCAGCAACGCAACCAGTGCGACTATAATGAGGATTTCGCGAACGATCGGTTCGATGCTGTCCGGACTGAGATCTTCAGCTGTCGATAGAGCCGTCTCTGTGTTCATCGGTGATCGGACACGGTAGTGTCCACTGCCGGATTCGTGAACGGGAGCAATGAATGGCGAATATGCTCAACCAGGATTAAGCGGGTTTAATCCGCTCTTGGCCGGACCGGATCGGACGATCCGTCAGTTAGACGCTCGCGATCGTGTGGCGCCATGAAATCCAACTCTGGACCGATCGGCGTGATCTCCCCCTGGAAATAGCCTTGATCCTTGATATGATTCCAGACGACCGTATCCGCGAATCCAGGCGTCTGGTAGAGATCACGCAGATACGGCCAAAGGTTGTCGTACTGGTGCAGGTATTGCCGATCACATTTGAACGCAGTGTGGTAGCACTGATCGAAGCGCACCAGTGTGGGGAACATGCGCACGTCCGCCAGCGTTAGGCGATTGCCGGCGAGATATCGCTGCTCGCCGAGGACCTCATTCCAGTGATCGAGGGCATCGAATACGTCCGTGACGGCCTCGTCATAGGCCGCCTGTGAGGCCGCAAACCCGGCTCGATAGACGCCATTGTTGATCGGATCGTAGATGGCATCGATGATCCGATCGATCTCTTCGCGCTGGGCCGTGGGATAGAGGTCAAAGCCGTCGTCTCCGACCGAGCCGAAGGCAGAGGCGAACATCCGCATGATCTCGAT
>JBDGPQ010000174.1:0-1268 GCA_042219595.1 Haloarculaceae archaeon
ATCGAGGACATCTGCATATCCTTCGACGGTCGCGAATGGCCCTCCAATATGGGGCTTGAGAATGCGTTCGACGGCTGCCCCGGCCCGGCTGTCGGGCGGTGCCTCTGAGGCTACCGCAAGTACTGCCGCCGACGCACGCTCCCGGCGCGCTCCGTCATCAGTGCCGTCCACGTGGGGATCGATGACGGTCCGCGCTGTTTTCGGCTCTCCGGAGAATGGCCCGTGAACGAGGGTCGAATGGGCAAGTCCGTCGACTGGGTCGGCTGTCGGCACTCCAAGGCCGGACCGCCGCTCCAGACCCCCAGGGTCACCTGCAGTGGTCGAACCGGCCGAGGTCGCGGCTACCGCGAGTACCGGATCAGCACCACCAAGCGCAGCCGCCACCTCTGTCGCGGCCTCCGGGCCAATGGCGTGTCCGGCATCGACATTCGGCGCGCCGATTGCGATACTAACATCGGCTTCCGTCCCTAGAGGATCGGAATCACCGATCCGCGCCTGGAAGGGGATATCGATTGCATCGAGCGCGTTCGCGAGTAGACCAACTGCCGAAAGCGCACCCCCCCGCGGCGCGCCGATGAGGCTAACGAGGCCCGCATCGCTGCAGCTTGCGGCCACGTCGTCGGCAAGGGCTGGCTCGGTCGCACGCTCTGTCGTTGCCATTTACAGGAGTTCTTTCGCCGTATCGTAACTGTACGTGAAGTCTGCATCCAGCTCGTCGCCACGATAGTAATCGACGAGCCGGCGGATCTTCGACTGGGTATTCTGCAATGCGCGTTTGTTCTGGTAATCGGTCGGATTCTCGTCCATGTGTTCCTGGAGTCGGACGGCTCGCTCCATCAGATTACGGAGATCCTCGGGAATCTCGGGCTCGGCATCGTGTTCCGCGAGGATCTCTGTGACTTTCTTGCCGGTCGCGAGTGAAACATCCGGAACGGGCGTGCCGTCGACGCCCTCGTCGCGTAGCTTGAGACCGATCTCGCTTGGACTGTGACCAGCCTCCGCCAGCTCGACGACACGGTCTTCGACGGCCTCAGCGTCCACATCGCTCCACTCAGGGGGATCATCGGCCGCTGGCCGGTCCGAACCGGACGAGCCGCGGCGGCGGGTATGCATGCGTGCCATAGTTGTGAATTGGAACGACACTGGCCACGCTGGGGCGTGGTGCATGCGTTCGGCGATCGAACGCGGTACACGTTCCACAATCCCGGAGCCACCCAATCAGGTGACGAGTCGGATTTGTGGCCGTGCGTTCCCGGTTGCAGCCAAGA
>JBDGPQ010000186.1:0-1135 GCA_042219595.1 Haloarculaceae archaeon
GACCACGATCGGCCCGCTGTTGATCCTCTCGCGAATCCGGTCAACCCCATCGCTCGGCTCAAGGGAGACCCGGATCGCGTCCAGTTCCCGTACCGCTCTGTCTAAGACGGTACCGCGTCCGGAGAACGGATCCCCAACGACAGCGGCCGGTCCGTCCACCTCACCCGAGAGGGCTGCCTCGAACGCCTCGTGATCATCACCGAGGAGCGTAGAGACGTCGACGTCTGCCCTCCGTAGTCCCCCTTCACTGGCACTGTCGTCCATCATACCCCGACCTGTGTGCCCAGACAGTTGACAGTACGGAATCCGAAGTCGATCCCGCCGGAGTCGTGGTCTCCAACGGCATGGTGCCGGCATGATTGCGACCGGTCATTGGTTTGGTACGGATGATGTGAAGCGCCCCTTCTAATCAACCACTATCTCCATGAAGCGCTGTATTTCAGCGTGGTCCGGCTTGCAAGACTGCACCCTCTATTCAGCAGCTGACCGGGATATTACCTCCATGATGATGGGATTTTCTTTGATCGCTGGGCAGTGCCATGGATCGATATGGGTCACCCTGAATCGTCCAACACGGGATGGGCCGAGCGGCATCGTGACGCACTGACCACCCACCACTCTCACGAGGATGTGCTCAATGACCGGGAATTCGAACGCCTGCTGGAGGCCTGTCGAGACATACCCGAGCCGCGCGGATTCGAGGCCAGGTTCATCTGCCTACTCGGCGGTCGGCTTGGCCTTCGAGCCGGCGAAATCGCGCACCTAAAAACCGGTTGGATAGATTGGAACCGGAAGCTCGTCCACATTCCAAAGCACGAACCCTGTCACTGTGGTTACTGTCAGCGACAGGCCCGCCAGGAAGCCGATCACACTGACGAGCTGACTTCCGAGGCCGCCCTCCGTACGCGCTGGCATCCGAAAACCGTTGCCGCCGCCCGCTCGATCCCGTTCGACCTCTCGTTACGCATCGAGTTGTGTATTGAGCGGTTTGCCAACCGGTACGAGGGCTTCCCGCGGTCCCGTTCGACGATCAATCGACGAGTCAAGGAAGCAGCCGAAGAGGCCCAACTCACCGGCCGTGTGTATCCACACTGTCTGCGTGCGACCGCCGCCAGCCATCACGCGTACAAGGGCG